>NZ_QYUR01000003.1 GCF_003596405.1 Pseudomonas cavernicola
TGGGGCGGGCTGCGGATCATGCGCTACAACTCGCTGCGCATGCTCTCCGGCGCCCAGGATGGGCGCTGCGCAAGGACGCGATGATCTACAAAGCTGTTCTGGTCCAGCTGGCACGCCAACCTCGGCAAGCTGGCGATGGACGTGCTCGGCGCCGAGGCCGAGCTGATCGAGGCGGCGCCTTACCAGCTCAACCGCCTGCAGTCGCTGTACCTGTTCACTCGCTCCGACACGATCTACGGCGGCAGCAACGAAATCCAACGCAACATCATTGCCGAACGCGCCCTGGGGATGCCGAAAGAGCCCCGCGTTCGCGCCTGAATCTGGCCTGAGGAATCTGAAAATGCTCAATCCGACCTACGTGCCCGGGCACCAGTTGCTGCACGGCAAGTCCGTTCTGATCACCGCCGCCGCTGGCGTCGGCATCGGTTTTTCCGCCGCGCTGCGGGCCGCCGAGGAAGGCTGCCGGGCGCTGATGATCAGCGATATCCATGAAGGCCGGCTGCAGGAGGCCGCGTTGAAGATCCGCGAGAAAACCGGGCTCGACCAGGTTTTCACCCAGGTCTGCAACGTCACCGATGAACAGCAGGTGCAGGCGCTGGTCGCCGCCGCCGAACGCGACCTGGGTGGGGTCGATGTGCTGATCAACAACGCCGGCCTCGGTGGCTCGCGGCTGCTGGTGGAGATGCCGGACGAGGAGTGGCAGCGCGTGCTGGACGTGACCCTCACCGGCACCATGCGCATGACCCGCGCCATGCTGCCAAAGATGATCGAGCGCCAGGCCGGGGCCATCGTCAACAACGCCTCGGTGCTCGGCTGGCGCGCGCAGAAAGAGCAATCGCACTACGCCGCGGCCAAGGCCGGGGTGATGGCGCTGACCCGTTGCGCCGCAGTCGAGGCCGCCGAGCATGGCATCCGCATCAACGCGGTGAGCCCGAGCATTGCCCTGCATGACTTCCTGCGCAAGTCCGCACCGCAAGCCGTATTGGAAAAGCTCGCCGCGAACGAGGCCTTTGGCCGCGCCGCAGAAGTCTGGGAAGTGGCCAACGTGATGATGTTCCTGGCCAGTGATTACAGCTCCTACATGACCGGTGAAGTCTTGTCGGTCTCTAGCCAGAGGGCCTGAGCATGTGCCGAGTATTCGAAACGCCGTTCGCCCTGCACGAGGCGGTTGGCCAGACGCTGGGTGTCAGCGACTGGCTGCAGGTGGAACAGGAGCGCATCGACCTGTTCGCCGAGGCGACAGGTGATCACCAGTGGATTCACGTCGATCCCGAGAAAGCCGCCCAGGGCCCGTTTGGCACCTGCATCGCCCACGGCTACCTGAGCCTGTCGCTGGTCAACCTGTTCCTGCCGCAGATCGTCGAGGTTCGCGGGATTTCCATGGGGGTGAACTACGGCTGCGACCGCCTGCGCTTCCCCAATGTGCTCAAGGTCGGCGCCCGCGTGCGCGGCAGCGCCGAGCTGGTGGGGGTCGAGGAGATCAAGGGCGGCGTGCAGGCTTGCATTCGCGTCAGCGTCGAGATCGAGGGCGAATCGCGCCCGGCCTGTGTGGTGGACACCATCAGCCGCTATTACCCCGAGTAGGGAATACCGAACCCGTAGGGTGGGCTTTAGCCCACCAGGGGCATTGTTCGGTGGGCTGAAGCCCACCCTACGAATACGCCCTGCCTAATCCGAGGAAAAAGACATGAAAGAAGCCGTAATCGTCTCCACCGCCCGCACGCCGATTGGCAAGGCCTTTCGTGGCGCCTTCAACGACACCGAGGCGCCCGTGCTGGGCGGCCATGTGGTGCGTGAGGCCGTACGCCGCGCCGGTATCGAGCCGGGCGAAGTGGACGACGTGCTGATCGGCGCCGCAGCGCAGCAAGGTACCCAGTCCTATAACCTCGGCCGGCTCTGTGCGATTGCCGGCGGTTTGCCCTCGACGGTGGCCGGCATGGCCTTGGAGCGTCAGTGCGCTTCCGGCCTGATGAGCATCGCCACCGCGGCCAAGGGCATCATTTGCGACGAAATCGACATCGCCGTGGCGGGCGGGCTGGAGTCCATCTCCCTGGTGCAGAACAAGCACAAGAACCTCTACCGCAACCAGTCCAATGCGGTGCTTGAACTCGATCCGACGGCCTATATCCCGATGATCGAGACCGCCGAGATAGTCGCCGCGCGCTATGGCATTTCGCGCGAGGAACAAGACGAGTACAGCTACCACAGCCAGATGCGCACTGCCCTGGCGCAAAGCGCTGGGTTGTTCGATCTCGAACTGGCACCGCTGACCAGCCGGCAGGCGCTTTTCGACAAGGCCAGCGGCGAGACCCGTTACGAGGCTGTGACCTTGCAGCGCGACGAGTGCAACCGCGCGAGCACCACCCGCGAGAGCCTGGCGGCGCTGGAACCTGTGTGGCAGGGCGGGCAGTGGACGCAGGCGGGCCGCTTCATCACCGCCGGCAACGCCTCGCAGTTGTCCGACGGCGCCTCGGCCTCGGTGCTGATGAGCGCCAAGCTGGCCGAGCAGAAGGGCCTGGAGCCGCTGGGTATCTATCGCGGCCTGGCCGTGGCCGGCTGCAACGCCGACGAGATGGGCATAGGCCCGGTTTATGCGATCCCCAAACTGCTCAAGCGCCATGGCCTGAAGATGGATCATATCGGCCTCTGGGAACTCAACGAAGCCTTTGCCTGCCAGGTGCTCTATTGCCGCGACACCTTGGGCATCCCCGATGAACGACTGAACGTCAACGGCGGCGCCATTTCCATCGGCCACCCGTTCGGCATGTCCGGCGCACGCATGGTTGGCCATGCCCTGATCGAGGGTAAACGCCGCGGCCTGCGCTATGTGGTGGTGAGCATGTGCATCGGTGGCGGCATGGGCGCCGCGGCCTTGTTCGAGGTGGCGTAGAGCGGACATGGCGGAGCCTTGTCCGCAGGGGCGAGGCTGCGCTGACTAGTCGCACGTCGGGTTAATTCGTTGTCACAGTTGCCACGCTGGGTTTCGCCAAAAACGGCTCTACCCAGCCTACGCCCTGAAGGAGGATTCATGATCACGCCTGAACAAGTGCAGCAATGCATGGCGCGCTATGTCGAACTGGTGGATGCCGGTGATATCGATGGCATAGTCGCGCTCTACGCGGCGGATGCGGTGGTGGAAGACCCGGTCGGCAAGGCGCCGATCAGCGGCATAGCCGCGATCGCGACCTTTTACCGTGAGGGCCTCGGCAAGACCAAAGCCTCCGCCAGCCTGACCGGCCCGGTGCGGGCCACGGTGAATGGCTGCGGCGCCATGCCGTTTCGCGTCGATCTGAACTGGGGCGGACAGCTGTGCTCGATCCAGGTGATCGACGTGATGGAGTTCAACGCCGACGGCAAGATCCGTTCGATGAAAGCCTACTGGAGCGATGCCAACCTGGAACTGCGAGGTGAGGCATGAGCCTGGAGCAGCGCATCGTCCGGCTGGAGGCGCTGGAGGCGATCCGCCAACTGAAGCACCGCTACCTGAATGCCTGCGACCTGAAGCAGGTAGACAGCATCCGCGACTGCTTCGCCGAAGGCGAGGTGCTAATCGACTATGGCCCGCTGGGGACCTTTCGCGAGCGCGAGAGCTTCGTCGCGCTGTACCGGGAACTGGCCTGCCATGACTCGGTGATCGACCTGCATCACGGCGCCAATCCGGAGATCGAGCTGCTGTCGGCGACCGAGGCGTCGGCGCGGTGGGCGCTTTGGTATTTCAATATCGACGCCAACAGCGGCGCCACCCGCCAGCTCGGTGGTTTTTACCAGGATCGCTATCGGCTGACAGGGAGCGGCTGGAAGATAGTCGAGACGCGCTTTAGCGCCCATTCACAGACCAGCGGCAGTGCTGGCTAAAGGGTTCTGGCTTTTGTAGGAGCGAGCTCTGCTCGCGATCCGGGTAACGGCTGATTCGCGAGCCCAGAAGCTGCCAGCACTGGCCGCTGGTCTGTGAATGGGCGCTAAAGCGCGTCTCGACTATCTTCCAGCCGCTCCCTGTCAGCCGATAGCGATCCTGGTAAAAACCACCGAGCTGGCGGGTGGCGCCGCTGTTGGCGTCGATATTGAAATACCAAAGCGCCCACCGCGCCGACGCCTCGGTCGCCGACAGCAGCTCGATCTCCGGATTGGCGCCGTGATGCAGGTCGATCACCGAGTCATGGCAGGCCAGTTCCCGGTACAGCGCGACGAAGCTCTCGCGCTCGCGAAAGGTCCCCAGCGGGCCATAGTCGATTAGCACCTCGCCTTCGGCGAAGCAGTCGCGGATGCTGTCTACCTGCTTCAGGTCGCAGGCATTCAGGTAGCGGTGCTTCAGTTGGCGGATCGCCTCCAGCGCCTCCAGCCGGACGATGCGCTGCTCCAGGCTCATGCCTCACCTCGCAGTTCCAGGTTGGCATCGCTCCAGTAGGCTTTCATCGAACGGATCTTGCCGTCGGCGTTGAACTCCATCACGTCGATCACCTGGATCGAGCACAGCTGTCCGCCCCAGTTCAGATCGACGCGAAACGGCATGGCGCCGCAGCCATTCACCGTGGCCCGCACCGGGCCGGTCAGGCTGGCGGAGGCTTTGGTCTTGCCGAGGCCCTCACGGTAAAAGGTCGCGATCGCGGCTATGCCGCTGATCGGCGCCTTGCCGACCGGGTCTTCCACCACCGCATCCGCCGCGTAGAGCGCGACTATGCCATCGATATCACCGGCATCCACCAGTTCGACATAGCGCGCCATGCATTGCTGCACTTGTTCAGGCGTGATCATGAATCCTCCTTCAGGGCGTAGGCTGGGTAGAGCCGTTTTTGGCGAAACCCAGCGTGGCAACTGTGACAACGAATTAACCCGACGTGCGACTAGTCAGCGCAGCCTCGCCCCTGCGGACAAGGCTCCGCCATGTCCGCTCTACGCCACCTCGAACAAGGCCGCGGCGCCCATGCCGCCACCGATGCACATGCTCACCACCACATAGCGCAGGCCGCGGCGTTTACCCTCGATCAGGGCATGGCCAACCATGCGTGCGCCGGACATGCCGAACGGGTGGCCGATGGAAATGGCGCCGCCGTTGACGTTCAGTCGTTCATCGGGGATGCCCAAGGTGTCGCGGCAATAGAGCACCTGGCAGGCAAAGGCTTCGTTGAGTTCCCAGAGGCCGATATGATCCATCTTCAGGCCATGGCGCTTGAGCAGTTTGGGGATCGCATAAACCGGGCCTATGCCCATCTCGTCGGCGTTGCAGCCGGCCACGGCCAGGCCGCGATAGATACCCAGCGGCTCCAGGCCCTTCTGCTCGGCCAGCTTGGCGCTCATCAGCACCGAGGCCGAGGCGCCGTCGGACAACTGCGAGGCGTTGCCGGCGGTGATGAAGCGGCCCGCCTGCGTCCACTGCCCGCCCTGCCACACAGGTTCCAGCGCCGCCAGGCTCTCGCGGGTGGTGCTCGCGCGGTTGCACTCGTCGCGCTGCAAGGTCACAGCCTCGTAACGGGTCTCGCCGCTGGCCTTGTCGAAAAGCGCCTGCCGGCTGGTCAGCGGTGCCAGTTCGAGATCGAACAACCCAGCGCTTTGCGCCAGGGCAGTGCGCATCTGGCTGTGGTAGCTGTACTCGTCTTGTTCCTCGCGCGAAATGCCATAGCGCGCGGCGACTATCTCGGCGGTCTCGATCATCGGGATATAGGCCGTCGGATCGAGTTCAAGCACCGCATTGGACTGGTTGCGGTAGAGGTTCTTGTGCTTGTTCTGCACCAGGGAGATGGACTCCAGCCCGCCCGCCACGGCGATGTCGATTTCGTCGCAAATGATGCCCTTGGCCGCGGTGGCGATGCTCATCAGGCCGGAAGCGCACTGACGCTCCAAGGCCATGCCGGCCACCGTCGAGGGCAAACCGCCGGCAATCGCACAGAGCCGGCCGAGGTTATAGGACTGGGTACCTTGCTGCGCTGCGGCGCCGATCAGCACGTCGTCCACTTCGCCCGGCTCGATACCGGCGCGGCGTACGGCCTCACGCACCACATGGCCGCCCAGCACGGGCGCCTCGGTGTCGTTGAAGGCGCCACGAAAGGCCTTGCCAATCGGCGTGCGGGCGGTGGAGACGATTACGGCTTCTTTCATGTCTTTTTCCTCGGATTAGGCAGGGCGTATTCGTAGGGTGGGCTTCAGCCCACCGAACAATGCCCCTGGTGGGCTAAAGCCCACCCTACGGGTTCGGTATTCCCTACTCGGGGTAATAGCGGCTGATGGTGTCCACCACACAGGCCGGGCGCGATTCGCCCTCGATCTCGACGCTGACGCGAATGCAAGCCTGCACGCCGCCCTTGATCTCCTCGACCCCCACCAGCTCGGCGCTGCCGCGCACGCGGGCGCCGACCTTGAGCACATTGGGGAAGCGCAGGCGGTCGCAGCCGTAGTTCACCCCCATGGAAATCCCGCGAACCTCGACGATCTGCGGCAGGAACAGGTTGACCAGCGACAGGCTCAGGTAGCCGTGGGCGATGCAGGTGCCAAACGGGCCCTGGGCGGCTTTCTCGGGATCGACGTGAATCCACTGGTGATCACCTGTCGCCTCGGCGAACAGGTCGATGCGCTCCTGTTCCACCTGCAGCCAGTCGCTGACACCCAGCGTCTGGCCAACCGCCTCGTGCAGGGCGAACGGCGTTTCGAATACTCGGCACATGCTCAGGCCCTCTGGCTAGAGACCGACAAGACTTCACCGGTCATGTAGGAGCTGTAATCACTGGCCAGGAACATCATCACGTTGGCCACTTCCCAGACTTCTGCGGCGCGGCCAAAGGCCTCGTTCGCGGCGAGCTTTTCCAATACGGCTTGCGGTGCGGACTTGCGCAGGAAGTCATGCAGGGCAATGCTCGGGCTCACCGCGTTGATGCGGATGCCATGCTCGGCGGCCTCGACTGCGGCGCAACGGGTCAGCGCCATCACCCCGGCCTTGGCCGCGGCGTAGTGCGATTGCTCTTTCTGCGCGCGCCAGCCGAGCACCGAGGCGTTGTTGACGATGGCCCCGGCCTGGCGCTCGATCATCTTTGGCAGCATGGCGCGGGTCATGCGCATGGTGCCGGTGAGGGTCACGTCCAGCACGCGCTGCCACTCCTCGTCCGGCATCTCCACCAGCAGCCGCGAGCCACCGAGGCCGGCGTTGTTGATCAGCACATCGACCCCACCCAGGTCGCGTTCGGCGGCGGCGACCAGCGCCTGCACCTGCTGTTCATCGGTGACGTTGCAGACCTGGGTGAAAACCTGGTCGAGCCCGGTTTTCTCGCGGATCTTCAACGCGGCCTCCTGCAGCCGGCCTTCATGGATATCGCTGATCATCAGCGCCCGGCAGCCTTCCTCGGCGGCCCGCAGCGCGGCGGAAAAACCGATGCCGACGCCAGCGGCGGCGGTGATCAGAACGGACTTGCCGTGCAGCAACTGGTGCCCGGGCACGTAGGTCGGATTGAGCATTTTCAGATTCCTCAGGCCAGATTCAGGCGCGAACGCGGGGCTCTTTCGGCATCCCCAGGGCGCGTTCGGCAATGATGTTGCGTTGGATTTCGTTGCTGCCGCCGTAGATCGTGTCGGAGCGAGTGAACAGGTACAGCGACTGCAGGCGGTTGAGCTGGTAAGGCGCCGCCTCGATCAGCTCGGCCTCGGCGCCGAGCACGTCCATCGCCAGCTTGCCGAGGTTGGCGTGCCAGCTGGACCAGAACAGCTTGTAGATCATCGCGTCCTTGCGCAGCGCCCCATCCTGGGCGCCGGAGAGCATGCGCAGCGAGTTGTAGCGCATGATCCGCAGCCCGCCCCAGGCGTCGGCCAAACGCTGACGCAAGATTGGATCACGAGCAGCGCCATTGGCCTTGGCGATGGCGATGATCTCGTTCAGCTCATTCTGGAACTGCATCTGCTGGCCGAGGGTCGACACGCCACGCTCGAAGCCGAGCAACGCCATGGCGATCTTCCAACCCTCGCCGGGCAAACCGACGATGTTGCTCGCGTCGGTTTCGGCATCATCGAAGAACACCTCGTTGAATTCCGAAGTACCAGTGAGCTGCTCGATCGGTCGTACCGTGATATTCGTCTGCGCCATCGGAACCAGGAGGAACGACAGGCCGTGATGACCGACGCTGCCCGGCTCGGTGCGGGCGATCACGAAGCACCAGTCGGACTCGTGGGCCAGCGAGGTCCAGACCTTCTGCCCATTGATCCGCCATGTGCCGCTAGCCTGATCCAGCACCGCGCGGGTCTTGACGTTGGCCAGGTCGGAACCGGCGCCCGGCTCGGAATAACCCTGGCACCAGAACTCGCTGCCGTTGACGATGCCCGGTAGAAATTTGCGCTGTTGCTCCGCGTTGCCGAAGGCGGCGATGGTCGGTCCGGCCAGGCCCTCACCGATATGCCCCATGCGCCCCGGCCCACCGGCGCGGGCGTATTCCTCGTGAAAGATCACCTGCTGGCTGATCGACAGGCCGCGCCCGCCGTGCTCCGGCGCCCAGCCCACGCAGGTCCAGCCGCCCGCGGCGAGCGTGCGCTCCCAGGCTTTGCGCTCTTCAGGGAACATGTGTTCGTCGCCCGGCCCGCCGCGAAAGCGCAGCGGCTCGAATTCCCCACAGAGGTGGTCCGCCAGCCAGCCGGCGACTTCCTGGCGGAAGCACTCGTCTTCCGTGCTGAAACTGATCTTCATGGCTGCTCCCCCAGTGGCTGTTCATCCAGCAGCGCGACGGCGATCCGCTCGCGGTGCAACGCTGGCGCGCCGAGAAAGCTTTCAGTGGCGCGAGCGCGTTTGAAGTAGAGGTGCGGGTCGTATTCCCAGGTGAAACCGACGCCGCCGTGCAGCTGGATCGACTCCGCCGCGCAGTGGAAGAACGCCTCGGAGCACTGCGCCTTGGCCAACGCCGCCGCCAGCGGCAGTTCGGTCGTGACCTGCGCGTCGCCCGCCGGATCGAGCAGCTCCTGCGCCACGCAGGCGGCGTAATAAGCCGCCGAACGCGCGCACTCGACTTGCAGCATCATGTCTGCCGCGCGGTGCTTGAGTGCCTGGAAGCTGGCGATGGGACGGCCGAACTGCTGGCGTTCCTGCATGTAGGCGACGCTCAGGTCGAGAACCTGTTGAGCGCCACCGGTCTGCTCGGCGGCCAGGCCGATGCAAGCCAGTTGAAGGATGCGTTCGAGTTGCGGCCAGGCCGTACCAAGCTCGCCCATCAGGCAATCGGCACCGAGATACACATTGTTCAGTTGCAACCGCGCCTGTCGACGGGTCTGGTCCATGGTCGGCAGCGCGTGGCGCTCGATGCCAACACTGTCGGCCGCCAGGGCGAACAAACTGACTCCCGCCTCGCCCGTCGAGCCAGGGGTTCTGGCGGCGACGATCAGCAGGTCGGCGCTGTGTCCATCGAGCACGTAATTAAGGGTGCCATTGAGCACGAAGCCCTCGCCTTCCGCGAGTGCAGTGGCCTGCACCGTCTCGGCATCCCAACGGTTGGCGCTGGTGAAAGCCAAGGTGCCGGTGATGCTGCCCTCGGCGATGCGTGGCAGCCAGTCGGCTTTCTGCCGCTCGCTGCCGGCCAGCAGCAGCGCCGGGGTGGCCAGGCAGGCGGTGGCAAAGAACGGCGAACAAAGCAGGCGTCGGCCCATCTGTTCCAGGAGTATTGCCAGCTCGACATAGCCCAGGCCCAGGCCGCCGTACTCCTCGGGGATATGGATCGCCGGCCAGTACATCTCGCCACATAGGCGCTGCCAGAGTTCGCGGTTATAGCCATGCTCACTGGCCATCGCCGCCCGCACCGCTGCGGAATCAGACACATCCGCGAGAAAGCTCTCGGCGGACGCGCGAATCATTTCCTGCTCGTCGCTGAACGCAAATTCCATAGGTGCGCCTTCTGCTCGTCTGGCGGGGCGAATACGGCTACGCCCCCATCGCGAGAGAGTCTGGAGGCTCAGGGTAATTGCGGAATCGTTACCGCTGCCTAGTCCGAATGGCCGATGCCGGAGCGTCCTGCCCCTGGTCGGCCAAGTACTCACCGAGTCCCCTTCCCAACCCGCACGGCGCCACCATCCACACCGCCCTCCGCGACCTCACCCAAGGCGACCACTCCATCGCCGTCGATAAGCGCGGCTTGGCGTGACGGCTGGGGGGAGTTTGCGGTTGACGGCTAAGCGTCACTGAGATCGGGCCCGAAACGCAGGGCGTACTCGCCCGTTAGGGCAATGTGCCGGGTGGACTGCGCAATGAGATAGGCCTGCCTATGTGGCAGGCAGAAATCGGCCAGGAGCAGAAAGTCAGTAGTGTCTGCGAAACACAGGGCGATTCATTTATGGCTCCCAAGAAACTCCTCAATGGGTGGGTTTTCCACCTATCGAGGTGTCCGGGAAATTAGACCGCTACACTCCAGGCCATGGAGCCCTGCCGCACCTACGAGGCGTCTTTCCAAGTTCTATTCTCTTGGAGGGAGGAGAAATCGATGCGTGACTATTACGATTTGGGTACATACAGCCGGCCGGTGACGACGAACTCGTCGGAGGCTCAGGTCTGGTTCGATCGTGGTTTGCTATGGTGCTACGGCTACAACCACGAAGAGTCCATACATTGTTTCCGCAAGGCAGCCGAACACGATAAAGGTTGCGCGATGGCCTATTGGGGCATCGCGTATGCCTCCGGTTCGAACTACAACAAGAAGTGGGAGGCATTTGCAGAGGAGGAATTGAAGGAGGCCGTGGCCGATGCGCGCCGGGCGACGGAAGCTGCGCTGGCGCGTATGGACGGTGCAACGCCAGTGGAGCAGGCGCTAATCCGGGCACTGGAGCAACGCTACCAGTCGGATCAGGTGGTGAGCCATGCCGAGCTCTGCACCTGGAACGATGCCTACTCGGCGTCAATGCGGGGTGTCTACGCCGCCTTTCCCGACGATCTTGATGTCAGCGCGCTGTTTGCCGAGGCGATGATCAACCGCACGCCCTGGCAGTTATGGGACCTCAACAGCGGCGCACCGGCGCAGGGCGCGGATACGCTTGAGGCGGTGGCCGTGCTGGAACAGACGCTGCGGCTGATGGACGAACGCGGGGATGCGCCGCACCCGGGCGTGCTGCACATGTATGTTCATACCATGGAGATGTCGCCCCACCCGGAACGGGCGTTGCGGGCCTGCGATGCCCTGCGCGATCTGGTGCCGGATGCGGGACATTTGCGCCACATGCCGTCGCATATTGACGTGCTCTGCGGCCATTACTATGCGGGGATGGTTACCAATAGCAAGGCGATCCTGGCCGACCGAAAATATCTAGAACGGGAAGGGCCACTCAACTTCTACACCCTCTACAGAAGTCACAATTATCACTTCAAGCTCTATTCGGCGATGTTTCTCGGTCAGTACCGCCCGGCCCTGGAAGCAGCCAATGAACTGATCGCGACCATTCCGGAAGAACTGCTGCGCGTGACGCAGCCGCCTATGGCCGACTGGGTGGAAGGCTTTGTAGCGATGAAGGTGCACGTGCAGGTACGGTTTGGCAGGTGGCAGGAGATTCTTGCCGAACCCCTGCCCGACGACCCGGAGCTGTACAGTGTGACGACGGCGATGCTCCATTACGCCAAAGGGGTGGCGCACGCGGCTGGGGCGCAGATAGCAGCCGCAGAAGCAGAGCAACAACGCTTCCTTGACGCGTTCGCCCGGGTGCCGGAGACGCGGTACATCTTCAACAACAAATGCACGGATATTCTGGCGATTGCCGCCGCCATGTTGCGGGGGGAAATCGAGTATCGCAAGGGCAAACACGACAGCGCCTTTGCCCATCTGCGCCAGGCGGTGAAACTGGACGACGGCCTGCCCTATGACGAGCCGTGGGGCTGGATGCAGCCGGCCCGGCATGCGTTGGGTGCGCTGCTTCTGGAGCAGGACCGGGTAGAAGAAGCAGCGCAAGTTTATCGGGCCGATCTGGGGCTGGACAATACGCTCAGTCGGGCGTCCCAGCATCCGGACAATGTGTGGAGTCTGCACGGGTATGTGGAGTGTCTGCACCGACTTGGCAAGCACGCGGAAGCGACGGCCGTGCAGACCCGCCTCGATCTGGCTATGGCCCGGGCCGATGTGGAGATCAGTGCGTCCTGTTTTTGCCGGGTTGGAGATGGCTGCTGCAAGTGATGCCCATCTGCGGTGCATCGAGACGACTGATGGCTCCCACGCTCCAGCGTGGGAGCCCCAGCCCGCGACGCTCTGCGACGCAAATCAACAGGTGGACGCTGGAGCGTCAAGAGATGCGTTCCCACGCAGAGCGTGGGAACGATCAAAATACCGCGCGGGTTTCACCCGCCGTCCAACTATAGGAGCGGTTTTATCCGCGATGGGATCGCACCCAGTAGAAAAAGCATCGCGGATAAATCCGCTCCTACACCCCGCTTAACTTCGCGCTGGCTGCTTTTGTGGAAGCGGATTTATCCGCGAAACGGTACGAGTAGCGCCTACAGGGGCCGGGGCTTAGCTGCCATACACCTTCTGCGCCGGCACGGCCTGGGTCATCAGTTGCTCCACCGCCGCGCCGACCTCGGCCGCCAACCAACGACCGCCCTTGTCCAGCTCCGGGCCTTTGCGCCAGCCATCGGCGATCGACAGCTTGCCGCCCTCGACCTCGAACATCCGCCCACTGACCGCCTGCGACTCTTCCGAGCCGAGCCAGACCAGCAGCGGCGCGACGTTTTCCGGGGCGAAGTAGTCGAAGCCCTCTTCCGGCTTCTTCATCACCTCGGCGAACACCTGCTCGGTCATGCCGGTGCGGGCGGCCGGGGCCAGGGCGTTGGCGGTGATGCCGTAACGGCCCAGCTCGGCAGCCTGCACCAGGGTCAGGGCGGCGATGCCACCCTTGGCGGCGGCGTAGTTGGACTGGCCGATGGAACCTTGCAAGCCGGCGCCGGAGCTGGTGTTGATGATCCGCGCGCGGACCTGGGCGCCGCCCTTGGCCTGCTCGCGCCAGTACTGGACAGCATGGCTGGCGATGCAGAAATGACCCTTGAGGTGCACCGACATCACCGCGTCCCAGTCCGCTTCAGTCAGGCTGGCGAACATGCGGTCGCGGCAGATGCCGGCGTTGTTCACCAGCACGTGCAGATCGCCGAAGCTCTCGACGGCCTGGCGCACTATCAGCGCGGCGTCATCGTAGCGGGTGATGTCGTTGCTGTTGGCAACTGCCTCGCCGCCTTGCGCGTGGATTTCAGCGACCACGACTTGCGCCGCTTCGAGGTTGATATCGTTGACCAGCACCTTCGCGCCTTCGGCGGCGAAGGCCAGCGCATAAGCCTTGCCCAGCCCGCCGCCGGCGCCGGTGATGATCACTACACGGTCTTTGCAAATTGCCATTGTTGTTCTCCGGGAATTCAGGGGTTGCATGGTTCGTTAATCCCCCCTCCCTTGCTTCATAAAAGAAAGGGAGAGGGGAGCAAAGCGGGGCTTGTTTATTGGGTCCCCGCCTGCGCGAGGACGACGGTGGTGGCGGAGAGTTTCCCTGCACCACGTCATTCCCGCGGAGGCGGGAATCCAAAGAACCGTAGGGTGGGCCTTGGCCCACCGTTCACGACCGCTGGTGGGCTGAAGCCCACCCTACCGCGCTTCAAAGCCGTTCGATGATGGTCACGTTGGCCTGCCCGCCGCCTTCGCACATGGTCTGCAGGCCGTAGCGGCCGCCACTGCGTTCCAGCTCGTGCAGCAAGCTGGTCATCAGGCGAGTACCGGTGGCGCCGAGCGGATGGCCGAGGGCGATGGCGCCGCCGTTGACGTTGGTCTGCTCGTGCGGATAGCCGGTCTCTTTCAGCCAGGCCATGGCCACCGAGGCGAAGGCTTCGTTGATCTCCACCCGGTCGATCTGATCCAGGCTCATGCCGGCGCGTTTGAGTGCGTAGGCGGTGGCCGGAATCGGCGCGGTAAGCATCCAGACCGGGTCTTCGGCGCGCACGCTGAGGTGTTGGATGCGCGCCCGCGGGGTCAGGCCGTAGCGCTTCAGTGCCGCCTCCGAGACGATCAACATAGCGCTGGCGGCGTCGCAGGTCTGGCTGGAGACTGCCGCGGTAACCCGGTCGCAGCCGAACAGGAAGTCCAGCTCGGCCATCTTCTCGAGGCTGGTCCGGCGCGGGGTTTCGTCATGCTGCACGCCGGCCAGCGGGACGATTTCGCGGGCGAAGCGGCCCTCCTCGATGGCGCGCAGGGCGCGGTTGTGGGACTCCAAGGCATAGGCTTCCAGCTCGGCACGGGACAGCCCCCACTTCTCGGCGATCATCTGCGCCGAGCGGAACTGGGTCGGCGGCTGCTTGCCGTACCGCTGTACCCAGCCTTCCGAGCCGGTGAAAGGATCGGTAAAGCCTAGCGGCTCGGCAGCGGTCATCGCCGAAGAGATCGGGATCTGCGTCATGGTCTGCACGCCACCGGCGATCACTACATCCTGGGTACCGCTCATCACCGCCTGCGCGGCGAAATGCACGGCCTGCTGCGAGGAACCGCACTGGCGGTCGATGGTGGTGCCCGGCACCTCCTGCGACAACCCGGCAGCCAGCCAGCTGGTACGGGCGATGTCGCCGGCCAGCGGACCGATGGTGTCGACGCAACCGAAGATCACGTCATCGTACTCGTGATCGGGAATGCCGTTGCGCTCGACCAGTGCGCGCAGCACGTGCGCACCCAGGTCGGCGGCGTGGATGTGGCTCAGGCCACCCTTGCGCCGACCGGTAGGGGTACGGACGGCGTCGACTATGTAGGCTTCGGGCATTTGGATACCTCGGTTGAAGATGGTTGAAGGCGATGCCCCTCTCCCCAGCCCTCTCCCGTAAAACGGGAGAGGGGGCTGTCCGTGCCTTCATAACATTCCGCACAGACCGCTTGTCTCCCCTCGCCCATTCATGGGAGAGGGGCCGGGGGAGAGGGTTAGAAGGTCTGGCCGGCACCCAGGCTGATATCCCCGTCGAACAACGCCGCCCGAATCCGCGCCTTGTGCTGGCCGCGGTCGCCCCAGACCTTGTCCAGGGCCCAGGCGCGTTTCATAAACAGTTGCAGGTCGACCTCCCAGGTGTAGCCCATGGCGCCATGGGTCTGGATGGCGTTCTTCGCCGCCAACAGCGCGGCCTCGGCGCAAACCAGCTTGGCGTGGGATACCTGCACATCCTGCCCCGGCAGACTGTGGGCGACCGCGTAGGCGGCGCGGTACAGCGGCCCCTTGGCGAACTCGATCTGCACCGCGACGTTGGCCATCAGGTGCTTGACCGCCTGGAAGGAGCCGACCGGCTTGCCGAACTGCTTGCGCTCGAAGCTGTAGTCCACCGCCAGATCGACCATGCGCTTGGCCAGGCCCAGCAACTGGGCAGCCGTGCCCAGAGCACCGCGATTGAAGGTCGCAGCCCACAGCATCCGGCCCTGCTCGGCTTCGGCGACGCAGGTGGCGGCACTCGGCGTCCAGTCGACACGAAACAGCTGCCGGCTGGGGTCGACCGACTCGTTACGGGTCAGGCTCACCACCGAACGCGGCACGGCGTGCACTTCGTCGCCGTGGGCCAGCAACAACAGGTCGGCGACCTGAGCGTCGGCCACCAGTTGATTGCCCGGCTGGCCCACCGCCAAGCGCGCTCGGCCCTCGGCCACCCGCGTCAGCCACTCGCTCTTGAGAGCCAGATGCGTATCGTCCAAGGCGGTGAGCAGCGGCACGCCGACCAACATGCTGTCCACTAGCGGTTCCGGCAGGCCGGCATAGCCGCACTCCTGGGCCAGCAGGACGAAGTCCAGCTCGTTCAGACCCAAGCCGCCGAAGGCTTCCGGCACGCTCAGGGCGGTCAGGCCCAGTTCGACCAATTGCGCCCAGAGCTCGTCGCTGCGGCCGCTGTCGGTTTGCCAGAGTTCGCGGATGCGCTCCGGGGTGACCTCGTTAGTCAGGAAGCTCCTGACGTTGGCCTGAAACAGCAGTTGATCCTGGCTAAAGCTAAAGTCCATCGTCTGGTCCTCAAGCGCGGGGCATGCCAAGCATGCGTTCGGCAATGATGTTGCGCTGAATCTCGTTGGTACCGGCGTAGATCGGCCCGGCCTGGGCGAACAGGAAACCGTCCAGCCAGTGACCGACCTCGCCTGCGTCAGGCGCCCCCGGCAGCAGTTCGGCGCGCACACCGAGAATGCTCATGGCGGTCTCGTGTATGCGCTGGTCCAGCTCGGACCAGAAGATCTTGTTGGTCGAGGACTCCGGGCCGATCTTGCCGCCCTGCACCAGGCTCGAGGCGGTCATATAGGTGGCCAGCGTGTAGGCCTCGGCATCCAGGTAGGCGCGCATCACCGCCTCGCCGATGGCCGGGTCGCGGTCGGCCTCCTCGCGGTTGGCCAGGTACAGCTCCACCAGACGGCGGGCGCTTTCCTGGAAGCGCGCCGGCGAGCGCAGCATCAGGCCGCGCTCGAAACCGGCGGTGGACATCGCCACATGCCAGCCCATGCCTTCGCCGCCGAGCACGTTCTGCACCGGCACCTCGACGTCGTCGAAGAAGATTTCGGCGAAACCCGGCAAGCCATTGAGCTGCGGGATCGGCCGCACCGTGATGCCCGGGCTGTCCAGCGGCAGCAAAATAAAAGTCAGACCGTTATGGCGGCTGGACTGCGGATCGGTACGGAAGATGCCGAACAGCCAGTCAGCCCAGACCGCGCGGGTCGACCAGGTCTTCTGGCCGTTGATGATGTACTTGTCGCCGACCCGCTCGGCCTTGGCGCGGATCGCCGCCATGTCGGAACCGGCGCCCGGCTCCGACCAGCCCTGGGCCCAGATGTCTTCGCCGGTGGCCATGCGCGGCAGGAAGCGCGCCTTCTGCTCCTCACTGCCGAACTCCATCAGGGTCGGGCCGAGCAGGAAGATGCCGTTCTGGTTGACCCGTGCCGGAGCCCCGGCGCGGTAATACTCTTCCTCGAAAATCAGCCACTCGATCAGATCGCAGCCGCGCCCGCCCAGCTCGGTCGGCCAGGTCACCATGCCCCAGCGGCCCTCATTGAGCTTGGCCTCCCAGGCGCGGTGCTGGCCGAAGCCGGCTTCGGTGTCGAAGGACAGCAGCGGCTCGCTCGGTACGTTGGCCGCCAGCCAGGCGCGCACCTCGGCGCGGAAGGCCTGCTGGCCCGGTGTATAGGTCAGTTCCATGGAGTGGTCTTCCTAGCCGTTGAAGTGGGCACTGCGTTTTTCCACGAAGGAATCGCGCGCCTCTTGAGAGTCCAGCGAGCGGTAGGCTTCGAGGGTGAAGCCCTGCTCCCAGCGGTATTTGTCTTCCAGGTTGCCGTCTTCGATGCCGTTCAGCGCCTCCTTGGCCAGAGCGATCATCGCCGGGCTCTTGGCAGCGATCTGACGAGCGATCTGCAGTGCCGCCTCGCGCAGGTCTTCGCGCTTGACCACCCGCTCCACTGCGCCCAGGCGGTAGGCCTCGGCGGCGTCGATCATCTCGCCGGTGAAGTACATGTGGCGCACCTTCTGCACCGGGAACAGGCGCTGCAGGTGCGCACCACCGCCCATCGCACCGCGGTCCACCTCGGGCACGCCGAAGCGTGCGCAGTCGGAGGCGACCAGAATGTCCGCCGCGCCGCAGAGGCCGATGCCGCCGCCGAGGACGAAGCCATGCACCGCGACTATCACCGGCTTGGGATTGCGGTGGATGGCCTTGAAGCTGTCGTAGTTGCCCTTGTTCACCGCGACTATCAGGTTGCCGTCGGCGGCCAGTTCCTTGATATCCACCCCGGCGCAGAAGCCGCGGCCCTCGGCGCGGATGACGATCACCCGCACGGCGGCGTCGCGGCCGAGGGCTTCGATTTCGCTGGCGATATCCGCCCAGCCCTGGCAGTTGAAGGCGTTCACCGGTGGCCGGTCGAACACCAGCTCGGCGATGCCGGTGTCGATGCTGACGCTAAAGGGTTTGTTCATTAGGTTGTCCTTTCAGGATGCTCGGCGGCACAGCTCGGCCAGGCGCGCTTCGGCTTCCCGGACTATCTGGCCAATCAATTCTTCGCAGCTCGGCAGGCTGTCTATGCTTGCGGCAATTTGCCCGGCGGGCAGCACGCCTTGGGCCGGCAGGCCCTCGACCATGGCCTTCTGGATCACCATCGGCGCATTGGCGGCCATGATGGTCTGGGCCGCCGTCAGCTCGCCGGCGCCGCGCATCTTCAGTGCGCTGCCGAGCAGCTGGGTCAGGCTCATGCCGCTGTGCTTGCGGTAGGCCAAGCCGCTCTTCAGCGCCAGCAGCAGGCGCTGCAGGCCACCCGACTGCTCCAGCTGGTTGAGCAGTTCGTTGCGGATCATCCGTTGCGGCATGCCGTCGATGGCGCGGCTGACGATGATCGCCGCCGGGTCGCGCACCGCCAGATAGCGCGCCAGCGTGGCGTGCGGCACCGGGCTGTCGGCGCTCATCAGAAAGCGCGTGCCCATGGCAATGCCTTCGGCGCCATAGGCCAGGGCCGAGACCAGCCCGCGCCCATCCTTGAAGCCGCCAGCGGCGACTACCGGCACCGAAACCGCGTCCACTACCTGCGCCAGCAGCAGCGAGGTGGGTACCGAGCCGGTATGCCCGCCGCCCTCGCCGCCTTGCACGGTGACCGCGTCGGCGCCCATCTCGACCGCCTTCAGCGCGTGCTTCAGGGCACCGACGGTGGGAATGCAGACCACTCCGGCGTCCTTCAGGCGGGCAATCATCTGCTTGCCCGGCGAGCGGCTGTAGCTGACCGCCTTGACCTTATGACGCAACACCAGCTCGACGATTTCGCCGGCGTTGGGCTGATACATGTGGAAGTTCACGCCGAACGGCTTATCGGTCAGGCGCCGGGTTTCGACAATCGCCGCCTCCATCCGCTCGGGTTCGATGGTGGCACCGGCGAGGAAGCCGAAGCCGCCGGCATTGCCGGTGGCCGCCACCAATTTAGGGTCGGCGACCCAGCCCATGGCAGTCTGGATGATCGGGTAGCGGCAGCCGAGCAGTTCGGTCAGGCGGGTATTCAGGGAGACCATCATCACGCCTCCGTCGCTTTGCGTTGTGAGCTGGCCATGGCCTTGGCGTCATAGCCGCCAAGCTTGTCGCCGGAAGTCAGCTCGTTGTGCACGTGGGCGAAGTGGTGCAGGCCGAACACCATGTCCATGGTGGCGCGCTTGCCCATCAGGTCCTCGGCGTTATTCACCGCCTGCTTGCTCAGTTGCAGGCCGAGGCGCGGCATTTGCGCGATGCGCCCGGCGACGTCCAGCGTCACGTCCTCCAGCACGTCGCGCGGCACCACCTTGTTGAGCATGCCCATCTGGTAGGCGCGTTCGGCCGACATGCGCTCGCCGAGGAAGAGGAACTCCTTGGCGATGCGCGGGTTCAGCTCGTGCACATGGGCGAAGTACTCCACCCCTGGAATGCCCATGCGCACCACCGGATCGGCGTAGTAGGAATCATCCGAGGCGACTATCAGGTCGCAGACCCAGGCCAGCATCAGGCCGCCGGCGATGCAGGCGCCCTGGACCATGGCGATGGTCGGCTTGGGCATCTCGCGCCAGCGCCGGCACATACCGAGGTAGACCTCCTGCTCACGGGCGTAGAGAAACTCGCCGCCGGGTTTGTTGACGTGGTCGTACCAGAGGCTGGCGCGCTCGAAGCTCTGGTTCACATCGCGCCCTGGGGTGCCGATGTCGTGGCCGGCGGAGAAGTGCTTGCCGGCGCCGCGTAGCACTATGACCTTCACCGCGTCGTCGTCGCAGGCGCGGCGGAAGGCGGCGTCCAGCGCATAGGTCATCCGCGAGTTCTGCGCGTTGTGGTACTCGGGGCGGTTCATGGTGACGAGGGCGATAGCGCCGCGCACCTCGTAGAGCACCACCTCGACCTCTTGATCGTTCTGCTCGCTCATTGACTGCTTCTCCGGCAAGGCGGGACTTCTTGTGGCCGTCAGCGCGGGCTGCGCTCACCCGGCGGGTTGTCTTTCAGTTGGTTGGCGCGCAGGTTGTGCGGATCCAACTGCTGGATCAGCATCAGTTGCTCCACGCTCGGCGCTGCGGTGGTCGGAATCGCGTTCGCGATATGCAGGGCGAAGCTGGTGTTGTCCTGTACCTCGGCCACAGTTACGCCCGGGTGCAGCGAGCGGATCCGCATCTGCCGCTGCGGGCCCTGGAAATCCAGCACGCAGAGGTCGGTGACGATCAGGCGGATGTCGATCTCCTCCAGCGACCAGCCGCGGGCCAGACGCGCCGGGTTGTAGCCGACCGAGGCGACCACATCGACCTCACCCTCGACGAACACCCGGCGGTTGTGGCTAGGCACTAGGAAGGAGTTGGCATGGCTGATGGAGTTGCCGGGAAAGCCGCGCACGCCGAGCATCTGCGCCTTGGGTTTGGCATAGTCGCCGATGCAGGAGATGTTGGCCTGACCGAAGCGGTCGATCTGGGTCGGGCCGACCAGGGCATGGCGCTTGCCGCCCCAAACGTTGTCGAAGATGCGCGAAAAGCCCATCCAGCTGTCGAACTTCGGTTTGTAGCCGTTACGCGCACCGAGCGGCACCGGCTCGGCGACCATAAAAGCCTCCGAGTCGGTCATCAGCAGCTCGGGGTTGGAGCTGAGCATACTCAGGGACGCGGCCAGACGCGGGATCACGCCGATGCCCGTGGCCAGTACCTCGCCGTCATCACGCCAGGCCTCTGAGGCGGCGCAGATCAAGAGTTCAG
This sequence comes from Pseudomonas cavernicola, assembly GCF_003596405.1. Taxonomy (NCBI): domain Bacteria; kingdom Pseudomonadati; phylum Pseudomonadota; class Gammaproteobacteria; order Pseudomonadales; family Pseudomonadaceae; genus Pseudomonas; species Pseudomonas cavernicola. The sequence continues at coordinate 20,635 of NZ_QYUR01000003.1, forward strand.
CCAGGCTGTAAGTCATTGCATTAGTAGTCATGTCGAGCCTCGCTTAGAAAACCGGCAGGGGTAGCTTGCGGATGGCAGCCAAGCCGCCGACCTTTTCCCGGTACTGCTCTTCCGTGCCGTTCAGGTACTGCTCGACATAGGCCTGCCAGCCACCCGGCTCCTGGGCCGAGGCGTTGTAGGCCTTGAAATGCGCGATATCGAAGCCATACAGCGGCGCGCAGGAGCTGGGGTGGGCACCGCCCGGCACATGCACCACGGCGCTGGTCTGGTTGCGCTCCCAGAACACCTGGCGCGCCTGCTCCGGGTTGCTGTGGAAATAGCTGCTGTCAACCAACTCGTCGCAGCTGACATAGGCCCGCTCCGCAGCGCGGACGAACAGGTCGTCCATGTAGTGGTCCGGCCCGCTGATCTGGCAAACGCCGCGCTGGTCCGCGCGGTCGACATGCACCAGCGCTGCGTCCAGCTTGAGCGCCGGCATGGCGACCCAGTCCTTGCCATCGGCATAGGGCGAGGCAATCAGCTTCAGCTCCGGATTGTGGGTCAGCACATCGGTGCCCAGGCCCACCGCGGTGGGGATAAAGGGTACCCGCATGGCTGCAGCCTTCAGCCCCAGCAGCAGCATGCCCTCGTCGATTTCCATCACCTCGATGGCGCCGTCCTGGCGAGCCTTGCGGAAGTAAGGTTCGAGCGGAATGAAGTCCAGCGAAACGAAGGCGAACACCAGCTTCTTGAGCTTGCCGGCCGCGCAGAGCATGCCGACATCGGCACCGCCGTAGGCGACCACCGTAAGGTCCTTGAGATCGGAACGGAGGATCTCGCGCACCAGCGCCATCGGCTTGCGCCGCGGGCCCCACCCACCGATCCCGATCGTCATGCCGTCGCGTAACTGGCCGACTATCTCGGCCGTGGTCAAACGCTTATCCATGCTCGACATCCTCACTGGCGACCAACGCTGAAGTCATGGCCCCAGTGGCTGACCACGGTGCTCTCGAATGGCGTGTGCTGGTTCCAGTCCACCACCAGGCCGTCGTAGCCATACTCCAAGTCGAAGCCGGACGGAGTCTTCATATAGAAGGAGACCATCTGGTCGTTAGTGTGCTGGCCGAGGGTGGCGGACAGCTTGACCCCGTGCGCCTGCATGCGGTCCAGCGCGCGGCCGACCTCGTCGAGGGCATTGACCTCGAGCATCATGTGCACGCAGCCGTGGGGCATCGGGCATTCGAAGATCGCCAGGGAATGGTGGCGGCCGTTATTGCAGTGCATGAAGTGGATGCGCTTCTCCGGCTCTGCCGGGTCCGGGGTGAAGCGCACCTTCATCAGATCGGACAGGCCAAAGCCCAGAACCCGCTCATAGAAGTCGCGGCAGCGCTCGAAGCTCGGCGCCGGCAACACCACATGACCCATGCCCAGCTCATTGGTGACGAACCCCTTGACGCCGACCGGCGAGACAAAGCGGGCGAAGTCTTGCAGCGGGCCCCAAAACAGCTCGTGGCGGTTGCCATCCGGGTCGCTGAAGCAGGCCAACTCCTGCACCTTGCGCACGCGAGCTTGCGCCGCGCTACCGCGCTGCACCGGCACATCGGCCTGCTCCAGCTCGGCGATCGCCTGCTCGAAGGCGGCCTTGCCGGCCACCTCCCAACCGCTGGCACCGTAGCCGTCCTGCTCGCCCTGCTCCACCAGAATGCGGTAGTGGCGCTCATCCATCTTCAGGTAGAGCACCGCATCCTCAAGCGGGCCGGCAGCGGCCATCATGCCCAGCACCTGCGTGCCGTATTCGCGCCAGCGGTTCAGATCGGTGGATAAGACGGTGACATAACCCAGACCACGGATATCCATGGGCGCTCTCCTCATTCCTGACAGGCCTTGGCCCACCCACGAAGCAAATGCCGGGGAGGCCCTATGGAGAGCGATTTAAGCGCCTTAGCGGGAGAGCAACATCGTCCGTTGGGACTAGCGGGAAAGGCCGGCCAGGGGCAGGGATTTACTACCGCACCCCGAATAAGCTCCAGGCGCGATCCGGGAGCTCAGGGCAGGTCAACTTGGATTGCGCCTGAGGCTTACCAGAGCACGGATGACACAGAAAGGCGTTCGGGAAGCCACAAAAACAACAAAGCCCCGAGTTACGGCAATGCTGTTCACTTAAGCATGCGTCTTCGCCTTCTATCCCCTCGCCCCTCTGGGGAGAGGGTTAGGGAGAGGGGTGCATGCCAAATGAATTCACTTTTGCCCGCTATTTACCCTCTCCCCCAGCCCCTCTCCCGTAAACGGGAGAGGGGAGCCCAGGCGCACGTTGCCTAAGTGAACAGCATTGCCGAGTTACGGGGCTTTGTGTTGAATAGATGACGGCCGGGGTGCAACCTCTGATGATCTAGCTGCCAGAAAGAAAAATTACAACCGATCACATCCTGGAAGCACCAAGCCAATTTGGCCAGCACGGGTAACCCAAAATTGCTGCGCCAGCCAAGCCATTCTCAATTCACTACCAGAAACGCCAAATCCCAGAAACAACAAAGCCCGGTCGTTGCCGAACCGGGCTAAGTCATTGAAAAATATGGTCGGGACGGAGTGATTCGAACACTCTACCCCTCGCACCCCATGCACGCAGTAAGTGTGCAGGCTCAATAACCACGCGGTCTATCTCGGGCGCTCGCTGCAACTTGATGCCCAGAGATGCTGATAAGTGTGTGAGAGAGTCACGCAAAAGTCACGCAGCCATAATTCCCCTCCTTGCCCGTCTTGGGCAACTCGCCCCTTCCTTTTATTGTTTGCCTCAGCCTTGCAATCAGGAGCTATCGTTTCTGCCTGAATGGTTGCAAGACGGCTGGTCAGGCGCTGAATGACTTCACCGCGAACTTGATCCTGCTCACTGCCGGAGCGAATTATCTTCGCGATGCCATAACCTGCAGCCCCGGCAAGCAATGCCGAGCCAATCACCCACTCAACAGGTGTCGTCGTCAAGAACACCCCGCCAAAAACACTGGCGAGCGTACTCGAACTAAGAATCGTAGTTGCGCCGGCAGCCCCCGCAAGAGACCCTGCCGCAGCTACACCCGCAGTAGCACCGCCAATAGCTGCAAGACGTTCACCAGCGACACCGACCTTATCCTTGGCGCTTAACTTTTCAATTGCCAGGCGAGTGTCCCGTTCAGCATCTGATGACTCTACTGAACTGCTGGACAAGGCAGCAGGTTTGCGCGGGTAGTTGGAGCGGGCAGTCACGTTGCGCATACGCCCCGACGTTCTTCTGCGGGCCGCTCTGGATGACGTAGCCGATATCCAGGTCGCGCTCCCAGTCCAGGCCTTCGTAGTCGAGCCCGGTGTTGACGTTGTGGCCCTTGATGAATGTGGTGGGGCGAAGGCTGCGCCGGGGCGGATGCACGCGGCGGCTCGGGATGTGCATCCACTTGGGGGATGCCCCAGAGCGGACTGGTGCGGCCGCTTCGGGGCGCTTCGGCCTACTGCTGGCCGAGCGGGTTCAGGCAGTTCTTGACGTCCCAGCCGTACAGCCACTGCATGGCGTCATAAAACTGTTCCTGAGTGCGGCCGACCCAGAGCTGATTACGAACCTGACGCTCAACGCCCTTGGCGTGGTAGAGGCGGCCCATTTCGCGGGCCGACCAGAGCACTCGCGCAGTGCGCGGAATACGGATCGACTCGTAGAGGCGGAAGGCTGCGGCGAGATCGTTGCCGCTGACCTTGATCGCTTCACCCAAGGTCACGGCGTCTTCCAGGGCCATGCAGGCGCCTTGTGCCAGGTACTGAGTCATCGGGTGCGCGGCATCGCCGAAATAGCGCTTTTCAAACTCTACCGGTGACAGCTGGTTGTTGAAGACATGCCAGCGTTTCGGGTTGTAGAACATCTCGATGTAATCAAACACATCACTGCGGGCATCCTGCCGAGTGCTGTAGATTTTCCGCTTGATCCGTTCCCGCTTCAGTAGCTGGAAGAAGCTCTCCGCCACCGCGTTGTCATGGCAGTTACCGCGTCAACTCATGCTGCCGATCAAGTTGTTGGCTTTCAGGAAGCTCTGCCAATCGGAGCTGCTGAACTGGCTGCCCTGGTCTGAGTGGATCATCACTTCCTGCTTCGGCTTACGGCGCCAGACCGCCATTAACAGTGCATCAATCGCCAGGTCGCTAGTCATCTGCGGCTTCATTGACCAGCCGATGACCTGGCGTGAGAACAGGTCGAGCACCACCGCCAAATACAACCAGCCTTCATAGGTTCGGATGTAGGTAATGTCCGTGACCCAGACCTTGTTGGGCTCCGTGACGTTGAAGCGGCGCTCCAAACGATTCGGTGAAGCCACTGGAGGCTTGCCACCATGACGGCCAGGGCGACGCCGATAACCCGTCTACGAACGCAGCCCTTCCAGGCGCATAAGCCGGGCAACCGGATTTCTGCCACGGGGTTCACCGATCTCACGCAGGTCGTCATGGATTTTGCGGTAACCATAGACGCCGCCGCTCTCCAGCCTGGAGTGTTTAATCAGGCCGAGCAGCCGCTGGTCATCCTTTGCTCGCGCTGACTTCGGCTCTGCCAGCCAGGCGTAGTAACCGCTGGCATGCACTGTCGATCACTTTTCAGACGAGTACATCGTTGATCTGCGGAGCTACATTGGTACTGATTCACGGGCGCCCGAGCGTGCTCAAGGCGTCGGCTGCTCCTTGACCTCGCTCCAACTGCTGTCCGGATCGAAGCGAGGCATGGCCTTCGCCAGCTCCGCGCTGTCCGGGCCCTGGTCCTTCTCGAACACCTCGCCTTCGTGACTGATCATAAAGCTCATCACGCCGCTGTCGCCGTACTTTGCTGGCCACGCGATCAGGGCGAAGCCACGGCTCATGTTGTCACCGAGTTTGTAGTTGTAAGCGCCGCCCGGTGCCGATGGACCCTGTGCATCGAGAATATGGTAGTGGTAGCCATGCCAGTCGCTACCGGGCTCGGCTTCGTCGGGCTTGGCGTCGCCGAACAACGGCCCCAGCGGGCTTTCCTCGATACCGGGCTCCTCGGCCCAGTACAAGCCATCGTACTTGCCGTCGCTGCTGATGAATTTCTGCGCGTACTCAGGCGCGCCGTCGCCGTCGCGGTCGGCGTAGTCCATCTGCGCATCGTAGTAAGCCAACGCCGACTGCACGGTGGCCAGCTCGTTGCGACCGATGCGGCGCTTGCGGATCTCCTCACTTCCGGCCTTGGCGTTGAAGGCCCAACCGTCCTTGCCCTTCACGATTGGCAGCGGCAGCGTCCAGGGGTCGGTGCCGACCACCAGATGCGCTTGCTTGCGTGTCAGACTGGATCACGTGCTTCTCCCGGTAGTGGGCCAAAAAGGCATCGACGTCATCGCGGTCAACGCCCTCGGTCGGGATATACGTGCGCCAGTCGGCGCCGAGCAAGGCCGCAAGGCGATCGGCATCGGCCTGTTTAGTGCCGAGTGCGGCGACCAGGGCCTCGGCGGCAGCATCCGGACTGGGAAATGCCTGCTGCGCGGGCGCGCCCTGAGCCAGAGTTGCCAGCAGCGCAATTGGAAAAATACGAAATACTGCATTCATCGCGACTCTCCTGTCAGCGCCGATGGCCGCCGCCCCGGGACGGAGCCCGGGAAGGACGTTGCACGGTCCGGCCGCTGTCGCGTGCCGCCTGCGGCCTATTGGCAGCGGTGTGGCTGGCTTGGCCGCGGCTGGCTTGCGCACGCGACCGCGAGGGGCTGCTGGCACCGGAAAAAGCATTGTTACGCGGAGCCTGCGCGCGGGTGTGCTGCTGACGTGCCTGCTGGCGGACTTGAGGATTTTTTTGCGCAACCTGGCGCTTCTGGGCACTGGCCTGTGCGCGCTGGCGTACCTGCGGCTCGTTGCGCAGGTCGCGGCTGGCGGTCTGGGCCCGCTCGCGCGCTTGGCGGTTGCTGGTGGCCGGGGATTCGATGCCGCGCTGCGTAAGCGACTGGCGGGCGCGCTCGCGCTCGGAAGCGCGAGCCGGATCATGGCCACGGAAAGCATCGCGCTGTTCGCTGCCGGCCAGGCGTCGGCCGCTCTGTTCGCGATTGGCGCGGTCGCGGTAAGGCACGCCGTCACGGTTGATCGAGTTGTAGTTCCAGGTGTTTTGATTGGCGTTGATCTGGCGGTTGACGTTGATGTTGTTGTAGCGGTTGACGTCGATGTCGATATCGCCACGGCCCCAGTAGCAGTCGCCCCAGAGCGAATTGACGATCGCCACGCCCGCGCCAAAAGCCAGGCCGGCGGCGAGCGCGGTGCCGACGTAGTAACCCGGCGGCGGTGGATAGTACGCCGGCGGGTAGGACGGATAGGCCCAAGTACCGTAGACCACGCTCGGGTTGTAACTGGGCACGTAGACGGTCTGTGGCTGGGCCGGCTCGATGATGATGGTCTGCGTGGCAGCAGACTGCTGCACCACCACAGTCGATTCGGCCGGCGCCGGTGCGGCAGTCCGCCTACTGAAGAGGTCACCCATGCTGCTCAATCTGCTGACCGGCCTCCCTGTGATGTTGCTCTGCCTGCTGCTACAGGCCATTTTCATGGCCAAGTGCCTGCGCCACTACGTGCGCTTCAGGCATGCCCAGCAAGGCCGCGAATCGCAATTGCTGGATATCCTGTTGCTGTCGATGGTGATGCTGCTGATGTTGCTGATGTTGCTCGGTAATTTCGTGCAGATGGCGATCTGGGCAGCACTGTTCATGCTGCTCGGCGAATTCGGTGATTTCGCCACCGCGCTGTATCACTCGGGGGTCAACTTCGCGACCCTGGGCTATGGCGATATCGTTATGTCCGCACGCTGGCGCCTGCTCGGCCCGCTGGAAGCAGCCAACGGCATCCTGATGTTCGGCGTCTCCACCTCGGTGATGACCGCTGCGGTGATGGATGTCATCAAGCTCAACATGGCCAGGCTACAGCAGAGCGAACGGCCATAGGGCTGGTAAGGAAAGTCCGTGAGTATGTAGTTCCGGGATACGTAAGGCGCTCTTGATTTGTTTACGCCTGCTGGTTCTTCGCCAGCAACGCTGCAAGGTGAAGTAACTCCACTTCAGCTTCCATAAGAGCTGCGGTAGCAGCGACATGCCAATCCTGAAGTAGCGGCTGCAGGTCTTCTTCCTGCCCAGCTTTGAGACACCATTGGTAATGATCATGCCAAGTGCCCAGAGCAGACTGCACAGCCTTGAGCGAGGCAGCGGCCTTAACGGATATGGGCGAAAACTGAGGGTAGGCATCGGTTGCGTAACGTGTGCGTTTGACCAAAATCCGTAGCTGATGGAGATCGTATTGCGGGTCTGCCAGCGCTGCTTTCAAGCGCTCTACCTGCTTGTGCAGGCGCTTGGCGATGGTCTTCTTGATCTGACGTAATTCGCCGCCACGCTCAGCCGCACGAAAATCTGAAGGCCACTGATCCAGTCGGGAAAACAGCTGCTTTAGCGTCGAACTTGCCACGATGCGGCTGTAGCTGGACTGCAAAATAGCCTTCCGGGCATTGGCCTGCTGTGCAAACCCCAACTGTTCAAGCTCATCAATCAACACTTCTAGATCACGCACTGGGGTAGTCAGCTTGCCAACCTCGGCAGCTACCTCATTGAGCGTCGCTACGGCGCCGATCTTACGTAGTGGTCGCAGCAGACTTCTCATGCGCCGCAGATTGATCCGCAAGTCATGCAGCGCCTCGCTATCTGTCCTGGCCTCCATGCGCGCGTAGGCATGGTAGAGAGCTGTCTCAAGCATCAAAACCTGGGCAACGATTGCATCTACAAGTGACATCAGACGCTCCAAACACAGACATGGAAAAATCAGATTAGCCGAAGAGCCTGAGACTGTTTTCGCCACACCCCAGGCCAGTCGTTGCACTCAAGCATGACGGCGGCTAGGGCAGCCTGCGTCCACCACCCCGCCCACCGTTTTCGCCAAAGCCCGGAATACCGACTCGCCAGAATGATCTATACCTATTTGCACGCAAATGGCCTGGAGCAGGGCCATTGATGAGTTCACGGAGACATCTGGAGCTAGAACGTCCCGCATATGCACCCAAGGAGACCCATGTTCATGAACGCTTTGAAGATCGCAGCCAGCGATAACGTCCACGGTTGTTTCCACACCACGCGGGAAATAGTTTCCCTCAAAGACACCGACTACACCGACATAGCCGCCGCGGTGATCTCCGTGGCGGATGTGCTGGACGGCGCACTGGATGTCATTCAACAGACCGGCTTCAATATCCCACTATTTATTGTCACGTCTCCGGAGGGCGGTCACGCGCCGGAAGTCGTCCCGCGTATTCGCGAGGTATTGCTACAGGTCAACGGTGCGTTCGATCCGACCCGCGCCAACGCAGAGCATTACGGCCACCAGTTGGAGACTGCGGCCAAGGCCTACGAGGAAACCCTTCTCCCCCCCTTCTTCGGTTCCCTGAAACGCTATACAGAGGCAGGCAATTCCACCTTCGCCTGCCCCGGCCACCAGGGTGGCCAATTCTTCCGCAAGCATCCGGCCGGACGCCAGTTCTTCGATTTCTTCGGCGAAACGCTGTTTCGCGCCGACATGTGCAATGCCGACGTCAAGCTGGGCGATCTGCTGATCCATGAAGGCCCGGCGCTGCTGGCGCAGAAGCATGCGGCCAAGGTGTTTAACTCCGACAAGACCTACTTCGTGCTCAACGGCACCTCGGCATCGAATAAAGTGGTCACCAACGCCCTGCTCACTCCTGGCGACTTGGTCCTGTTCGACCGCAACAACCACAAATCCAATCACCAGGGCGCCCTGATCCAGGCTGGCGCCACCCCGGTTTATCTGGAAACCGCGCGTAATCCCTACGGCTTCATCGGCGGTATCGATTCCCACTGCTTTGAGGAAGCCTACCTGCGCGAGCTGATCAACGAGGTCGCTCCGGACAAGGCTCAGCAGCCACGCCCATTCCGTCTCGCGATTATCCAGCTCGGCACCTACGACGGCACCATCTACAACGCCCGGCAGGTGGTCGACCGCATCGGTCGACTGTGCGACTACATCCTGTTCGATTCGGCTTGGGTCGGTTACGAACAGTTCATTCCGATGATGAAAGACTGTTCGCCACTGCTACTGGAGCTCGACGAGAACGACCCCGGTATCTTTGTTACCCACTCGGTGCACAAGCAGCAGGCCGGTTTCTCCCAGGCCTCGCAGATCCACAAGAAGGATCGCCATATCAAGGGGCAGGCTCGCTACTGCAACCATGCCCGCCTGAACAACGCCTTCATGGCCCATGCCTCCACCAGCCCGCTCTACCCGCTATTCGCTTCCCTTGATGTGAATGCGCGCATCCATGGCGGCCGCAGCGGCCTGCGCCTGTGGGGAGATTGCGTAAAATTCGGCATCAATGCCCGTAAGCTGGTCTTGGAAACTTGCACGATGATTCGCCCGTTCGTGCCGCGCGAAATCGATGGCCGCGACTGGCAGGACTACCCGACCGACGAGATTGCCAGCGACATCCGCTTCTTCAAATTCCACCCGCAAGATCGCTGGCACGCCTTCCCCGGCTACGCCGACAACCAGTATTTCATCGACCCCTGCAAGCTGTTGTTCACCACCCCTGGGATCGACCCGGTGGATGGCAGCTACACCGATTTCGGCATCCATGCCGGCATCCTCGCCAACTTCCTGCGGCAGAACGGCATCGTTCCGGAGAAGTGCGACCTCAACTCCATCCTGTTCCTGCTCACGCCTGCCGAGGACTGGGCGAAGATGAGCCATCTGGTCGCGCAGATAGCCCGCTTCGAACGCTTCATCAGTGACGACGCGCCGATGAGCCGGGTGTTGCCCGCTATCTACGAGCAATACCAAGAGCGTTATCGCAACTACAGCATCCGCCAGCTCTGCCAGGAAATGCACGACCTGTACCGCAACCACAACGTTAAGCAATTGCAGACGGATATGTTCCGCAAGGCGAAGCTGCCGAAGGTAGCGATGCTTCCCCAGGCCGCACAGATCGAATACATCCGCGGCAACGTCGAACTGGTGCCACTGGCGGACGCGGCCGGGCGCATCGCCGCCGAAGGCGCCTTACCTTACCCGCCGGGCGTGCTCTGCGTGGTACCCGGGGAAATATGGGGCGGCGCAGCACTGGAATACTTCCTCGCCCTTGAAGAAGGCATCAACCGCCTGCCGGGCTTCACCCCGGAACTGCAAGGCGTCTACCTGAAACAGGAAAACGGCCGTACTCGCGCCTATGGCTACGTGCTGAAGAGCTGACCGCGCACACCTCTTATGGCACTCCGGACCGATCCGGGGCTGCCACAAGAGGCGTGCTCAACGACGTTGGAGGCGACCGAGCACAACGACGACGATTACAACTTCTCGCGGCAGCGTTTGCGGTTGGCGTTAACCAATTTTCGACAAGGAGTTTTTACCCATGAGTCACTCACAAACACCGTTACCGGCGTCTCTGGCGCAGCGCTACCCGGTGCTGATCGTGGTCAATACCAAGGGCTATGAAGACAGCATCGTCTTCCGCAGCGCCCAGGAAGTCGGTCAAGCATTGCAGGTCCATGACCTCGATGTGGAGCTGGTCAGCTCCCTTGAGGACGCGGAAATCGCCTTCCGTGCCGACCCCGCCTACTGCTGCGTGATCCTTGGCTGGGGCCTGTGCGAGAGCAATCTGCAGCAGGCGATGCAGCTTATCCAACTGATCCGCCGGCGCACCGCCCAACTGCCGATCATGCTGGGCATGAGCCAGGCTCATCAGAGCCATGTGCCGTTGGAGTTCGTCGAGAACATCGACGGTTTCATCTGGCAACCGGAAGACAGCCCGGAATTCATCGCTGGGCGCATCGAGGCCGCCGCCCGTCGTTACCTCGATACCATCCTGCCACCGTTCTTCGGCGCCCTGGTCAACTTCGCCGACACCCACGAATACTCCTGGCACACCCCAGGCCACACCGGCGGCACCGCCTTCATGAAGACTGCGGTGGGGCGTAGCTTCCTCGACTTTTACGGCGAGCAGATGCTGCGCTCCGATCTCAGTGTGTCGGTTGGCGAGCTGGGCTCGCTGAACGATCACTCCGGTCCGATCGCCGAGGCGGAGAAGTACGCCGCCCGCGTATTCGGAGCTGACTTCACCTTCTTCTCGGTCGGCGGTAGCTCGGCGAGCAACGAGATCGTTCTGCACTCGGCGGTGACCGATGGCGACTCCGTGCTGGTCGATCGCAACTGCCACAAGTCGTTGAACTATGCGTTGAACATGTCCGGCGCGGTGCCGCTGTACCTGCGACCGAGGCGCAATGCGCGTGGCCTGATCGGCCCGGTGCCGCGCAGCGAGCTGACCCCCGAAGCCGTAGCGCAGAAACTCGCCGACAGCCCGCTGGCGAGCAACAAGCAGGCGCGTCCGGTGTTGGCGGTGCTGACCAACTCGACCTACGACGGCCTCTGCTACAACGTGCAGACCACCACCCGCGAGCTGAGCCAGAGCGTCGATCGCATCCACTACGACGAGGCCTGGTACGCCTATGCACGCTTCAACCCGCTGTACGAGGGACGCTATGGTATGCACCGTGGCGAACGGCATGCCGATGACGCCACGGTGACCGTCACCCACTCCACGCACAAGCTGCTGGCGGCGCTGTCGCAGGCCTCGATGATCCACATCCGCTCGGGCAAGGTGCCGGTCAAGCCGGCGCTGTTCAACGAAGCCTTCATGATGCACACCTCGACATCGCCGCAGTACAGCATCATCGCCTCCACGGACGTGTCGGCGAAGATGATGGACGATGCCGGCGGCTTCCTCACCGACGAATCCATCGGTGAGGCCATCGCCTTTCGCCAGGCCATGGTTCGGCTGGGCAACGAGGTGCGCAAGCGCGATCCGAAGGATTGGTGGTTCGGCGTCTGGCAACCGGACGAGGTCAACGGCGTGCCCTTTGCCGACCTCGACCCGAAGACCCTCTGCCATGGCGACGCCTGGGTGCTCAAGCCGACGGCCAGCTGGCACGGTTTCGGCGACCTGGGTGCCGACTACTGCATGCTCGACCCGATCAAAGTCACGGTGCTGACGCCAGGGCAGACGCTGGAAGGCGCGATGGAACCTAGCGGTATTCCAGCACCACTGGTGTCGTCCTTCCTCTCCAGCCGCGGCATCGTGGTGGAGAAGACCGAGCCGTACTCCATCCTGCTGCTGTTCAGCCTGGGCGTGACCAAAGGCAAATGGGGCTCGCTGGTTGCCGGCCTGATGGAGTTCAAGAAGCACTACGACAACAACTCGCCGCTGGAACTGGTGTTGCCCGACTTGGCAACAAGCTATGCCGAGCGTTACGCCGGCATGGGTCTCAAGGATCTGGCCGAGGAGATGCACCAGGACATGCTCGCCACTGGCATGTTGCACAACATGGACGAGGCCTACACCTTGCTGCCCGACCCGGTGTCCTCGCCGCGCGAGACCTTCGCCAAGTTGGTGAAAGGCGAGATCGAGCAGATCGCCGTGCGCGACATGCTCGATCGTACGGTCGCTGTGCAAATCGTGCCCTATCCACCGGGTATTCCGCTGATGATGCCGGGGGAAAAAGCCGGTGCCGACAAGAAGGCCATCGTCGACTACCTGCTGGCGATGGAATTGTTCGATGGCCGGTTCCCCGGCTTCGGGCATGACAACCATGGGGTCGAGGTCGAGCGCGACAGCCAAGACCGGCTAACCTACAGGCTGTATGTGGTCAAACAGTAACGTTTAGCCACCCTTTCCCAGCGGCAGGCAGTAAGCCGTCGGACTCAGGGTCAGTGCTTTGGACAGAGCAAGGAGTATTCGATGGCTGAGTCAAAGAAGAAAATGAGCCTCATGGGGCTCACCACACTGGTGGCGGTCAACATGATGGGCTCGGGCATCATCATGCTGCCCACCAACATGGCCCAACTCGGGGCCGTCTCGCTGCTGTCATGGATCATCACCGCGATCGGTTCCATGGCCATCGCCTACAGCTTCGCCCAGTGCGGCCTCTTCTGTCCGCGCTCCGGCGGGATGTCGGCCTACACCGAAGAGGCGCACGGCAAGTCGGGGTTCTTCCTCTGTTCGTTCCTGTACTTCCTGTCGCTGGCCATCGCCAACGTGGCTATCGCCATTTCCGCGGTGGGTTACCTGACGTCGTTCGTGCCCTGGTTGGGTAGCGGCGCAGTCCCACTTTTCGTCGGCACGGTCGGCCTGATCTGGCTGACCACCGTGGCCAACTTCGGTGGCCCGAGCATCACCGGCAAGATCGGTGCGGTCAGCGTCTGGGGCGTGATCATCCCGGTGGCCGGCCTGAGCATAATCGGTTGGTTCTTTTTCAAGGCGGAGGTGTTTTCTGCCGCTTGGAACCCGAACAACCTGGCGATCTCCGAAGCTATCGGCAAGAGTATTCCCCTGACTCTGTGGGCCTTCCTCGGCATGGAATCGGCGGCGCAAGCCTCCGATGCCGTGGAGGACCCCAAGCGCACTGTGCCGCTGGCCTGTCTGTTCGGCACCCTTGGTGCCGCGGTGGTCTACGTGCTGTCGACCACGGTGATCCAGGGCATCGTGCCCAACGCCGAACTGGCCAACTCCTCGGCACCGTTCGCTATGGTCTACGCACAGATGTTCAATCCCGTGATTGGCAACATCATCATGGCGCTGGCCGTCACGGCCTGTATCGGCTCGCTGTTGGGTTGGCAGTTCACTCTGGCGCAAACGGCCAAGGTGACGGCCGATCAGGGCATGTTCCCGAAATTGTTCGGCAAGGTCAGCGAGATGAATGCGCCAATTATCGGCATGCTCGTCTGTGGCGTGCTGCAGACCGTGTTCGCCCTGTCGACCATTTCACCCGACGCCAGTGCCCAGTTCAGCAAGCTGGTCAGCCTGGCGGCGGTGACCAACCTGATTCCCTACGTGACAGCGCTGACCGGCCTGTTGGTCATCATGTACAAGGCCCAGGTCAGCCCAGCGGTGTACAGCCGCAACACAGCGGTGTTGATGGTGGCGTTGGCCTACTCGTTCTACGCCCTCTATTCCTGCGGCAAAGACGCCGTGTTCGGTGGCACCCTCGTCCTTGCGGTCGGTTACCTGCTCTACGGTTTCATCGCCAAGCGCTTTGAGTCTCCAGCCGCTATGGTCGGGGCCAGCAAGCCTTAGGCGTTGCCTTCAGGACTGCAAAGACATCTGAATATGGGGAACAGGATATGAACGTACAATTGCCCAAACCCGTAAGCATGCTGCTCGCCGGCCTGCTTACTTTGCTGCCGGTGCTGGCCGGCGCCGACACCCTTGAGCGCGTGCGCGCCAACAACACTTTCACCCTGGGCTATCTGCCGGATTTTGCACCGTTCAGCAGCCAGGACGGTGACAAGGCCAGCGGCTATGGCATCGAGCTGTGCCTGAAAGTCGCCGACAGGCTCAAGACCGAGCTGAGCTTGCCCAATCTGCAGGTACGCTACCAAGCGCTCAAAGTCGGCGAAGAGATCAGTGCCGTCAGCTCGGGCAAGGTCGACATCCTCTGCACACCGACCCCGGCGACACTGGAGCGACGCAAGTCGGTGAGCTTCTCGATACCGGTGTACACCGCAGGACTCTCGGCGGTGGTGCGCAATGATGCCCCCGAGTCGTTATTGAGAGTGCTCAATGGCGATGTGGCGCATACCGGCCCGACCTGGCGCGCGACGGTCAATCGCGGCCTGGCCAACCACACCTTTGCAGCCGTCGCTGGCGGTGTCACCGAGGCGTGGCTTCGCGAGAAAATGCGCCTGCTCGGCGTGGTGGCCACGCTGGTGACGGTCGAGAACAATGAGGATGGCGTGAAGCTGGTTGCCGACGGCAAAGCCAATGCATTCCTCTCCGAGCGCATGCTGCTGAACAACTACGTGGCGAAGAGCAAGGACGCCGGGGAGTTGATGGTGGTGGGTCGCCTCTTCGAATTCGCTCCGGCGTCGATGGCGCTCGAGCGTGGCGATGAGGACTTCCGCTTGCTGGTGGATACCGTGCTGAGCGAAATGTACCGCTCGGGTGAGATCGAGCAGGCGTACATCAAATACTTGGATCGGCTTGGAGGTACGTCCAAGTTGCTGTTCAAGGTCTATGCACTGCCCTAGGACGGCGACATAACCAAAAAGCACGGGGCGCCCGACCTGCGCAGTGGGCCGCCCTGGAGCTATAAAGGCTTTGGTCGTGACGTTGCCCATGCAAGAAACGCCCGAATAGTTCAGCCGGCCAGCCCCAGTTCCTTGGCGCGCACGACTGCTTGCGTGCGCCGCTCGACGCCGAGTTTGCAGTTGATGCGTTGAGCGTGGGTTTTCACCGTATGCAGCGAAATGAACAGGGCGTCGGCTATCTGCTGATTGGAGTAGCCCTGGGCAATCAGCTTGAGCACATCCCGTTCGCGGGGTGTCAGCAGGGTTGCGGGCACGCTGTCATGACTGCCGGCTTTGCCGGCCCAGCGCATCATGGCCGGATTGCGCAACGCAAAGTCTCGCTCGGCACTGGCAAGGCCCATCTGCCGAGCCATGCTCAGCGCATCGAGCATCACCTGTTTGGCGTGTTCCTGTCTGTTGGCCGCGTAGAGCCCTTCAGCCAGGCTGAAGCCGACCTCGCAGGCCAGTGGCCGCCGCCCCTCTTCCAGCGCCTGACGGCGCATGGCACCGAGCGCGTCCACGGTCTCCACGATTGCGCCGTTGGCCAGCTGTGCCTGCAACAGCAGCAGCCGGAGGCGCAGGTTCAGGTCGGGCATCCCGTAGGGCGAGAAATGGATCGCTTCCGCCGACAGGTTGCGCAGTGCCTTCTCGGCCTGTGCTGCACGCCCCTGTATAAGCCAGAGCCGCGCCTTGGCCCTCAGCAACAATCCTTGATACAGCGGCACGCTGATATGGCCGAAATGCATCAGGCGCTCCGCATCGGCGATACGGGAAAAGGCTCCGGCGAGATCGCCGTGCAGGGCATCCAATTCCGCCAACCCCAGGTGGCCCCAAAAAGCGGCGGGGTCGACGCAGTCAAGGCAGTCCTGCAGCCCCGACTTAAAGCTTGCCTCTGCCTCCTGATAACGCCCCTGCTGCAGAAGCAGCGCCGCGCGGCGCAACTGCACACGCGCGCGCATCGGGCTTGCTTCTGCACTCCAGGCAGCATTCAGCTCGCTGTACAGGTGCTTCAACAGGGTTTCGGCACGGAGCAGTTCTCCGCGGATTTCCAGTAATTTCACATGGCTGAGGGCGAAAAAGCTTTCCATGGCCAGGCTGGCCTGCTCCCGCGACTGCTTGATGGCCTGGCGGTTGAGCTCCTGAGCCTCGTCGAAGCGCCCCTCGATCAATGCCTGCTCTATCTGCAAGGCACAACAGAACAGGCGCTGCCCCCAGGCCCGTCGGGGCAGCTCGTCTATGGCTTCCCGTAGCAGGGGGCGTGACTGCTCGGCCGCCCCCCGGTGAAAGGCCAGATTGGCAACCAGCGCCTTCCACTGCGCAATCAGTTCCTGCTGGTGCTGGGCATCTGGCTGGGGCATGAAGCGGGCAAGCCGATTCGCATGTTCCTGGGCTTCGTCCAGCCGGCCACAGAGCAGTTGGGTCCAGGCATTGAGCAGCACCAGACGCGGCGTGCTGGCCAACAAGGATTCAGGCAGTTCGCTGCACCACTGGGTCAACAGCGCAAGGCTACGCCCCTGCAACATGCGATCGCGGGTGTAGTGCTGCATCAGGTTGGCGGCCACCTCCGGCTGTCCGGCTTTGAGGGCATACTCGAGCGCGGAACGCACCTGGCCCTGGCTGACGCACCACTGGCAGGCCTTGCGGAACAGCGCGCTGGCCATTGTGACTGGGAGCAAGCTGGCCAGCAGCGGCGCCACGACCGTGAACACCCTGAAGTGCTTGCCGTCCTCGCTGGCGGACTCGATGAACAGCCCGCACTCAGTGAGTTGCCCGAGCAAATGAGCACCCTCGCCTACACCTAGCAGCTGTTCGCAGAGCGCGGCGTCAAACTCCTGCAGCTGAGCCAGGGAGTAAAGGGCGTGCTGCCAATCGTTTGGCAACTCATTGAGCACTTCGCGCTTCAGATAGTCCAAGAGCAGCACGTCGTTTCGTTCGGTCTGTGGCGGTTGGCCCGGCTGCAAACCGAGCAGGCGCAGGCGAATGCCTGCACACCAACCTTGCGAGGCCTTTTGCAGGGCCTGGACTTCGGGCCTGGGCCAATGGTGGCCACCGATCTGAACCAGGTCAGCCACCTCGCTTTCAGTGAACGCGAGTTCGCTACCATCCAGTTCGAACAGCTCGCCCTCCAGAAGCAGCCGTGCCAGTTGCAGTTGTGGGCGGCGGCGGCTGGCTAGCCACCAGTGAATCCGCCGTGGTGCGGACACGATCAGGTCGTTCAGCAGGGTGTCCAGTTCGCTGTCGGGAAAGCGCGGATAGTTATCCAACAGAAGCCACAGTGGCTGCTCATGGTCCTCGAGATATTGCCGGATGCCGGCCTGGTCGGCAGAGTCAGCGCCGAGAGCGAATGCCAGTCTTTGCAGCCACGCCTCGGGTGACAATGGCTGGCCGCGCAGATCCAGATAGACCAGCCGCGTTCCGGCCGGACACTGCTGCGCACATTCGCTGAGAATCACGCTCTTACCGCTCCCAGCGGGGGCGCAGAGCAGGCGCAGGCGGCATTCTGCTTCCAGCAGCGCATCGCGCAGGCGCGGCCTGGGCAGATGTCCACGCGGAAGACGGAGGGATTCAGGGAGCAAGCCGCTGTCGTTCAACCTTTTCGGCATGAGTGCCCTCGATTGGTTGGCTGATCAGGGATCATCCTTGCAGAGACGAAGCCAACCATGCAATTTTTCGCGAATAAAAAAGGC
Source organism: Pseudomonas cavernicola (assembly GCF_003596405.1). Lineage (NCBI taxonomy): Bacteria > Pseudomonadati > Pseudomonadota > Gammaproteobacteria > Pseudomonadales > Pseudomonadaceae > Pseudomonas > Pseudomonas cavernicola. The sequence goes on from NZ_QYUR01000003.1 coordinate 38,409, forward strand.
GGCCGGTAAGCCGCCTAAAACATGTATCAATCTGCGCGTGTCGAGGTTAGCGAACCCCAGCCTGACGCAGCGCTGCCGGGGTGTACCTGGATGCGGAAGCCGCAGCTCCAAACTCGATGCTGTGCTTCTCCTCGTTCTTCAACCCGAGCACCGAATAGCGGCCGGCAACTACGTCATACAAAGCTTCGGCGGTATAGCCGGGCACTTGCTTGTGGTAGTACTGCTGCGCATGGCCTTCGCCAACACGCCACAGGGCACCACGGCCGTCGTAGTGATCGACCAATGCCAGCTGCCAGCTGTCTTCATCGAAGTACATACGGCGGGTGGCATAGATATGGCGCTCATTCGGCTTCAGCTTGGCCACCACTTCCCAAACACGGTGCAGCTCGTAACGGGCCAGATCCTGATTGATATGGCCGGCCTTGAGGATGTCGGCGTACTTCAGGTTCGGCGAGTCCAGCTTGTAGCTGTTGTAAGGGATGTACATCTCTTTTTTGCCCACCAGCTCCCAGGTGTAGCGATCCGGTGCGCCGTTGTACATGTCGAAGTTGTCCGCGGTGGCCAAGCCATCGGCGGCAGTGGCCGGGCCATCGTAGGCAACCTGTGGCGCCCGCCGTACTCGACGCTGCCCGGCGTTGTATAGCCAGGCCAGGCGTGGTTCCTTGACCTGATCGATGGTCTCGTGGATCAGCAGCACGTTACCGGCCAGACGCGACGGCGCCGTCACTCGTTGGATGAAATAGAACAGGATGTTGTCCGCTTTGCTCTTGTCCTGGTCGGCCAGCTCGCCCGGATAAGAGATCTCGTCTTCGAGCTGGATCATGCTGAAGGCACCGTTAGTCTGCGGCTGAACGCGAGTCACCAGACGCTTGACGTTGCCGCCTCGGTAACGGGTGGTGTGGTTCCAGACCACCTCGATGCCGCTCTTGGGCATCGGGAAGGCGTAGTAGCGGCTGTCGTTGAAGCCTTTCAGGCCGTTACCGCCGTCAACGCCTTCGGTATTCAGGGCGCTGGTTTTGGCCGCCGCGTAGATTGCACTCGGCACCGCCACGCTGCGGTGGGTCTTGTACACCGGGATCTTGTAGGTCTGCGGGTAGCGCTTGAACATCGCCAGTTGGCCAGCAGACAACTTGTCCTTGTACTGCTCGGCATTTTCCGCGGTGATGGTGAACAGCGGTTTCTCATCGGCAAAGGGATCGGCCAGGAAGCCTTTGCTGTCCACTGCACCAGCCGTGGTGGGCAGTCCGCCGGTCCATTCCGGGATACTGCCATCGGCATTGCCGGCCTTCTCGGCACCGATCGGAGTCAGGGTGGCACCCAGCTGTGCGGCCTCGTCGGAGGAAACTTTGGCCATGACGCTGGTAGCCAACAGTGACAGCGCCAGAGCGCCGGTTTGCAGCAGACTTTTTGTTGTTTTCATATGCATGTTCGTCCTCTAAATTCCTGTCCGCTTAGAAGTTCACGCCGAAGCTGAGCGCAACGAAGTCGCGGTCGATCGAGGTGTTGAAGTCGCCACCGAAGAAGTCGGTGTAAGACAGGCTGGTCGTGTAGGTGTTCTGGTATTCGGCATCCAGACCGAGGCTGACGGCCTTGGCTCCTTCGTTGAAGAGGCCATTGGCGCCATAACCATCGACGTCATGCGACCAGGAGATGCTCGGCTTCAGGTTGATACCAGCGAAGGCATCGTTGTAGTCCCAGATCGCCCGAGCGCGATAGCCCCAGGAGGTGGTGGTGACGAAACCGTCGTCGTTGCAGTTCTTGCTGACGTTTTCGGCAGTCTGGCTACCCAGAGTGTTGGCATTCAAGGTCGTGCAGGTATTAAGGCGGCCTGTCGCCGGCAGAGGACCGGGACCGTATACCGGATCACGGCCATAGCGAGCTTCAGAGGTATGCTCCAACCCACCGACATGACTCACGCCAATCTCGCCTACCAGGGTCAGGCGGCTGGCACCCATCACCTGGTCGAAGAAATGCGTGAAAGTGGTTTGAAACTGAGTGATTTCCTTGCGGCGATAACCATGCAAATCCTGGCCAGGAGTACCGTCCAGTACAGATGCATTACCAAACAAAGCAAAAGCCGGGCTCAGTGTGGAAAGAGGGCCGACTCCTGCAAACAAGATGTCGGTGGTGTTCAGCTGTACCGGGGCGTTCGGCCGGTAGCTGACTTCGCCAGACCATGCCGTGCCGATGGGCAAGGTGGTGGAGAAGCTCAAGCCGAACAGACGAACATCTTCAGGATATTCGATGAAATACTGCGAATTACCAGCCACGACCAACGGTGCCGCCGCACCAAAGCGCGCTGCAGTATTAAAAATAGCTTGGGACGGAGCAGAACCGCTGAAAACGGGAGCACGACTATGCAGGTTCATGTAATAGAGGCCGAACTCGGTATCCAGCGCATCCTCGAAATAACGCAACGCGGCACCGTACTGTCCGCTATCGCGTGCGTCACGATCAGGACCGCGACGTACCAGAACACCTTCGGAGTTTTGGTTGATATCAAGAGCGGTACCTGGTAACCCAGCGTTAACGGCACTACCCGCGGCCAAGTTGTTGCTAAGAACCCGTAGGTTGTCATCACAACCATCGGCAATTACGTCAGGTTGAGCAAAGAAAGTCCCGCAGTTATCTGTGACGGTCTGATCCCACTCCAACTGGTAGAAGGCTTCAGCCGACAGGTTCTCGGTCAGGCTTTGTTGCACGAAGAACATATTGACCGGAATCAAGCCTTCCTTGATTTCAGCACCAGGACGGCGGAACGCAGACACATCAATCGGGTTGATTGCGTTGATACCGTTTTGAATAAAGGTGCTCTCGCCCCAGCTGACGACTTGTTTGCCCAAGCGAACCGAGCCTGGCTGGTCTGCTATTTGATAGTTGTGATAAACGAAGGCATCGAGAAGCTGTGCGCCGGAAGATTTGGCACCTTCTTTACGGCCGCTGTCGTCGATGTCCTTGAACGGACGGCTCTCGTCCTTCAGCTCGAAGTCATACCAGTACTTGCCGCGCATGAACACACCGGTGTCGCCGTACTTCAGCTCGAGATCGTGGATACCCTTGAAGATCTTCGAGAAAGTCTCGCCCTTCTTGAAGTTCAGGTGAGAGTCATCAGAGGTTTGCGATAGCCCCTGACCGCCGTTGTTCACCCCAATCAGATCTGGATCGGCACCGCGCACCGACCAACTTGCACCGACGGACAGCGACGAGTCGAAAGTCCCCTCAATCTCTCCAACACTAAAACTCACTGCTTCAGCCGGGGCTGCGATGCATAAGGCGATCGCGGTGGCTAACGCATGAGGGCGGAAGGATTTACAGATTATTTTTGTTTTCATTTGGCCTTTCCCAGGTGGACTACTGCTCGGCGGCCAAAGCTAATCAATCCCTCTTGCGGCGGTAACGGACGAAGTAGTGATTTTGAATGTCATCACTAGTAGTGACCCGCATACTACTGGGTGCCTTCGTTCGATGCTGGCCTCGCACTGCCCCGGGGGCGGCCTCACCAGGAAGGTGATGTTTTCTGCCTCGCTAGCCCTTTCCGTGTGTTTGGGTGTCTTGCCAAAACCGCGCTGTTGCGCCGGGCAGAATGAGATGGAGCGCAGGTTATCCAGCTCGGTGGTAACTGATGGTGAGGGGGGAACTGCACTGCAACTGTTTCGCCAGGCAACGGCGCTAACTGCTGCAATGATCGCCTGCGAGCCCTGACGATCATGAAGATATTATTCGTGGACATCGTCCCGGCCCCTTCCTGAAATAGAGCCGAGATCAAGGATGCTGAAACCAAGCAGGCTGCACGGCCGCAGCCGCAAACACGCCCCTCATCCGCCGAGCGCCATGATCGCGGCCATCAGCGCCGTGCCAAGAACCGTCATCGCTGCCCCGCCGCGCCATGGGGTTGCGCCTGCGTACCGCGCGAGAATCCAGCCTGCGATGAACAGCATCCCTAGGGCGACCACGTTAGACACGCGCACTGCGAGAGCCGTCTGGTCGAGCAACATGAACGGCACCACGACCGGGAACGTCGCGAGCACGACCAGCAGGAAAACGCCGAGTGCACCCTTGAAGTCGTCCAGGCCAAGGCGCGGCGGTAGCGGCATGGCCGGGTGCTCGACGAGGCGGCATCGCAGCAATTCCAATACCTCAGTGTTGGCCGCAGCCGCGAGACGCGGCGGTAGCGCGTTAGCAATGAGCGCTTGCCCGGTAGCTGCGTCCGCCCCGCTGCACAAACTTGCGAGCAGCGTGCGGTTGCGTGTGCGCTCGATCACGGTGCGCATCAGGTATATCACCGCGTCCGCGAGTCCCCAGGCGAGATTACAGCCGAGTGCGGCGACTATCATTGCGCGTTCATCCTCGTGGCCAGCCGTCGCCACACTGAGCGACCCGATGAAGGTCATCGCCATCAGCAAGCCGAAGATCACTTCCATGACGCGCTCGATCGGATCAAGCACACGCGCCCGCTTCTCTTTTCCAATGTCTGGCATGAGGTCACCCTCCCCGGAGCCGAGCCCGTACCGATGTTTTCAACGCGGGGCAAGTTACACGGCTGCTGGCGCGGACTCGTAGCGCGCAACGGCCTCCTCGAGATTGAAAAACATGCGCTCAAGGCCCAGCGTCTGCCCCAGCGGTGACTGCTTGACCATGGCCAGCACACCCGGATTCAGGCCTACGAGCCACAGCGTCACACCCTTCTCTCGCAGTCGCTTCTCGGCCTCGGTCAGCATTTTGAGTGCGGTGTATTCCAGATCGAAGACCCCGCCGAGGTCGAACGCCATGACCTTCGGGCTGGCCTCGGCGATCAACGGCTGGATCTTCTGGCCGATGCGCTCGGCATTGGCGAAGAAGATGCGCCCCTCCGGGCGCAGCATGAGCAAGCCGGGAAAGCTTTCGTCTTCGGGATGTTCATCGGATCGAGGCCGGAACACATTGGAACCTGGCCTTCGCCCCAGAACATGAACCGGTGGATCGGACACCTGATAAGCCAAGGCCACGAGCGATACGATGATCGCCACGACAATGCCCTGCAGTGTTCCGAGCAGCACGACCCCTGCCATCGCGACCAGCGCCCAAATGAACTCGGTACGACGCACCGTGAGGATCTCGCGAAACTCCAGCGGATTGATCAGGCCCACCGAGTACACAATTACCACCGCAGCCAGGGTGGCGTCCGGCATCAGACCGATGAAAGGCGCCAGCAACAGAATTGTCCCCAGCGCCAGTGCGGCCGTGACCAGCCCCGCAAGTTGCGTGCGCGCTCCCGCGAGCCGGTTCACCGCCGTCTGCGTGGTTCCGCCGCCGGCCGGCATGGCGCCCAGCAAAGCGCCACCAATGTTGGCCAACCCTGTCGCAACCAGCTCCCGGTTGGGCTGTGGTGTGGGCTCATCACTCTGGGCGAAGGCGCGCCCTGCCGCGATCGTTTCGGTGAAGCTCATCAGCGCGATGCCCATGGCCGCGGGCCAGAGCTGGGCCAGTAGCTGCCAATCCGGCAGTGTCACAGCGGGCAGCCCAGTCGGAACGACACCAACTGTCGCCACCCCGAAGCGCTCCAGGCCGAACAGACTCATGGCACCAATCCCGATCGCCACCGCGACCAGCGGTGCGGGCGCGCGTGGAGCAAAACGCTTCATAACCAGCAGGATCGCAATCGTGAAAACTGCCATGGCAACAGTCGGCAGCGACGCCTGCGGGAGACCTTCGAACGTAGCGAGTAAGTTGTGAATGAATGAGCCCTTGTGAATGTGGATACCAAGCAACTTCGGAATCTGGTCCACCACAATGACGATTCCGATGCCGGCCTTGAATCCGACCAGCACTGGCTCGGAGATGAAGTTGGCGACGAATCCCAGCCGCAGGAGGCCCGCCAGCACGAGGATCGCGCCCACCAGCAATGCCAGCGTCGCCGCTGCCGTGACGAGAGCTGCCGGGGTGCCGGACGAGACCTCCGCAAGCGCCGCGCCAGCCAGGATGGCGATGGTGGTGGTCGTGCTCACACTCAGGGGACGCGAGGTTCCGAACAGGGCGTAGATCAGCATTGGGACAAAGGCCGTGTAGAGCCCGACCTGCACCGGCAGCCCGGCAATGGTTGCGTATGCCAGAGCCTTGGGAATGACGACCGCCGCCGCAGTCAGGCCGGCGATCACATCGAGCCTGAACCAGGGCTGTCGATAGTCGCGGAGCCACTCCAGTGCGAACAGACGCACGCTACCCCGCGCATGTTGCCGTGAACCGTGCGCACCAGACCCATGGAGTCGATTGTGGGGTTCAGAGCCTTGCTGCTTCATGACTCACTCCAGGCCGGGACTCGCCCCGCACCGCGTGTGTCTCCGAAAGGCCGCGCCCGTCAGAATTTTTCGGGGATGAACTTGAACGGGTAATCCGGCTCGCGATAACCGCCTGGCTTCTGCCGCTCGGGTAACTTCACCTTCTCGCGCGGTATCTCTTTGTAGGGGATGCGGCTAAGCAAGTCGGCGATGATATTGAGGCGGACCCGCCGCTTGTCGTTCGAGTTAGCCACGAGCCACGGCGCATACTCGCTGTCCGTCGCCTTGAACATGTCGTCGCGCGCGCGTGAGTAGTCATACCAGCGGCCGTACGACTTGAGGTCCATACCAGACAGCTTCCAGGTTTTGCGCCCATCGTTGATGCGCGCCTCGAGCCGGAGGGTCTGTTCCTCCTGGCTGACCTCCAGCCAATACTTGAGCAGGATGACTCCCGATCCAACTATCGCTTTCTCGATGAGCGGGGCCGCCTTCAGGAAACTTGTGACCTGCTCTTTGGTGCAGAATCCCATCACCCGCTCGACGCCCGCGCGGTTGTACCAACTGCGATCGAAGATCACTACTTCGCCGGCCGCGGGCAGGTGCGGCAGGTAACGCTGCAGATACATCTGGCTCTTTTCGCGCTCGGTCGGCGCTGGCAGCGCCACCACCCGGAAGACACGCGGACTCACCCGTTCGGTGAGTGCCTTGATCGTCCCGCCCTTGCCAGCGCCATCGCGCCCCTCAAAGACAATGCAGATCTTGATGCCCTTTTGCTGCACCCACTCCTGCAGCTTGACCAGTTCGACGTGCAGACGGCGCAGCTCACTCAAGTAGTCCTTGCTCGTCAGCTTCGAATTTTCAGCAGGACTACCCTTTTGTGCGCCCTTCTTATCCTTTGCCATGGCCTTGACCTCACAAATTCTCGCAGCCTGCCGATCGGCAGGCTTTGTGGGCGCACCGAACCACGAGAAATTGTCTCTCGCCTCTGCGCTCCATTTGTCGGTGTAGCTGAGGACACCTGCCTATGCAAGGGAGTGCCCTGCCCCGAACCGCGTGAATGCCGGGTACTTGATTACAGCGCTGGGCACGGCGGTTTCGATCAGTTCAGCGAACTGGATGCGCCCACAGATGATCGTGGCCAAGTACCGCTGCGCCACCACGGTCTGGGCATTCAGCTATCGGCACAGTCCTTTATTTGCGTACGTAGCCACTGAAGGCCTGCATTGGCATGGCGGCGAAAGGCAACGGGATCCGCTACCTGAAGATTCTTCTGGACGTGATTTAGGTCGAGCCGACGACGGTCAATGGCGCCTGCAAAATGAAGGGCAATACGTGAGCTAGACTTCAGCGCAATGGTCTATTTACTACAAAAAGGGAACAATCCATGCTCGATTACTTCGCCCTGGGTTTGCTGATTTTCGTTGGACTAGTACTGTTCTACGGGATCATCGTGCTGCACGACATCCCGTATGAAATCGCCGTGCACCGCAACCATCCGCATCAGGATGCGATCCACGCCACCGGCTGGGTCAGCCTGTTCACCCTGCACGCCATCTGGCCCTTCCTGTGGATTTGGGCGATGTTGTACCGCGAGGACCGCGGCTGGGGCTTTGGTGACGGTAAGTCGCCGCAAAGCCATGTCCTGCATCTGGAACAGCAGTTGGCCGATTTGCAGCAGCGCCTCGACCGGCTTGAAGGGCAGCGGGCCACGCCCCAGCCATCGACATCCCAGAACGCGGCATCCCAGAACCAGGGAGAGGGAATCTGAACCATGGATCTCTTACTTATCCTCACCTACACAGCCTTCTGCGTTGCCATCTTCAAGATCTTTCGCATTCCGCTGAACAAGTGGTCGGTGCCCACCGCTGCGCTCGGCGGGGTGGTGCTGATTGGCGCCCTGATCTTCATCATGAATTACAACCACCCGTACTCGGAGGTGGCGCGTTCGTATTTCGTCACGGTCCCAGTGATACCGGTGGTCAGCGGCCAAGTGATCGAAGTACCAGTGCAGACCAATCAACCGCTGGAAAAGGGTGATGTGCTATTTCGCATCGACCCGACTCCCTTCGAGAACCGGGTCAAATCCCTCAAGGCGCAACTGGTCTCGGCCAGAGCTGATCTTTTCCGCGCCACAGAATTGTTCAAACGCAACGTAGGCAATCGCCGAGACCAGGATATCGCCACTGCTCGCGTGGAAGACTTGCAGGCGCAGCAGAACATCGCCCAGTTTGAACTGGACCACACCGTTGTGCGGGCGCCGAGCAAAGGTTTCGTCACCCACGTCTCACTGCGCGCAGGAATGATGGCGACCAAATTGCCGCTGCGACCTTCCATGGTCTTCATCCCCGACGAGGGCCATTACTTCACCGCCTGGATGCGGCAGAACAGTCAACTGCGCCTGTCGCCCGGCGACGAGGCCGAAGTCGCCTTCGACGGCATCCCCGGCAAGGTGTTCAAGGGCAAGGTGAAGAGCGTGATCGCCGTGATCGGTGAAGGACAGATACAGCCTTCAGGCACGCTAATCAGTTACACCGGCTCTCCACCGCCGGGCCGGGTGCCGGTAGTCATCGAGATCACCGACCCTGAATACGCGCAGTACAGCAAGCTGATGCCGGGAGGCTCGTACGGGCAGGCGGCGCTGTATAGCAAGCATTTCCACCATGTTGCGGTGATGCGCAAAATCCTCCTGCGTATGGCCGCCTGGATGAACTACATCTTCCCGTTTCACTGAGCACGGCAGCTCAAAAAAGGGAAGTCTGAAAAGACTTCCCTAGGCGTAAACCATGAGCAAACCCCTAGAAACCCTCTGGTATACCCACAGCCCGGTTCCCACCGGGCTTGGGATTGCCGTCGAATCCGGTCGCCTGGCGGACGCTTTTCGTCCCTATGGCACCAGTATCCGAGCGTTGCGCGAATCCAGCGACAAAGAGGTTCGCGAAGCGCATTTCGATCACCATCTGCCCAATGCCGTGCGCCATGGCGGCAATATTCCGGCCATCTGGGCCCGCGCCGCGGGCGCCCAAACGCGCCTGCTTGGCCTGTCCTGGACAGATGAGGTGCAGCTGATAGTGACCACCCCGGAAAGCCAGGTGAAATCCATTCGCGATCTGAAGAACCGGCGCTTCGGTCTACCGAAATGGGCCAACGTGCAGATCGACTTCAGCCGGGCCACGGCCCTGCGCGGCCTGGAAAACGCCTTGAGCCTGGAGGGCCTATGCGTTGCCGATGTCGAACTAGTCGACTATCCCTACGGCGGCAGCCACAGCGATGACCCGGTGCGCCATGTGTTCGGCGCCCAGGTGCGTTTGCGCGGCAATCGCCCGCGTCGGCGCAATCAGGAGTTGATTGGCTTGCTGCGCGGCGACATCGACGCGATCTTCCTCAAGGGCGCCTACGGCATGCAGCTCGCCGACGAATTCGGCCTGCATGTGCTGGACACCACGGTTTCCATCAGCCGATAGCGTAAAGCCAGATCCCAGCGCACCTGCTCGATGGACTGTTTGCGCTTCATACCGCGGTGGTCATGGAAGCCTGTGCCGGAGGACAGGTGGTCGGCGTGGACGTGGGTTTCCAGCACCCACTCCGCGCACAGCCCCTGCGTGCGCACGTGGGCAATCAGGCGATTGACGTTGGTGTGAGAGATACGCCCGGTGGCGGAATCGTAGTCCAGCACCGGATCGATGATGGCGCAGCGGCCACTGTGTGGGTCACTGACCACATAACTGAAGCTATTGCTGCGCGGATCGAAGAAGGCTTCGACAGTGGGTGTCATGGCTGAATGTCCTGGATCCAAGATGGAGAACGTGTGGCTCGCGTCATCAGCGCGCCAGGAACAGCAAGCCTATGACCAGGACCGCGAGGAAGACGGTTTCGCCGACCAGCATGACGATCGGTCGCCAGCCAACCTGCGCCAGTTTCTGCAGCGAGGTCTTCATCCCCAGTGCAGCGATGGCCATGACCAGACAGCCGCGTGACAGGTCATTCATGCCACTGGTTACTACCTGCGGTATGACGCCGGTGCTGTTGATCGCCACCAGAACCACGAAGGCGATCAGAAAGCCCGGCACCATCGGAATCCGTCGGCATTCGCTGCCACTCTGGCAGGACGCCTGCTGGCGGCGGAACATCCACGCCACCACAACCACTGCCGGGACCAGCAAGGCGACGCGCAGCAGCTTGACCACGGTGGCGATGTCGCCGGTGGCCGGCGAGATCATGTAGCCGGCGCCGACCACCTGGGCCACGTCGTGGATGGTGCCGCCGAGGAAGATACCGGTCTGCTCGGGGGAAATGCCCAGCAGCTTGCAGAGGATCGGGTAGCTGATCATCGCCATGGTCGACAGGCCGGTGACGCCGACCACGGTCAGCAGAGTGTCGCGCTCGCTGTTCTCGTGCTTGGGCAGCACCGCGGAGATCGCCAGCGCCGCGGAGGCACCGCAGATCGCCACGGCGCCACCGGTGAGTACGCCGAAGTCGGCACGCTGGCCGAGCAGTCGCGCGCTGATCCAGCCGACGCAGATGGTCGCGGCGACGGCTAGCACGGCGGCGAGCACGGTTTCCAGGCCAAGCGAGCCAATCTGCTCGAGGGTGATCCGCGCACCGAGCAGCGCCACACCGAGGCGCAGAATGGTCCGTGAGGCGAACTCGATGCCGGGCAGGCAGCGGCCATCCTCGACGAGGAAATGGCAGGTCATGCCGAACAGCAGCGCATAGAGCAGCGTTGGGCCGCCGTAGTGGTCGGCGATGAAGGCCGAGGCCATGGCGATCGCCAGGCTGACCATCAGTCCGGGGCCGAGGGTCTGCAGGCGAACCAGCAGCTGCCGGGGGCCGCTGACGGGGGCGGCGCAGTGCGTGTCTTTGATCATGGTGGTCGTCTCGTGCTCGCCCGGCTGCGGCGGGCCGTCAGCCGGGTCGCAGTGTTTCACTCGGTGGGTGCCTGCTCGAAGCATGGCAACGCGCGGTCGATGGCCACCCAGGGCTGTGCCGAGGCGCACCACAGGTGCAGCTTCGGTGTGGCGCTGGCCGGCTGGGCCAGGGTGCCAGCCTTGACCGCCATTACGCCCGGCATCGCGGCGACTTCGGAGTACAGCGCCGAGCCGCAGCTGGTGCAGAAGTAACGCTTGACCGGTAGGCCGCTACCGCCGGGCTTGGCGTAGCAGCCGAGGCTCGCGCCCTCGACCAGGAAGCCTTCGGCCGGCACCAGCACGTTGACCGAGAAGGCGCTGCCGGACTGTTTCTGGCAGTCGCTGCAATGGCAGACGGCGGTGGTCAGCGGGGCGAGGTGGCTGGAGTAGTGGATGCCGCCGCACAGGCAGCTGCCTTTGATAGTGTTCATGAGCGTTCTCTTCAGTTGGAGGGGTTAGGTCGCGGTAGCGCTGGCGGGCTGCCATTCGCGGGCCCGCAGGGCGGTGTGCTTGAAGCTGTGCCGGGCGCGAAGCAGAAGCGGGCACGCCAGGGCGCAGGCGATCAGCGTGACGATCAGGATCGAGTAGCCAATGGCGGCGGGGTCGACCAGCACGTAGTCGGTGATGACGCCGATAGCCAGCGGGCCGATGCCAACACCGACCAGATTGAGCACGCCGGTGAACAGGGCGATGAACTGTCCGCGCATCGGCGCGGGCGCTATTTCGACGATCAACGCCGGGCCGATGCCGAACAGGCAGACCCACAGGGCGGCGGAGAGGGCCAGGAACGGCAGTGCCAGAGGGGCGCTGGGCGCCAGCAGTAGCGGTGTGGCGCACAGCGGCAGGAGGATGCTGGCGAGGACTGCCACGCGCAGGTTGCCATTGGCCACGCCGCGGCGGCGCCAGTATTCACCCAGCCAACTGGCGCCGAGCACACCGAGCGGCGAGCTGACGCACATGATCAGCCCCATGACAGTGCCGGCCTTGGCGTAACTCCAGCCGAACTCGCGGACCAGGTAGCTGGGGACCCAGGCGCCGCCGCCGTACACCGCGGCGTTGTAGCAGCCCATGCCGATCACGATGGCGACGAAGGTGCGCCGGTTGGCGCGCAGGAACGCCAGCACTTCACCCAGTGGCACGTTTGGCGCCACCGAAGTCGGCGTCGTCGGTCCGGCGCGATCCAGTCGCGGCTCCGACACGCCGAACATCAGCAACAGAACGATCAGGCCCGGCAGGCCGATCGACATCAGCGTGGTCTGCCAGGGCGCCAGGGCGCCGAGCAAAGGCAGGGTCAGGGGATGGGCGCTGAAGTAGCCGAGCACCAGACCGGTGGCGAGTAGACCAGCGCCAACGCCGACCGGGCCGCCGGCGCCAAACACGCCGAGGGCGCGGCCGCGTTTCTCCGGTACGAACAGGTCGCTGATCAGCGACACGGCGCCCGGCAGCAGCACCGCTTCGCCGACCGCCACGCCGACGCGTGCCAGCAGCAGGTGCCAGAATTCCGTGGCCAGGCCACTGGCGGCGGTGGCCAGGCACCATAGGCCGATGCCGACGGTGATGATCATTCGCCGGTTGCCGCGGTCGATCAGCCTCGCGATCGGCAGGCCGGCCAAGGAGTAGAAGGCGGCGAAGGTGAAGCCATGGAGCATGCCCATCCAGGTGTCGTTGACGTGCAGTGATTGCTGGATCGGCCCGACCAGCAGGCTGAGCACCTGGCGGTCCATGATCGAGAAGACGTAGGCGAGCAGCAGTACGCCAAGGGCGTAGTTGGCCTGGCCGCGGCTCGGCAGGTAGGGCGCCGAGCTGGTCATAACCGGAGCCTGGATAGTCGTGGTGCTGGACATCGACGGTTCACCTCAATGGCTTGTTTTTGTAATCGAGGCCGCGCGGCGGGCAGGCCGCCGTCGCGGTGCTGCGTTAGCGCGCCGCCGGGATGGCGTCGGGCTGCTGCCAGAGGTTGTTGTCCTGCCAGATGTTTTCCTTGCGCCAGTGCGCCGGCAGCTCGGCACCGGTGTGCTGGATGACGCGGCCGATCAGCAGCTTGAGTTGCTGCGCTTCGTCGTAGGACAGCGCTTCCAGGGCACTCATCTCGGCGGCCTTGGCGAAGGCCAGCCACTGGATCGCCAACTGACGGCCCTTGTCGGTGAACATCACGCGCTCGTCCTGCAAGATCAGCAGGTCCTTCTGCAACCAGGTGGCCAGTTGTTCCTCGGCCAATGCCTTGCCGGTGAATTCGAACAGTTGGCGCAGCTCGTCCAGGGTCCGCCCTTCGCTGAAGCTGAGGATGCCGAGCAGCTCGAAGTCCTGATCCTGCATGCCCATCGCTTTCAACTGCTCGCGGATCGGCAGTTGCAGTTGGTAATAGGCGCGACCGAGCAGGAAACCCAGCCAGTTTTCGCCGTAGATCACGCTTTCCTCGCCACGTGGGGCTGGTGGCACCAGGCGTCGGTAGCCGCCGCTGTGGAACACCAGCGGCGCTTTGTCGAAGCGGTCGAACGCCAGCACTTCACCGACCAGGATGATGTGGTCACCACCCTCGTACTGATAGGTGGTCTTGCACTGGAAGCGCGCCGAGCAGCCATCCAGCAGCGGAATCTCGCTGGGGCCGCGTTGCAGGTCGAGACCGGCGAACTTGTCAGTGCCGCTTTTGGCGAAGCGGTTGGACAGCGGCTCCTGATCGGTTGCCAGGATGTGCACGGCGAAGTGCGAACCTTCGGTGAAGGCGTGCGCCGACGAGGAATCCTTGTTGATGCTCCACAACACCATCGGCGGGTCGATCGACACCGAGTTGAAGCTGTTGGCGGTCAGCCCATAGTCCTGGCCGTCCGGACCTTGGGTGGTGACGATGGTCACGCCGGTGGTGAAGGCGCCGAGCGCCTGACGGAACTGCTTGGGATCGAAGAGGGAGGTGTTCATCGACGGGTACTCCACCGCCACCGGACGGGCCGGCGGCGGCTGATTGTTGTTGGATCGGAGTGGCTCAGCGGTTGAGCAGCGGCATGACCAGACGGCCGAAGCGCTCGGCTTCTTCGTGGTGTGGGTAGCCGGACAGGCAGAAACCGCTGCAACCGGCATCGACGAACGCCAGCAACTGGTCGGCGACCTGCTGCGGGTTGCCCACCACAGCAATACCGGCACCGGGGCGCACTTCGGTGATGCCGGTCCACAGGTGCGGAGTCATCTTGCGGCCGACGGTTTTGGAGAGTTCTTTCATCCGTTGGTTGGCAACGGACTCGGCCATCATGGTTTTGACCTGTTCGGTCCAGGTCGGATCGGCGCCGTTGACCAAGGTATCTGCCGCGGCCCAGGCTTCCTCTTCGGTTTCCCGGCAGATGATCTGCAGGCGCATGGCGAACTCGATATCCTCGCCGCGGCCGTACTTGGCGGCGCGTTCGCGCATTTCCTTGATCTGTTCGGCGATGCGCTCCGGGTAGTCGCCCCAGAACAGGTGTACGGCGGAGTGCTTGGCGGAAATTTCTGCTGCATGCTCCGAACCACCGCCGAGGAAGAACGGCGGGTGCGGTTGCTGGAAGGGGGCTGGTATGACTTTCGGGCCGTGTGCCTGGTGGTACTTGCCTTCGTATTCCACGCCTTCCTCGGTCCACAGGCGTTTCATCAGCTCGACTTCTTCCTCCAGCTGTTCGTAGCGCCCTTCCTTGGAAGCGATCTGGCCCTCGGCGTAGGCGTCTTTCTCGCTGAGGCCGGCGATCAGGTTGATGTAGATACGCCCCTTGGACAGTTGGTCGAAGGTGGCGAACATCTTGGCCTGGGCGACCGGGTGGATGAAGCCGGGCTTCACCGCCACCAGGGCTTTGAGCTTCTGGGTGCGGGCGATCACGAACGAGGCGGTCACCCAGGCATCCCAGCAGAAGGGCGTAACGGGGACCAGTACGTAATCAAACCCAGCCTGTTCGGCGGCGAAGGCTACCCGCTCGAAATGCTCGAGGGACTGGGGAATGCTTTTGCTCGGATCGCTGAAGGCAGTGGTATCGCCAATGGTTGGAATGAACCAACCCATCTGCAGGGGTTTCTTGTTGTTCATGGTGGGGCTCTCGCGCAGTGGAACTGTGGAACCACTACAACAAAGCCTTTGCGATGAAGGAAGTGAATATGTAGCATTCGAGGAATGCACAATATTAATACCAGAACCCTCGACCTGAACCTGCTGGTGGTCTTCGCCACTCTGTGGGAAACCCAGAACGTCACCCGCGCCAGCGAGCGCCTGTCGCTCAGCCAATCGGCTGTTAGCCATGCGCTGCGCCGCTTGCGTGAGCGTCTTGGCGACGAACTGTTCGTGATCGGGCGCGGCGGCCTGGTGCCGACGGCACGCGCGGCCGAACTGATCGGTCCGGTGCGCGACGCGCTGTCCCGTCTGGACGACGTGCTGCAAGGTTCTGCGCCCTTCGTGCCGGCAGCGGTGCAGCGCAAGTTCCGCATCGCCTCCGGCGACTTCGTCGAGTTCCTGATCCTGCCGCGGCTGATCCAGCACATCGCCCGTGAGGCACCGGGGGTAATGATCGAGGTGGTGCCGCTGCCACCGAACAGTACGGTTGCAGCGCTGCTGGAAAGCGGCGAGATCGACCTGATCATCAGCTCGCCGATGACGCTGGGCGCGGGCCTGCGCCATGAGCCAATCACCACCGTTTCGTTGCTCACCCTGATCTGGCAGCGTGAAGGCCTTCCGCCTGGGCGCTTCCCGCTCGACCTCTACCTGGAAAGGCCGCAGGTGATGATCGAAATGCATCAACGGGATGGCAACATTATCGACCAGACGCTACAGGCCCAAGGGTTGGCGCGGCGCATTGGCGTACTGGTGCAGAACTTCATGGCGATGCCGGTGATCGCCTCGCAGACCGGCTACATCTGCAACCTGCCGGGGCCCATCGCCGAGGCGTTCGCTGCAACCTTCGGTCTCAGTTGCCACGAGCCGCCAGTCGACTTCCCAGCGCCCGAGCTGGTGGCGTACTGGCACTCGCGGTTCGATGCCGATCCGGGTTTGCAGTGGTTGCGCGAACAGGTGAAGAGCTGCGCGGTTCAGCTCCCGTGAGTGACCCAGCCTATGCAGCGTTTTGAGTGATTGCTGGGCTGGCGCGGATGTTGTCGGCGAAAGTGGGAATCACCACCTTGCCTTTGCCAGCCAGGTCTTTCATTGATGCATAGCCCATGGCATTGAATACCGCACCACGTACACCTGGGCAGATGACGCTGCGTGTTTCAAGGTCGGGGTGGCCTGGTAGAAGACATTGACATGCATACTTTGCATACATGAATTCTCAAGAATTCATTTTACTCATTGCACAACTACCAATCCAATGGAGGTCAAGCCCAAACAATAAAACGCACAGGGGACAACCATGACCGCCATTGATCCGCGCACACGCCTGCTATTGGAAGCGCCCATCGTGCCGACCGTCTTGCGACTGGCGGCGCCCAACGTATTGGTAATGATCGTGCAGGCCTCTGTTGGCCTCATCGAAACCTATTTCGTCGGCAAGCTTGGCAGCGACGCGCTGGCCGCAATGGCGCTGGTATTTCCGATTGTCATGCTGATGCAGATGAGTTCCGCAGGTGCGATAGGAGGTGGCATCGCCTCGTCGATCGCGCGAGCCCTTGGCGCGCAACGCCGGGAAGATGCCGATGCTCTGGTGTTGCACGCGATGGTCATTGCGCTCGGTTTCGGCCTTGCATTCACGGTGATACTCCTACTGGGGGGGCGGTGGTTGTATGCGCAGATGGGGGGCACCGGGGCGTCGCTGGAGGCGGCGTTGGTCTACTCGCACTGGGTATTTGCAGGTTCCGTGCTGGTGTGGCTGTTCAACGCGCTGTCTGCGGTAATCCGGGGCACCGGCAACATGGCAGTGCCCGCTAACGTGACTGTCGCAGGTGCTGTAGTGCTTATCCCGCTGTCGCCCTTGCTCATCTTCGGCTGGGGGCCGGTTCCCGGCATGGGCATTGCCGGTGGCGCGGCGGCCCTGCTCCTGTACTACCTCGGCGGTACGCTCGTGCTCTGGATGTACCTGCGCTCGCCGCGCAGCCTACTCAAGCCGAAGCTGATGAGCGTACGGCTTCGCTGGCCACTGTTTCGCGACATCCTGCGCATTGGTCTGGTCGGTGCGATCGCGACGGTGGCCGCTAATCTGTCGATTGGCATCGCGACGGCGCTGTCGGGGCAGTTCGGGCCAGATGCGATTGCGGGCTACGGCACCGCCGCGCGCCTTGAGTACCTGCTGGTGCCCCTGGCATTTGGCTTTGGCGCACCGCTGCTGGCCATCGTCGGTACCTGCATCGGTGCCGGCAACCGCGAGCGCGCCCTCAAGGCCGCATGGGTCGGTGCCGCGATGGTCTTTGCGATCACCGAAGCGATCGGTCTGGCAGCGGCGATGTTCCCACGTTCCTGGCTGATGCTGTTCGGCAACGAGCCCGCCATGCTTGAGGCCGGCACCCAATACCTGCATGCAGTCGCGCCGCTGTACGGCTTCTTCGGCGTTGGCCAGGTGCTGTACTTCGCATCACAAGGCACGGGGCGGCTGTTTTGGCCAGTGATGGGCAACCTCGCACGCCTGGCCGTGGCCGGCCTCGGTGGATGGCTGGCGTTGCGCTGGGGCGGCGACCTGGTGCACGTGTTCGTTGCGCAGGGCATGGCACTGGTGGCATACGGCGTTGTCATCGCTTCCACGATTGCCGGCGGCGCGTGGTTCGGCCCTGTGGGCTGGCCGCGCACCACTGCTGCTTTGATGCGGCGCATCCAGCCGACTTGATCATTCCTGCATGTATCCACTGCACTTCTTGATTCGGTTCGGGCTATTTGTGACCGGCCGCTTCTGGCCGGTAGCTGCCTGTCGTGAAGGTCCGCTTCCGGTCGAGGCTGTGTAAAAACGTAAATTCTGGACGTTTTAGGGATTGTCGCCCAACGACCATGCCCAGGGCTGTTGCTAGCGCAAATAGCACCGTGGCTTTTACGGGCATCACTGCGCCATTAGTCAGCGCGACCACAATCCCCCCAGTGCCTACCAAAGCAATAACCATCAAAGAGGTGGCAACGACTCCATGCATCGAAACATTTGTAAACCGACGAAGCATGGGCACGATGACAAAACCACCACCAACCCCCAACAGCCCAGTCAAGAAGCCCGCAAACGCCCCAATGCTACCCAACAGAAACCCCGTGCCCCAAGACCACTGAAACCGACCAGTTTTCGGGTCGACACGACCTAAAGTGCGCATCGACACTTCAAGACTCATGGATGCCAACTCGTGCCTCTGCATGAGCAGGCGGACACCTACAAACAACATTGTGATACCGAAAAGCCCCATCAACCAACGTTGAGGGAGTACCTGCGCAACGTGGAGGCCCACGGCGGTAAACGGCACACCAGTCACCGCCATCAAAATCGCTGCCCGATAGCGCACCAGCCTTTTGCGTAACCCTTCCAGGGCACCGATCACAGCGCCACCTACTACCGCAACCAATGCCACCGGTGCAGCCTGCTGCATGGGCCAGCCCATGCCAGCCACTAGCACGGGGACGGCGAGTATGCCTCCGCCGGCGCCTGTCAGGCCAAGCACGGCCCCCACCAATATGCCAAGGATGAGTGAAATTGCCATGGTCGGGCTCCCAGCCCAGGTTTAGGTGGGTTTGCCCACGGAGGTCGGAGCCAGCAGCCCACAGTATTTTTCACTCTCAAGCCATTCGAGCGGCCCCATACCGCCCAACATGGCAATGACAAACACGGCCCCCTTGAGGGCTCCCGAGCCCAGCAATACCCGCACTGGTCCCGGGCAAATTCCGGCCACCAGCGACCCGATACCAAACACAAGCCCGGCAATCCAGGAGAAGAAGGTTTTCATGGCTAGCTCCCTCCCAGGAGGTGAAGGATTTGCCAGCATGCAGCGCATCCGGGATGCAGGGCAAATGCCCATGCTGATCATTCCATCCAAGTGAACATCATGGTAGGCGATATGCCACCACGGGAGACAACGGTGTGCACCACCTCAAGATTCCGGTAAACGAGCTTAAAGTGGAGGCAGACAATATGGCCATGCGCAAGATTTGGGGGAGCAGAGAGGCTGGTATCAACTGATGCCAACGGCGGGATATCTCCTCACCGAACCGCGCCAGCACCTTCCTTTGGATGGAAGTCTTCACCATCTAAAAGTGAAGCCCCAACAAAGGAACCAAGGCCGTGCTTGCAGCGAGGAAGGAATCCATAGCCAACACAAACCCGTGCTGAAACTCCGAACACAATTCAAATGGTTTCCAGTTCTGGACTACCCCCACTACCGTAGACATTTCCCAGCCTCACATTGAGGCGCGTTCAAACGCCTCGGGACTGACGCCACCCAGGTGACTGTGGCGGCGAGTTCGAGGAGTTTGCCACCCTGGGCTACGGTGACCTGGTGCTGTCGCCGCAGTGGCGCCTGCTCAGCCCGCTGGCGTCAGGCAGTGGCATTCTGATGTTCTGGGTATCAACCGCCGTGATGACCGCCACCGTCATTAATGTAATGAAACGCCATGTATCCCATTTTGGCTCTGGCAAGAATGACGAACATACGTGATGCCGTTACCCGACTTGCAGCCCGTCAGGCGCCCGCTAATCTTACCTAAGACCATCCGAATACTTGCTGGGGAGCTTCGCACATTCCGAACAGTCCTTGATCCACGGCAAGGTCACCCAGCGACGCTGACCTAGATTAGAAGCCTGATTCGGTGGGCATTGGACTCACTGAATCAGACTAAACAGGAGCATCGCATGTTCACACCCGGTCATCTCCATCGCGCTAATACCCCCGGAATTCCAGGCATACCGGAATTCAACATCGACGTCTTCTATGAGGTTCGTCGTGACCCCAAGGAAGGCATGCTGATGCACTTCAAGATGGTCGGACATGTGTCGGGCCGAGAGTTCATTGAAGAGTTCGACATGCACCGCGATACCGCCTTCAACTTCGCCAGCCTGCTGGCCAAGGCCGCGGTCAAGCATGGCCTGCCCGCTAACGCCGGTCCCATCATGCGCAGCCACTCCGAATACGACGCGATGTTTGAGGATATTCGCAACCAGCTCGGTGCCAAACCGGGCGAGCCGGTAAACCTGGACAACCTCGAGAAAGACGGTCGCTGAGTGTGAGGTCATCCATGCAGATCACCTTACATGCCTACTCGTAGCACGCCCTGCGGCGAGCAGGACGTGATCGATTTCCGCCCGACACCGCAGCTGAGCAACAAGCAGACAGCGAGCGTCATCCAGTGTCTTTCGCAGGGTTCGCATGAGGTATTTCCCTAAACTACGCTTTCGAATAAGACCCGGAGCACATGCAGTTCACGGTGACGCCCTGTTTCAGCCGCTGGTAATAACTGCTGCGGTTTATCCCAAACACGCCGCACAACTCGATCCTTGGGTACTGCTCGCTCAACTCGTCGATCAGTTTTACCGATCGAGGGAGTCCGACATCAAGAGAGCTGTAGCCTTCTTTAAGATCTCCTTTTCGCGCTCAATCCGCCGAATTTTCGCTTCCAACTCCTGGATGCGCTGCTGATCAGGCGTCATGGCCTTGGACCTCTCGGGAGTCTTGCCGTTGCGCTCTTGGCGTAGTTGTTCAACCCACCGGCGAAGAGCTGTAGGCCCCACGCCCATCGCTTCGCCAGCCTCTGCCACCGAATACTGTTTATCCAGTACCAGGCAAGCCGCGTCCCGTTTGAAATCGGTGGAAAATTGTCTTCTGCCCACAAGCAACACCTCGTCATTGAGCGGTAGCTTACCGTCCTTCAGGGGTGTCCAGAATCATCAGGCCAGATCACATTTTTGGCTTCGGCACGCCGTTGAGAGGGGGACAGGACTCATAAAGCAGGCCTCAGGCCTTCATCGCTGCCATCAAGGCACCGCTGCCCAGTAAGTTCAACGCGCGTTTGAGATTGTAGGCGAGCACATGCAGGCTCATCTCGGTACTCACTCGGTCGATAGTCTTGGTGAGGAAGTGGGTGGCACCCATCCAAGACTTCAGCGTGCCGAACGGGCGCTCAACCGTTTGGCGGCGGATCCGCATCATCTCGGGCGCTTGATCCAGGCGACTCTGCATCGCCTCGAGCACTGCCTCATGCTCCCAGCGAGTCACCCGGCGCTGTGGGCTCGGTGTGCATTGCTCTTTCAACGCACAACCTTGGCAGTGCGAACTCCAGTAGCGGTGCAGCTTCAGCCCTTTCTCGATGCTTGAGAACCGCCAGATCAGGCTTTGCCCAGCAGGGCATCGGTACTCGTTCTTTGCTGCGTCATAGATGAAATCACCTTTGCCGAAGCGGCCAGCCGCTGTCGCTCCCGACGTCAGCGTCTTGGGCACGAAAACAGTGATTCCAGCCTCATGGCACGCCAGGATTTCTTCGCCTTTGAAATACCCTCTGTCTGCGACCGCCGAGAGCGTCTCGACACCCATGGTCTCTCGCGCCTGGCCATGGAGCTCAGCTGGTCTCGATCAACCCCGTCGTTCGTGACCTCGTGCGTCACGATCAGGTGGTGCTTCGCGTCGACCGCCGCCTGCACGTTGTAGCCGACCATTCCGGTGCCTCGGGTCTTCATTGAGCGGGCATCGGGATCGGTCAGGGAGATCTGTTTATCCGGTGTTTCGTCGAGCTGAACCTCGATTTCCTTGAGCTCCTGCAGCTTAGCTTTCAAGGTCGCGATCTTGTCGTGGAGGCGTTCGGCTTTGACCTGCGCCACGGGAGGTTCCTGACGATCTGCAGTATCCAGTGCGGTCAGGTAGCGATTGATGCTGGACTCGATCTCCTCCATTCGCCGCTGAAGCTTGGCGCTGGTGAAGTTGCGGTCGCGGTTGTTGTTGCCTTGAACTTGCTGCCATCGATGGCTACAAGCGCTTCAGAGAACAAGCCAAGCTGCTGGCACAGCACCACGAACTGCCTACAGACGCCGCGGATTGCCTTGCCGTTATCCTTGCGGAAGTTAGCGATGGTCTTGAAGTCCGGCATCAAACGTCCGGTCAGCCACATCAACTCAACGTTGCGCTGAGCCTCGCGTTCGAGACGGCGACTGGACTGGATGCGATTGAGATAGCCGTAGATGTAGATCTTCAGCAGGTCGGCAGGATGGTAGGCCGGTCTGCCGGTTTCCGCCGGGATGACGCCGTCGAAACCCAGCGTGCCAAGGTCGAGTTCATCGACGAAAACATCGACCACTCGTACCGGGTTGGTGTCCGCCACATAGTCATCCAGGCTCTCGGGAAGCAGCGCACTTTGGCCTCGATGCTCTCCCTGGATAAAACGCTTCAATGGCGTCCCCCACTGATTTCGAATCCATCAAATCACAGCAAGGTCGATGCTAACGTTTTTACACAGCCTGGGCCAAAAGCAGACAATCACAAGGCCCACGTCACTTTCGAGACTCTTCGCTAATCAACCACCTAGCGCGATGATTGCGGACATCAGCGCAGTACCGACAAGCGCCATTGCCGCCCCGCTACCCCAGGCATTGCCACCGGAATGGCGAGCCAGTATCCAGCCAGCGGCAAACAGCACTCCCAACGCCACTAGGTTGGAGGTGCGGATCGCCAAAGCTGTCTCGTTCAGCAGCAGGAATGGGATGACAATCGGAAAGGTTGCCAGCACGACCAACAGGAAAGTGCCAAGGGCCCCCATGAGGTCATCCAGGCCCAGTCGCGAGCGAACTGGCACGCCGGAGTCAAGTAAGCGACGACGTAGCATCTCCAACCCATCGGTGCCCGCCACAGCCGCAATGCGCGGTGGAAGAACATCGGCGATCAGGGCCTGGCCTTCCTCTGAACCTGCACCGTCTTGCAACCGGATCAGCAGGGTTCGGTTGCGAGTACGATCTGTCCACGTACGTAGTAGATACATAACAGCATCGGCCAGCCCCCAGGCCAGGTTGCAGCCAAAGGCCGCGATCAACATTGTTCGCGCTTCCTCGCGGCCGTCCGTGGCCACGCTCAGTGCCCCCACGAAGTCATCGCCTTGAGCAGCCCGAAAATCACTTCGGTAACGCGGTCGACGGGGTCGAAAATCCGCCTCCGTCTCTCCTCACTGGACCTATCCATTGCGCCCTCCTTCAATCCCGTTGTGAGCCGACTCCTCAATCAGCAGACGCCCACTGTTTCTGGATCCGGATCATTAGCCCCGCCTGCGGATGCTCCCGCCCCACTGTTCGGAAAGCTCCAAACTTGACCTTCCGACAAGTGGAGGTCCTACCTTGAATGCTCCCGCTACCTCAGCCCGGCAACCTTGGAACAAAGGGAAGCTCATTGGGCAAATAAATCCACTCCACCTAAAAGACATTTGGGCTATCAGAGCACGTCTAGAGCTGGCGAATAACGTCCGCAACCTAGCGCTGTTCGAACTCGCAATCGACAGCAAACTGCGAGCATGTGATCTGGTAAAGCTACAAGTTCGTGATATTGCCCATGGTGACCGGGTATCCACGAGGGCTATCGTGCTACAGCAGAAGACGCAGCGACCGGTGCAGTTTGAGATCACCGAACAAACCACTCCCTCTGCCGGAGCAGGCGCCTAAGGCGCCGGAGGCCGATCCTTAGGTCATGAAGCGCTTCCCATCCGTCCCAGCCTCTAGGCGAGCACGAGCGTGGTAAAGACTGGTTTCTACTTCCAGCACCCGAGCCACCACAGTGTTTGCGAATGACACTGCAACCTCCCGGGTAGCCATGGTCAGAGGCTGAGGAAGCCGCTGTAAAGGCCGTACCCTGCGATCAGGGCGCCGATCACCACCACCACGAAGATCACCTTCTCCACAGCCGTGAACACCGGCTGGCCCAGTTCGCGCTTGGCCTTGGCGAAGAGGATCGCCCCTGGTGCGTAAAGCAGTGCCGACAGGAGCAGGTATTGCACACCGGCGGCATACACCAGCCACAAGGCGTAGAACACAGCGATCAGCGCGATCACCAGGTCCTTGCTGCGTTCGCCGCTGTCCTGCTCGTAGGTCTCGCGACGGACGGCCAGGAGCAAGGCGTAGGCCGCGGACCAGAAGTACGGCACCAGGATCATCGAGGTCGCCAGGTACAGCAGGCTGAGGTAGCTGGAGCTGTTGAACAGGGTGAGGATCAGAAACAGCTGGATCAGCCCGTTGGATAGCCACAGCACGTTGGCCGGCACCTTGTTGGTGTTCTCCTTGCGCAGGAACTCCGGCATGGTGTGAGCGCTGGCGCTGGCGCTGGCGAACAGGATTTCGGCGCAGAGTAAGGTCCAGGACAGCAACGCCCCAGCCAAGGAGACCATCAAACCGACGCTGATTAGCACCGCGCCCCAGTGGCCCACCACGTGCTCCAGCACACCGGCCATGGAAGGGTTCTTCAACCCGGCTAGCTGCGCCTGGGCCATGATCCCCTGGGACAGCACATTAACCAATACCAGCAACAGGAGCACGCCGACGAAGCCCACCACCGTAGCCCTGCCCACGTCGCTGCGCTTCTCGGCGCGAGCGGAGAAAATGCTCGCGCCCTCGATGCCGATGAACACCCAGACGGTGACCAGCATCATATTGCGCACTTGGTTCATCACCGTGCCAAGGTCGCTGTTGCCGGCGCCCCAGAAGTCGCTGGTGTAGACGTCCAGCTTGAAGACCACCCCGGCAATCACGACGAACAGCGCCAGCGGCACGATCTTGGCGATGGTGGTGATGGTGTTGATGAAGGTGGCCTCCTTGATCCCGCGCAGCACCAGGAAGTGCAGCAGCCAGAGCAGCACCGAGGCGCATACGATGGCTGGCAGCGTGTTGCCCTCACCGAGCAGGGGGAAGAAGTAGCCCAGGGTGCTGAACAGCAGCACCATGTAGCTGACGTTGCCGATCCTGCCGCTGAATCCAGTAGCCCCAGGCCGAGGAGAAGCCCATGTAATCGCCAAACCCAGCCTTGGCATAGGCATACAACCCGCCGTAGAGGGTTGGCTTGCGGTTGGCCAGGGTCTGGAACACGAACGCCAGCATCAGCATGCCGACCCCGGTGATCAGCCAGCCGATCAGGGTCGCGCCCGCACTGGCACTCGCGGCAATGTTCTGCGGCAATGAGAAGATCCCGCCACCCACCATGGAGCCGACCACCAGAGCAATCAGCGCGCCGACCTTCAACTTGTCGCTGGACGCGGCAATCTGGGTTTCCTTGTGAGACGGGGAGTCTTTGTCGATCTTGCTGACGGAGTCGACCATCTAATTCTCCTTGCCGAAACGGTATCGTTTGACCAAGTGGTCGGCCGCCAGGCAACGGTCGTAATGCACAGCCTGATCGTTCGAATGGCACTCACCACCGAACTGACTGCTCATGTGCTGCTGGGAGTTGCTTCGACGCAACCCTTGCCCCGCAGCCGGGCACTGCCATTCGAATCGCCGAGGACGCTAGGAATTGCGAAGCATGCGGAAATGCTCGGCGGCCCAGTGCTTCTGAATCTCCGGCGGAAGACGGTGGGGGGCGCTCACGCGCTCTTCCAGCTTGGCCGCGAAAGCCGCCGCGGAGGCTGGGTCCGAGAAGCTGAAGCTCATGCCACAGGCATGCACCAGCCAGGTGGGCGGGTCCTGCCTGGAGACCAGTTCGATCGATAGGTGCATCTGATGCTCCCAAAATATGGGCAAGCGATACCGAAAGAATTTCAGTCTAGCCAACAATCGGAAGGCACAAGACCTTGCAAGGCTTTATTTCCCCCGGCGGGGCAAACATGCTTCACAGAACTGGCAGCGCGAGTGGTTGGCCCGCTGTGACTGCCTCTCGGTTGACTTGCGCGTCCCTTTAGACGGGCCACGGAAAGCGAGCCATTCTTAGCGGATGTTCATCGTTTCCGAATCAGTTCGCGCCAGCATGAGGAAAGCCCCGATGCTCAACTGGATGCTGGTCTTCGTCCCCATCGCCATAGCCCTGGAACAACTCGCGGCGGACCTCCATTTGCTGGTCTTCCTGGCGGCAGCCCTGGCCATCGTGCCGCTGGCGGGCTGGCTGGGCCTGGCCACGGAGCAACTGGCGGAGCGCTCCGGCGAAGGTGTGGGCGGGTTGCTGAATGCCACCTTCGGCAACGCCACCGAACTGATCATTGCCCTCAGCGCCTTGCGCGCGGATCTCCACGATGTGGTGAAGGCCTCCATCGCAGGGTCCATCGTCGGCAACATTTTGCTGGTGCTGGGCCGGGCTGCGCCACAGCGAACAGCAATACAACGCTTCGGGAGCCCGCTCCCAGGCAACCCTGCTGACCTTGGCCACCATCGCCCTCATCCTGCCGGCCGCCTACAACGCCGTCATTGCGACCCGCAATCCACAAGGCCTCCAGGCACTCAGCCTGTACATCTCTATGGTTTTGCTGCTGGTCTATGGGCTGTTCCTGGTGTATTCGCTGATTACCCACAAGAACCTGTTTTCCGGCACTTCCAGCATCGAGCAGAGCCAAGATCACGCGCACCTCTGGCCGAAGGGCAAGGCCTTGCTGGTGCTCGGGACGGCTACCCTGCTGATCGCCTGGATCAGCGAGATCCTGGTGGCCACCATCAAGCCGAGCGCCAGTCAGCTCGGCCTCAGCAACCTCTTCGTCGGGGTATTTGTCGTGGCCATCCTCGGCAATGCCGCCGAGCACGCCTCGGCCATCTCGGTCGCCATGAAGAACCGCATGGATCTGTCGCTGTAGATCGCCATCGGCTCCAGCGTCCAGGTGGCCCTGCTGATCGCACCGGTTCTGGTACTCGCCAGTTATGTCATCGGCCCCTCGCCCATGGACCTGGCCTTTTCCGGGGGGCTGGTACTGAGTGTGCTGCTGGCGGTGCTGATTACCGGCCAGGTAGCGGGCGATGGTCGCTCGGACTGGCTCAAAGGCGTGCAGCTGCTTGCCGTGTATCTGATCCTCGGCCTGGCCTTCTTCTTCACTCCCGACGTGTCGGCGTCCTGAGTCACTCCCACTCAAAGACAGGAACAGTCCATGAGCGATGCCCGGTCCACACAACCCACTGAGCCCGGGCGCCTGCCGCGCCCCCTCGGCTCTGGCCCGGTCGGCTGGCGACGCTGGCTGCCGGGCCTGCAGGTCTTGCGTGAGTACCAGCCCTCCTGGCTACCCAAGGACCTGCTGGCGGGCCTGGTACTGACTGCCATGCTGGTGCCGGTGGGCATTGCTTACGCCGAGGCATCCGGAGTGCCTGGCATCTATGGCCTGTACGCCACCATCGTTCCGCTGCTCGCCTATGCGCTATTCGGACCCAGCCGCATTCTGGTACTCGGCCCGGATTCCGCGCTGGTCGCCATCATCCTTGCCGTTGTGCTACCGCTGTCCGGGGGGGATCCATTGCGCGCCATCACCCTGGCTAGCGCCATGGCGCTGGTCTCCGGGCTGGTCTGTATCGGCGCCGGCTTGCTGCGCCTGGGGTTTATCACCGAACTGCTGTCCAAGCCGATTCGCTACGGCTACATGAACGGCATCGCGCTGACCGTGCTGATAAGCCAGACGCCCAAGCTGTTTGGCATTTCCATCGACAGTGCCGGCCCACTCCGGGACACCTTGGGCCTGATCCGAACGCTACTCAACGGCCAGGCCAACTGGTACGCCTTTGCCGTGGGCGCAAGTACCCTGGGTGTAATCCTGCTGCTCAAACGCTACGAGCGCGTGCCGGGCATTCTCATCGCGGTGCTGGCCGCGACCGTGGTAGTGGGCCTCTTCAGCCTGGATACCAGCCACGCGGTGAAAGTGGTGGGCCCATTGCCGCAGGGGTTGCCGAGCTTCACGCTGCCCTGGATCGGCCTGAGTGACCTATCCATGGTGCTGATCGGCGGATTCGCCGTGGCGCTGGTGTCCTTCGCCGACACCAGCGTGCTCTCACGCACCTATGCGGCGAAGACCCGTACCCAGGTAGACCCGAACCAGGAAATGGTCGGCCTGGGAGTGGCCAACCTGGCAGCCGGTCTCTTCCAGGGTTTCCCCATCAGCAGCAGCTCCTCGCGAACCCCGGTTGCCGAAGCGGCAGGTTCTCGCACTCAACTGACCGGCGTGGTCGGCGCCCTGTGCGTGACGCTGTTGCTGCTACTCGCTCCCAACCTGCTCCAGTACCTGCCCAACAGCGCCCTGGCAGCCGTAGTGATCGCCTCCGCCATCGGCCTGTTCGAGTTCAAGGATCTGCGCCGTATCTACCGCATCCAGCGCTGGGAGTTCTGGCTGTCGATCGTCTGCTTCGTCGGCGTTGCCGTACTGGGAGCGGTGCCGGGCATCGGCCTGGCGGTGGTGGTGGCGGTGATCGAATTCCTCTGGGACGGCTGGCGGCCCCACTACACCGTGCTCGGGCGCGTCGACGGCATTCGCGGCTACCACGACATCTCGCGCTATCCTCACGCTCGCCTGGTGCCCGGACTGGTGCTGTTCCGCTGGGACGCGCCACTGTTCTTCGCCAATGCCGAGTTGTTCCAGAACTGCATCCTGGAGGCCGTCGCCCAGTCACCGACTCCGGTGCGCCGGGTGGTGGTAGCGGCCGAGCCGGTCACCAGCGTGGACGTTACCTCCGCCGACATGCTGGTGGAGCTGGAGCAATCGCTGCGCGCGGAAGGCGTGGAGCTGCGCTTCGCCGAAATGAAGGACCCGGTTAAGGACAAACTGCTGCGCCTTGAAGTGCTGAAACGGATCGGCAGCGAGGTGTTCCACCCGACCATAGGCGCGGCGGTGGACGCCTACCTTGACGAGCATCGTGTCGACTGGACGCCGTAGTCCCAATCACGCTGCGAATTCGTGACGAGTGATCCCCTCTGCGAAGGCCGCTATAGGGCAATTATGCCTTAGCGGATGTCTGCTTTCGGCTGCGGATTCATCCGGTGGATGCAACACACTAGATCCTGTGTAGCCAGGAGGAGTGTTGCAGATGCAGCAAAGACCTCGGATCCATTACACCGAAAGTCAGAAGGCCTTGATGTGGGACCGCTGGAAGCGAGGCGACTCACTCCAGCAGATCGCTCAGCTGTTCGATCGAAACCACTCCTCCGTTCAACGCATTCTGGCGGAGACAGGAGGTATACGTCCGGCGCCACGCCGGCGCGACAAGTTGGCATTGACGCTGGCCGAGCGCGAAGAGATTTCGCGAGCACTCGCTGCCGGGCACTCGATTCGCCTGATCGCCCTGCAACTTGGGCGAGCCCCTTCCACCATCAGCCGTGAGATCGGTCGCAACGGCGGTCCAGGCTGCTATCGCGCGAACCAGGCCGATCAGGCGGCCTGGGACAGAGCCCGTCGTCCGAAGATCTGCAAGCTTGTCCAGGTCCCGGGGTTGGCGCAGATTGTGGCGGAGAGGCTCCAGCTGCAGTGGTCACCGGAGCAGGTTGCCGGGTGGCTGAAGTGCACTTACCCAGAAAATAAGAGCTTTCAGGTGTCACACGAGACCATCTATCGCAGCCTCTTCATTTAGGCCCGCGGCGCATTGAAGAAAGAGCTGCTGGAGCATTTGCGGCGCACGCGGGCCATGCGCCGCTCGCGTCATCACACCCAGAAAACGGACAATCACGGCCACATCACCGACACCATTTCCATCAGCAAACGGCCGGCTGAGGTTGAAGACCGAGCCGTGCCGGGTCATTGGGAAGGTGACTTGCTGCGTGGCAGCAAGAACAGCCAGGTTGCGGCCCTGATCGAGCGTCACAGCCGTTACGTGATGCTGGTGAAAGTACCCAGCAAGGATACTGAGACGGTGGTGGGTGCCTTGATCGACAACGCCCAGAAACTGCCGCAGGAACTCTACCAGTCGCTGACTTGGGATCGGGGCAAGGAAATGGCCGATCACAAGCGCTTCACCGTGGCGACGGACATCAAGGTCTACTTCTGCGATCCGCAGAACCCCTGGCAACGTGGGACGAATGAAAATACGAACGGGCTGCTGCGGCAGTAATTCCCAAAGGGCACCGACCTCTCCGTCTACTCGCAAGATAAGCTTGATGAAGTAGCCCGGCAGCTGAATGAGCGTCCACGGAAGACGCTCGACTATGCAACGCCTGCTGAACGTTTTAACCAATCTGTTGCATCGACCGGATGAATCCGCAGCCGAAAGCAGCCACTCATGAAAGGCTGCTGTCGACCCAAGCTGTGTGAAAACAGCCAGCATCTCGACCAACCCGCCTTGGCAGCCAAAGTAGCCAATCACCACAGAGTGCCGTAATAGGCCGAGGTAAGCCCTGACGTTGGTTGAAACCCCTCCCAGAAGGCTTATAGAGGGCGGAAAAAGGCCATTACTCTTTAGGCCCGCATTGCTTCCAGTGCTCCAGCGATGCCGAGGATGCTCACCAGTCGTTTGAGGTTGTAGGCGTAAGCATCACCCAACAGGTCGTCATTCGACGCACGAATGATCATTCCGGCCGTCTCATTGCGCAGCCCCGATCTGGTCGCACGTCACGTCAACTCTTACCTCCTCTCCTACTGGCTCAAAACAGTGCTGGGACGAGACGAAATGAAGAAAATGACCATCGGCCCGTTCTGCCTCGAAGAAAGCGGCGATTCGCTAGCCGGGCGATTTGAAGCCTGGTGTACCAGCACAGCAGGAACCACCCAGAAGGTGACCCAGGGCATCGAGCAACTGGTCAAGCGCAGCCCATTGGCCGACGCGCAAGTCGAAACGCTTACCTGTCGATCAGAGTGCACGATCTCAAGCACACGTTCGGCCGCAGGCTGCGGGCAGCAGGCGTCACCGAGGAAGATCGCAAGGCGCTATTGGGCCACAAGAACGGCAGCATCACCAGCCACTACTCAGGCGCAGAACTGGGTCAACTGATTGAATCTGCCAACAAGGTATCCACGACCGACTCACGCGGGCCGGTGCTGACGATTTTGAAGAGGAGGCAGGCATGAAATTACGACAAGTCACGCAAAAGTCACGCGCATGAAAAAGCCCAACTCGCGAAAGTTGGGCTAAGTCATTGAAGAATATGGTCGGGACGGAGTGATTCGAA
This sequence comes from Pseudomonas cavernicola, assembly GCF_003596405.1. Classification (NCBI taxonomy): domain Bacteria; kingdom Pseudomonadati; phylum Pseudomonadota; class Gammaproteobacteria; order Pseudomonadales; family Pseudomonadaceae; genus Pseudomonas; species Pseudomonas cavernicola. Next base: position 69,475 of record NZ_QYUR01000003.1, read on the forward strand.
CACTCGACCCCTAGCACCCCATGCTAGTGCGCTACCGGACTGCGCTACGCCCCGACTAGGCGTTAATCCACTTTCGCGTACTGCCGAAAGCGGATCGAACTATACATTAAGCTTTTGAAAAGTGGAAGTTTTTCGAAAGCGACAGACTATTTACGCAGGACAAGCAAAACATCTTCCAGCTCTGCAATCATTTGCCGAATGAGCTGCTTGTACTGGGTAGTATCATCTTTAGCTTCGTCACCCGAGAGGCGCTGTCGCGCCCCCCCGATAGTAAAGCCTTGGTCGTACAGTAGCGCGCGGATTTGCCGGATCATCAGCACATCCTGGCGCTGGTAGTACCGTCTATTGCCACGCCGCTTAACCGGATTGAGTTGAGTAAACTCCTGCTCCCAATAACGCAGCACGTGCGGCTTAACCGCACAAAGCTCACTCACCTCACCAATCGTGAAGTAACGCTTGCCTGGTATGGGCGGCAACTCGTCGTTATGACTTGGTTCCAGCATAAGCCTCAACTCTGGCTTTTAATTTCTGCCCTGGGCGAAAGGTAACCACGCGTCGAGCCGTGATCGGGATTTCCTCTCCTGTCTTTGGATTCCTGCCGGGACGCTGACGCTTGTCGCGCAGGTCAAAATTGCCGAAACCCGACAGCTTGACCTGCTCGTTGAGCTCCAGCGCCTGCCGGATCTCTTCAAAGAACAACTCCACCAATTCCTTGGCTTCCCGTTTATTCAGGCCTAGCTCTTCATACAGACGTTCGGCCATTTCAGCTTTCGTCAGAGCCCCCATACGCTACTTCCTTAACGTGGCGTTGAACCTTTCTTCCAGCGAGGTGAGGATATTCTGCGTTGTAGTACTCACCTCATCGTCATTAAGAGTGCGCGATGGATGCTGCCAGGTCAAGCCGACCGCCAAGCTTTTTCTATGCGGATCAATACCTTTACCGTGATACACATCAAATAGCTTGAGGTCTGTCAGATGCTCGCCAGCAGCCTCGCGAATAATTCCGAGAACGGCTTCGGCAGCGACATCCCTATCCACCAGCAGTGCCAGATCGCGACGCACCTCGGGGAAGCGCGAAAGCTCGCGGAACTTGGGCAGCAGTCCTTGCACCACTTCAGCCAGAACCAGCTCGAACAAGAAAACCGGCTGGTCCAGATCCAAGGCCTTGCTCAGCTCCGGATGGATGGCACCGACAAAGCCAACGAGGCGACCATCACGCTCAATGCGGGCAGTTTGGCCTGGGTGTAGAGCTGGATGCTCACCCGCCACAAAACTGAAAGTACTCTCGGCACCGGAGAAGCCAAGAAGCGCCTCTACGTCGGCCTTCACGTCATAGAAATCGACAACTTCACGACCATGGGCCCAACCTTCGGTCATGCGAGCACCGCAGATCGCGCCGGCCAACATGGCTTCCTGCTTCAAACCTTCTAACTGGCCGACAAAGCGCAGGCCGCTTTCGAACAAACGAATCCGCGATTGCTGGCGGTTCAGGTTGTACTGCACCGCCTTGACCAGGCCCGGCCACAGGGACGCGCGCATGGCAGCCATATCAGTCGAGATGGGGTTGGCCAACATCAACGGCTCAACGCCTGGACTGAACAACTCGAACAGTTTGGGATCGATGAAGCTGTAGGTGATCGCTTCCTGATAGCCACGGGCTACGAGCAAGCGGCGCAGTGCTGGCAGCTCGGCACGAGCTTCAGCTTTAGGCTGCGGTGCCAGGCGGGCTTGCGGATATCGAACCGGCAAGCGGTTATAGCCATACAGGCGACCCAACTCTTCGATCAGGTCGACTTCCAGGCTGATATCGAAACGGTGGCTCGGCACTTCCACACGCCACTGCCCTGCCTGCTCCTGCGAAATCTGCAGACCTAGGGCGCTGAGCAGGCGCTCAACTTCATCAGCCGCGATATCAAGGCCAAGCATCTGATTGATGCGCTCGGCACGCAGAGTGATCGGCGCAATGCTTGGCAAATGCTCCTGACTGACCACCTCGATGATCGGCCCTGGCTCGCCACCGACGATCTCTAGCAACAAGCCAGTCGCACGCTCCATGGCTTCACGCGCCAACTGCCAATCGACACCGCGTTCGTAGCGGTGCGAGGAGTCGGTATGCAGACCATAGGAGCGCGCCTTGCCTGCCACCGAGATGGTGTCGAAGAAAGCGCTCTCGATAAAAAGGTCACGAGTGCCAGCAGCGACACCGCTGTGCTCACCGCCCATCACGCCAGCAATAGCCAAAGCGCGCTGGTGGTCAGCGATGACCAGAGTATCGGCACGCAGGCTGACCTCCTGGCCATCCAGCAGAACCAGCTTCTCACCTTCTTCCGCCATGCGAACACGAATGCCACCGTTGATCTCGTTGAGATCGAAGGCATGCATCGGCTGGCCGAGCTCAAGCATCACATAGTTGGTGATGTCCACGGCTGCATCGATGCTGCGTACATCTGCGCGACGAAGCCGCTCGACCATCCATAGCGGTGTAGGCTTGGACAGGTCGACATTGCGCACCACGCGACCGAGGTAGCGCGGGCATGCTTTCGCCGCCAGCACTTCTACGGGGCGAACTTCCTCGTGTACAGCCGGTACAACGGCAACGACCGGTCGCGTAACCTCGGCGGCATATAAAGCACCGACTTCGCGCGCCAAACCGGCCAGCGACAGGCAATCGCCGCGATTCGGAGTCAGGTCAACTTCGATGCTGGCGTCGTCCAGGTCGAGATAGACACGGATGTCTTGGCCAACCGGCGCATCCGCCGGCAGCTCCATCAAGCCATCGTTGTCATCGCTGATTTGCAACTCAGAAGCCGAGCAGAGCATGCCGCTGGACTCGACACCGCGCAGCTTGGCTTTCTTGATTTTGAAGTCACCCGATAACTCGGCGTCAATCATGGCAAAAGGAATCTTCAGGCCGGGGCGCACGTTCGGTGCGCCACAGACCACCTGAAAAGTCTCGGCACCATTGCTGACCTGGCAAACGCGCAGCTTGTCAGCATCCGGGTGCGGTTCGGTGCTCAGCACCTCGCCCACGACCACGCCACTGAATGCGCCGGCGGCCAGCGTCACGCTGTCAACCTCAAGGCCGGCCATGGACAAACGAGCTACCAGCTCATCGCGGGAAACCTTCGGGCTTACCCAGCTACGCAGCCACTGTTCACTGAATTTCATCCTGCTCTTCTCCTAGAAAACGGTTACGGGCATGCGGCCTAGCGAAATTGCGCGAGGAATCGCAGGTCGTTGTCGAAGAACAGACGCAAGTCGTTAACGCCGTAACGCAACATGGCCAGACGCTCAACCCCCATACCAAAGGCAAAGCCCTGGTATTTCTCGGGATCGATGCCAGACATGCGCAACACATTGGGGTGAACCATGCCGCAGCCCATGACTTCCAGCCAGCCAGTCTGCTTGCATACGCGACAGCCTTTGCCGCTACACATCACGCACTGCATATCGACTTCAGCCGATGGCTCGGTGAAGGGGAAGAAAGACGGACGGAAACGCACGCCCAGGTCTTTCTCGAAGAACACCCGGAGAAACTCTTCGATGGTGCCTTTCAGGTCAGCAAAGCTGATGCCTTCGTCTACCAGCAGGCCTTCGACCTGATGGAACATCGGCGAGTGCGTGATATCCGAGTCGCAACGATATACACGGCCAGGGCAGACGATGCGGATCGGCGGCTGTTGCGTTTCCATGGTGCGAACCTGTACCGGCGAGGTATGGGTGCGCAGCAACATGTTCGCATTGAAATAGAAGGTGTCATGCATCGCCCGCGCCGGGTGGTGGCCAGGGATGTTGAGCGCCTCAAAGTTGTGCTGATCGTCTTCTACCTCAGGGCCTTCGGCAATGCCGTAACCAATATGGGTGAAGAACTGCTCAATGCGCTCCAGCGTCCGGGTAACCGGATGCAGGCCGCCAGAAGCCTGACCACGACCTGGCAGCGTGACGTCGATGAACTCAGCGGCAAGCTTGGCACTCAGCGCCGCTTGCTCAAGCAATTCCTTGCGAGCATTAAGCGAGTCCTGAACACGCTCCTTGGCCGCATTGATCAGAGCGCCGACTTTAGGGCGATCTTCAGCAGACATGTGGCCCAGGGTCTTCATCACCTGGGTCAGCTCGCCTTTCTTGCCAAGGTAATGAACCCGGATCTGCTCCAGGGCATTGACGTCTTCAGTGTGTTGCACAGCCTCTAGAGCTTGAGAGACCAGCGCATCCAGGTTTTCCATTTACAGACTCCAGATACGAAATAGGGGAAGAGCACGAAGGCTCTTCCCCTATTGGTGACGTTTAGCACCGGGCGAGCCCGGTGACTGTCGGGGACTTAAGCCAGTACGGCTTTCGCTTTCTCGACAATCGCAGCAAACGCCGCTTTTTCGTTCACTGCCAGATCAGCCAGAACCTTGCGGTCGATCTCGATTGCTGCCTTTTTCAAGCCAGCAATGAAACGGCTGTAAGACAAGCCGTTGATGCGGGCGCCTGCGTTGATACGGGCGATCCACAGAGCACGGAACTGACGCTTTTTTTGACGGCGGTCACGGTAGGCATATTGGCCTGCCTTGATTACCGCTTGCTTGGCAACGCGGAACACGCGCGAGCGTGCACCATAGTAGCCTTTAGCGAGTTTCAGAATTTTTTTATGACGACGGCGAGCAACAACGCCACGCTTAACACGAGCCATGAGTAACTTCCTCTAATTCTTGACCGAAATTAACGAACGCGCAGCATGCGCGCCACCTTTGCCACGTCAGACGGATGCACCATGGTGCTACCGCGCAGTTGACGCTTACGCTTGGTGGACATTTTGGTCAGGATGTGGCTCTTGAAAGCGTGCTTGTGCTTGAAACCCGAAGCCGTTTTCAAGAAACGCTTCGCTGCACCGCTTTTGGTTTTCATTTTTGGCATGTTCGGATACTCCGCATTCAGTTGATAAACATAACCGCAAGGCCTGCCGTGCCCTGGTGGTTACTTCTTCTTTTTGGGGGCGATGACCATGATCAGCTGGCGTCCTTCCATCTTTGGATGCTGTTCAACGGTGCCGTATTCAAGCAGGTCACCTTCAACCCGCTTCAACAACTCCATGCCCAGCTCCTGATGCGCCATCTCACGGCCGCGGAATCGCAAGGATACCTTGGCCCTGTCCCCATCACTTAGGAAACGTACCAGGTTGCGTAGTTTTACCTGGTAATCCCCTTCCTCCGTCCCTGGACGAAACTTGATTTCTTTAACCTGCACTTGCTTCTGGTTTTTCTTCGCAGCAGCAACTTGCTTCTTCTTTTCGAAGATCGACTTGCCGTAGTCCATCACTCGGCAAACCGGTGGAACCGCATCAGCGGAAATTTCCACCAAGTCCAGCTTGGACTCTTCGGCGACTCTAAGCGCTTCATCAATCGAGACGATGCCAATTTGCTCGCCGTCAGCGCCAATTAACCGAACCTCGCGTGCCGAGATATTCTCGTTGATCGGGGCTTTCGGTGCAGCTCGTTTATCTTGTCTCATTTCACGCTTAATAATAATTACTCCGAATCATGGCGACCACGCCGGGAAACCGCCTGAGCGAGGAAATCTGCGAATTGGGCGACGGGCATAGAGCCCAGGTCAGCACCTTCTCGCGTACGCACGGCGACGGTTTGCATTTCAACTTCCCGATCTCCAATAACCAAGAGATAAGGAACCTTGAGCAAAGTATGCTCGCGGATTTTAAAGCCGATCTTTTCGTTTCTCAAGTCAGACTTGGCACGGAACCCGCTTTGATTGAGCTTTTTTTCAACTTCGAGAGCAAAATCAGCCTGTTTATCGGTGATATTCAATATCACCGCCTGAGTTGGCGCCAGCCAAGCCGGGAATGCACCCTCGTAGTGCTCGATCAGCATGCCGATGAAGCGCTCGAAAGATCCCAGGATGGCACGATGCAGCATCACCGGGTGCTTACGGCTGTTGTCTTCGCTGACGAATTCAGCCCCCAGACGCACTGGCAGGTTGAAATCGAGCTGCAGGGTACCGCATTGCCAGACCCTACCGAGACAATCTTTTAGAGAAAACTCGATCTTGGGACCGTAAAACGCCCCCTCACCCGGCTGCAGATCATAAGCCAGACCAGCACTATCCAGCGCAGCAGCCAATGCAGCCTCGGCACGATCCCACAGCTCATCGGAACCCACGCGCTTTTCCGGGCGAGTGGAGAGCTTGAGCTGGATATCCTGGAAACCGAAGTCCGCATAGACATCCAGGGTCAGCTTGATGAACGCCGCCGACTCAGCCTGCATCTGTTCTTCAGTACAGAAGATATGCGCGTCGTCCTGGGTGAATGCGCGCACACGCATGATGCCGTGCAATGCACCGGACGGCTCGTTACGGTGACAAGCACCGAACTCAGCCAGGCGCATCGGCAGCTCGCGATAGCTTTTCAACCCCTGATTGAACACCTGGACGTGGCACGGGCAGTTCATCGGCTTGATCGCGTAATCGCGATTTTCCGACTCAGTGGTGAACATGTTTTCGGCGTAGTTCGCCCAGTGCCCGGACTTCTCCCACAGACTGCGATCAACCACCTGAGGCGTCTTAATCTCCAGGTAGCCATTCTCGCGCTGCACTTGGCGCATGTACTGCTCAAGCACCTGATACAAAGTCCAGCCATTCGGATGCCAGAACACCATGCCTGGCGCTTCTTCCTGGGTGTGGAACAGGTTCAGGCGCTTGCCGATTTTACGGTGATCGCGCTTCTCGGCTTCTTCAATGCGCTGAACGTATGCGGCCAGCTGCTTTTTATCGGCCCAAGCGGTGCCATAGATGCGCTGTAGCTGCTCGTTCTTGGCATCGCCGCGCCAGTAGGCGCCCGACAACTTGGTCAGCTTGAAGGCTTTGAGGAAGCGAGTGTTAGGCACGTGCGGGCCGCGGCACATGTCGAGATATTCTTCGTGGTAGTAGAGGCCCATTTCCTGCGTATCAGGCATGTCCTCGACCAGACGCAGCTTGTATTCCTCGCCACGAGCTTTGAACTCGGCAATCACCTGATCGCGCGGAGTCATCTTCTTGATGATGTCGTAATCCGTATCTATCAGCTGCTGCATACGCTGCTCAATGGTTGCCACATCTTCCAAAGTGAAGGGGCGCTCATAGGCGATGTCGTAATAGAAGCCTTCATCGATGACCGGACCGATCACCATTTTAGCCGTCGGATAGAGCTGCTTGACCGCATGACCGATCAGGTGCGCACAGGAGTGGCGGATGATTTCCAACCCCTCTTCGTCTTTCGACGTGATGATCTGCAGGGTCGCATCGCTGTCGATCAGGTCACTGGCATCAACCAACGTACCGTTGACCTTGCCAGCCAGAGTGGCCTTGGCCAGACCTGCACCAATAGATTGAGCAACCTCAGCCACAGAGACCGGGTGATCGAACGAACGCTTACTGCCGTCGGGAAGAGTAATAACAGGCATGGCGCTTCCTCTCCTAGTGGTGACCCCTACCAAAGGTCACATGGGTTGGGATGAGCCAGTACGCGATTCGGCGGTATACCCGCCTCACAGTGGCAGGAGCCCTAAGGCCAACCTGAACCGAACCGCAGTCACTGGGGATTTGAAGAGTTGGGGATGCTTTCAGAAAGCCGAAGCCCTGACAAGCGCCCAATAAAAAAGGGTCGCCTAAGCGACCCTTTTTTAATTTGGTAGGCACGATTGGACTCGAACCAACGACCCCCACCATGTCAAGGTGACGGCTGGGCATGCCTAACCTATTGATACTAAAAGAAAAGGGTAGTTCTTTCGGCACCAAGAAAGCGCGTACTCTACCATAAAAGAATCAATAACTTAGCGTTGTATTTTCATACAGTAGTCGCCCCTCCCTGCCCGTCTTGGGTATGCTCCCTCTCCCCTCCGCACCACCCGCAGTCCCTTATGATCAAGCTCAACCCAGAACGCTACTGCGCCCACCGCCTCGCCGGCCACACGCTCAGTCGGATGATGGCCGTCGATGATCCTGCTGTTTATCAGCCGCACCGGTTCGGAACATGGCAGCCAATCGGCGATCTGTCGGCGCCGAGCGTGCCGGGCGAGTCGCTGATGGGGCTGGAGCCTGATCGGGAGATTCGCGTGTGCGAGCGCTGCGGCTACATTGAGCACCGGAATCAGTAGATACCGCATGCCGCCCTTGATACCGGCACCCTGACTCCAGAGCCTATACGGTGTCAAAGCCTGGGATGCCATACAGAAACACTGATTTTCCTTTCAGATCAAAGCTTTGCGTATGAAAACAGCGCCCCGCAACGGGGCGTTTTGCATTGCTTCCCGCCTCAATAGAATCAATAACTTACGGTTGTGTTTTGGGGATAGAAACGAGCGGTAGTCCACTGCGCACCTGATTACGAATCAGTTGCTTACCGCAATAAAATCAATAGTCTGCCGGCATTATTTGTACGCCTAACATCTGACTTGCAGCCAGTTACGGCGAGGGTCTAACGCTTTAATGTACGCGACTTTGTCGCCCTTCCTCGCCCGTCCTGGGCACTCAAAACTCCAGTCACACCCCGATGATGCAGCATTACTAGGCGCATATCTCTGGAGGCACTGCCAGCACTGGCTGCCGCCGCCTCCGCTTCCAAAATTCAACCAGCAGATAGCGCCTTGAAGCCCAGATAGATCGGGATAGGCGGAGGTGGTTTTAGAAAGCCGTCAACCGACGACCTCTACCGTCTCGATGTCGGCAACCCACTTGATGTTGGTTGCCGCCACACCAGTGACGGTAATCGCCAGCGCGCCATTAGTTGTATCCGCCGTTACCGCTATCGCCCACGCGGACGCCCCACTATCGCCGGCCACCAGCGTTGGCGTGACCGCCGCGACCAACGCTGTTGCTGCGGCATTCGCCCCGCGTTTGATCGTGCCTTTGAATTCCCAAGATGCGCAGTCGCCGGTAGCTGATGCACGCGCCACTACGCGGCCCGCGAACCCATAGGCACTGCTATCTGGAAGCGTAATCTGGTTTGTGGCAATTGGCGCACCATTGTTAGCAGATAGCACAGCAGCGGTTGCATCGGCAGTGGCACGCCTCAGCGTGAATCGCTCCCGTTGCGCATCACCTTGTACAGAGAAACGACCGCTAGCGCGGGCTGCTGCTCCATACACACCACGAGTTGTTGCGTAGTACCCGCCGTTGATCGTCGCAAACTGCCCGGATGCGAGGTTGTTTGCGCCGCCACTAACTACGGAATATCCATCGGTGCCGGTGGTGTTGAGATAACCGCCACCGATTACGCCGTAGGCTGAGCTGTTGGTGTTTCCATCACCTGAGCCGATGAATCCGTAGTTGCTTATGCCCCAGTTGCCGAGCCCGCCAGCAATCACTGAGTAGGTGCCGCTGGTCTCGTTTCCCGACCCCCCTCCAATTGCAGAGTAGTCGCCTGACGCCACCTGAGTCGCGGCGCTCCGCTCTTTCTGCCAGTCGGTGGCTTTGATGCCGCGTTTGTTGCCGCCCGTGGCAGCGTTGTTAGGGACTTGGGCGAGCGTAGCGCCGTTGCCCTTGGCGACATAGGCCATATCGCCGCTGGTTTCGGTAATCGTGACCGACAGCGAGACCACCGGCACCGTGGCGTTAGGGGTAGCGGTGATCTTTGCCTCGGTCAGGTTGGTCAGGCCACCCCCGCCACTGGCCCCGTTGTCGAACTCGAGCAGCAGCGCGTCGCCATCGGTCAAAGCGCCACCATCCGCGATCAGGGTCACGCCGAGCTTCACGTAGCCCGTGGCGGCGGTGATCGAGGTGAACTTCCACAGCTGCCAAGTATTGGCGTCCGTGACTTTCTGGATGAGCAGGAAGCCGTTGGGCGCCAGCTGCCCCCAGAGCGCGGTCATGCTGACGGCGTCGGCGGTCAGGTCGTCGATGAACAGCTGAGTGGCGCTGGCCTGGGTGGCGTGGTTCCACTTCATCAGGCCGGCGCCGGGATCGCTGTCGGCGGTACTACCAGTCTCGCAGGTGTACTGCAGGGCGGGCGCTACCCCACCGGCCCCGCCGCCGGAAATGGTGACCGTGGCCACGCCGCCCACATCCGTGACGGTGACCCCGGCGCCAACAAAGTTGATCGCCGTCGGACTGGCGACGACCGTCGAGCCTTCATCCTGGACCGGGGTTGTGACGCCGGCCACCAGCTCCCAATTGGCACCATCGAACCCGTATTCCTTGGGCAAGCCGTTGCTGTCCAGTTCATCGCTGACCCGCACCGTCCAGCCGGTTTTCGGCACGATGAACTGCCAGACGCCGGCCGAGGCGCGCCAGTAGGCGATCTGTCCGGTCTTGCCAGTCCATAGTCCGGTCGGGCTGGCGGCAACTATGTAGGCGTCCCCGTCAGCAGGGATCCCAGGCGGCGTGGCCAGATCCTTGTCTTTGACGGTCCGATCCAGCAGCTGGTCGACAATCGCCCAGCCCGAGTTGACCACCGGGGCCTGGTTGGCCGCAGTGGGCGAGAGTTCGGTGATCTGGGTTTTTGGGGTAGTGCTCACAGAGTGACCTCCAGCGGGTAGCCGCGGCCTACGACCGAGCTGAGCTGATAAATGCGAAAGGTGATCGAAGCCTGAGCCGAGCCGAAGTCAGTGACCTGATCGGCGGGCTGGAGTGCTGCTACTGATCGTGCGCTTGACCGTGGCGCCGGACATGACGTCCCACTCATAGGCTACGGTGGTTTCGCCCACTGGGGCGGATACGCCGGTGATCCACCAGCTTGAGCTGAGCCGCGAGCGGCGCGTCACGCTGACAGCAAGGTCGGCCGAATTATTGCGCGAGCCCACCGGATAAGCAGGCGACAGCGGCCGCAGATTGACCCCCCGGTAGGTGAGCTCCTGATCCGATGCCGTGTCGATTGTTTGGCCTGATGTAACCCCGCGATACAGGCGTGATAGACCGATAGTCTCCACCGGCAAGCCAATGAAAGCGTTGTCCGGGTCGTCCAGCAGCACGAACAGGTCCCCGGCCTGATGCAGGCCGGTCGCCCATTCGGTGCCCTTGTCGCCGCGCACCAGCCGCGTCAGTTGATATGAACCATCGACCTGCAGAGCGGCATTTTGAAACCGAATGATTTCCCAGCGAGTGTCTGCGCCGTAGGCGGCGAAGTTAGCGCCGGCCAGCATCTGGTCCTGGGTAACGCTTTCCAGTGCGCCCGAGATCAGATCAACGATCAGGGCCGAGCCCTGGTCGATCAGCGCCCCACTGTTGGCGGTCAAGGCGTTGCGCGCATAGCCCAGGGTGGCCTTGCCGGTGAACCCCTGTAAGTCCGTCCACGTCTGCCCCTCGTCATTCGAGCGGAACACTGCGCCGCCTGGGTAACCGTTGGTGTACCCGGTCATGGCGGAGACAAACCCCGGCGAGTTTTGCAGGGTTTCATCGATCAGCGGAATGTCCAGTGTGGCTAGCAGGGATGCGCCAGCCAGCGGGATCGTGACTGGAGCTTGCTGTCCTTCATCGCCGACGGCCACAGACGTATACAGAGAAGCGTTGTTCGGCACGCCACTGCAGGAAATCAGGCCATCGCTGTCCGGGTTTACCGAATCGAGGTGCAGCTCATAGCTCGCGTAATCGGCATCTATGGTGATCACATCGGACGGCTCCAGGTAGCCGTAGATCGGCGGCAACTGGAAGGCGAAGCTGGTGCGCTCCAGCCAAGCGCGGTTGAGCAGCTTCTGCGCAATCTGCTTGGCCTGGTTGCCGCTCATCACCACTTGAATGCTGGTGTCCTGTGTATCCACCGCCTCGACGCCAATCCGGTCGTCAGACTGCTCGTTCTGGTCGTAGTCCCTATTGCGGTCGAGGTATTGCACCGTGACCCGCTGCGGCAGCTGGCTGTCCATTTCCCGCGACTCTTCCAGCTGCGTGTCGGCGGCTAGATCGCCAATCGGGATGGTCACCACGCTGGCGGTGCCGCGGCTACGAAACTTGATTTTGTAACCGGACGGGTAGACGTCGAACTGATAGAGAGTGCGCAGTGGCTCTAGCGCGTTACGGATGCTGCCATTCGACGTGATGCGGTAGCCGCTGACGGCTTCGGTCAGCAGCGTGGCGTCGATGTCATCCGGACCAATGATATTGGACAGCGAGGCCTCAGCGCTGACGATGGTGGAGAGCGGGACGTCAACCAGGGATACCGCAGGGAGGCTGGTGTAGACCGACCAGTACATGCTCGATCCGGACTTATGCGCCACGTAGAACACGCCAGAATCAAGGGCTGCGGCCACGTAACCGATACCCGGCGCGGACTGATTAGCCAGCGCCGTACTTACCAGATTCCCATTGGCAATGGAAAAGTGGGCCACGCGCAACGCATTGCCACCGATGCCGGACGCCGCCCAACCATAACTGCCACTCCAGCACATCGAGCCGTTACCATTGCCCGACGTACTGCCCGCCAAGAACACGTCCGTCACATCGCCGGTCACGCTGCCGGACTCAATCACTGTCGCTGCACGGTCAACGATAAAATAGCGGTCCGCAGTTCGTGTCGTACCAAACGACGAGGGAGCGGTCAGAATCAGGCAGAGCAGACCATCCGGACTGATGGCCATTCCTTGCAGATAACGCCCAACCTCCGTCGCGAGATTGGCAGTAAGGTCGCCATCGCTACCGCTGACGCTCGTGGTGTCGCGATTGGTCAACGTGCCAATCGGGATAATCTGGCGGCCAGCGCCAATCGCAAAATTGGCGAAGTATTCAGGAATCCAGACTTTTAGATCGCCCATCGTGCCGGCCTGCACGGTAATAGCGCCCGACGATACTATTTGCGGGCGCAGGGGCTCGCTGGTCGGAGCGCTCCCCCTTGTGATCTTACCGGCTAGGCTGATCTGTATCAGTCGCTCATCGTTCGGGATGTATTCCCCACCCACAACCGTATAGCCAGCAACCGGATCATAGGCGTAGAAGTTGAATACCGAACCATCGCCGCTCTGGTAAGGCCGCATGACGTACTGGCTGGGAAAGCCTTGAATCTCAACTTCGGACAGCTTCCGGAGGCCGAGCTCCGTAGCACTACCCACCACCTCCACCTTGATCTGCGCACCCTGGATCGAGTTGCCGTAGTTGGCCAGCGCCAGATCCCTCACCACCAGATAGGCCAGGCCGGTATAGGCCGGAGTGTTAGCCACGCCGCGATCGGCCTGGATGCGCGGGTCGGGCAGCTGGGTGTCGCTGCCCAGGTAGAGCTTGAAGTTGGCCAGCGCCTGGTTGCTGGCGATGATGGTTTCCAGGTCGTCGCTGCCGGCGTCGTAGACCAGGTCGGGGCCGACCCAGATGCGCCGAACGCCAGCAATCGGGCCTTCGCACAGGCCGACGGCGAAGGTGGCGAAGTAGCTGACTGTCGCCGTGCCGGCAGGCGCGCCACCGCCCTTGCCGCCCTTCTTGGCCTTCTTGACCACGGCGCGGAGCTGGTTGCCCTCCAGCCAGAAGATGTTGCCGGACTGGCCGATGGTGCCGTGGGTGCGGGTGATGAAGGCGCCGTAGGTGGAGGACTGGCCGGGGTCGAGGTTGAGGGTTGGGGCGTCGGCTTTCGCTGGCGTAAGACCCAACATGCCTTCGAGCTTACGCAGTGGCCATGTGGGAGTACCAAGGCCATGGATAGCCCTGGCGATGAACGAGTCGCGGCCGAATATCTGTGCGCTGGCGCTCATGGGGTGATCCTGTAGGCCTGGATGATGCGGGCGCGCCAGTCGGCGTCGATGACGTGCTCGACGACCTTCTCGACGGTCGAGTAGCTGTGAATGATGTGGGGATGTCCGTCTATCAGGCCGGAATAGATGGCGACGTGCTGCGGCGCGCGGGTGATGCGCATCAGCAGGATGTCGCCGGGCTCGGGCGTGGCGACTGGGCGCAGTGAAGGCTGGGCATCCATCGCGGCCTTGAGCATGCCCTTGTAGGGCGTGCGCGGGTAGCCGGTCAGGTCGGTGTACGGCAGGCCCAGCTGATCGAGGATGTAGAAAGCCACGCCGGCGCAATCCAGGCCTATACCTATTTGCCTTCCTTGATGCCTGAAAGGGGTCAACAAACATCGTCTCGCCAGCGCAAGAATATGTTCTTGCGTGTGCTTTGGCACTGTATTCATAATTGTTTTAACCGTAGGAGATTATATGAAGAGTCATATATGTCAGCAGTGCGCAAAGCCCTTCAAAAGAAGTCGGAGCGTATGTAAGTTTTGCTCTCAAAGTTGCTATACCGAATCGCTGAAGAGGCGCATATCGAAAGAGTGCTCACTCTGCGGTATTGAGTTTGAATTTGCAGCCTCATACCAGAAAAAAGGCCCGGTTCTTTTTTGCTCTCGCGCGTGCTACGAATCCGGCCGACTTGACCGGCGCCCACTTGAGGATCGGTTCTGGGAGAAAGTCGAAAAGCTAGGATTTGATGATTGCTGGATATGGCAAGGCGCCAAGGCCCAAGGGTATGGCAAGATCTGGTTATCTGGAAGCGTCCTGGGTGCGCACCGTGTTTCTTACGAGATAGTGCACGGCCCCATCCCCGAAGACATGCAGATAAACCACAAGTGCGACGTTAGAGATTGTGTAAACCCGAACCACCTTTACGTCGGAACAGCAAAAGAAAACACCCAAGACATGATTGAGCGGAACAGGGGCGGATTATTTAAGCCTGGAGAGTTGCATCACTCTGCCAAACTAAACAACTTCCAAGTCATGATGATTCGCGCCTCAAGTGAACGAACAAAGGATCTGGCATTGGCCTTTGGGATTAACCCCGACCATGTGACCAGACTTCAAAGAGTTGAAAGATGGAAATCTCTTCCTGAGTGAATCGCGCGCCGGCTAAGGTCATTGGCTGCCCCACTTGGCGGCCTGGTGCGAGGTCGGCACGAAACTGAAGCCGCCGAAGTTGAGGATGTTGCCCTTGGCGATGCAATCCTCCTGGCGCTGCTGGCAGCCCTCGGTCAGCTGCACCGTGTCGCCGACCTGCACCGCGTAATAGGCGGCGTCATGCAGCGTCACCACGCCGGCGGCGTAGGTCTTGATCCGCTGCGCCTTCAGCGCGGCATTCGGCCCGCTGGTGAACTTGGCCGCCCCGGCAATGAAGAGGGCGTCGGGATCGACCAGGCCAGTGACGGTGAAGGTGTAGCGGTCAGTGATACTGACCACGGTTGCAGTGCGGATCACCGGCACCTTCTTGCAGCCGGCGAACTCGGTGCCGCCGAAGGTCTTCTTGCAGCTGGCGCCATAGGTCTGTCCGACCTTCTGATTCAGCGCATCGATCAGCATCATGGCTTCGCACTTGTAGCGCCCGTCCTTGATCTCGGTCTTGCCCAGCAGCGCCTTGGCGATCGGCTCTTCGTCCGCAATTGGCGTATGCCAGGTGGTGGCGAACAGAAAGATGCGCGCATCGTCGTAGATCCCCGAGGCCAGTGCATCGCGGTCGATGCCAGCCACGTCCAACACCCCTTCCAGGTCGAAGCTGCCCGGCGACATCGATGAATCATGGTCGACGCCGCTGAACTGGTAGCCGCTGCCGGACTTGTAGGTATTCGCGCCAATGACCAGGTCACGCACGTAGTCGGTGATGCACACCATGGGCGCACTGCTCGGCTCGATGCGCAAGCAGTAGATCTTGTACTGGTAGTCGGCGACGTGGGCTTTCATGGGACTCCAGAAACGACAAAGCTCACACTGGGCGGGCTTGGTTTGATTGGCGGCTGGCTAGGGATTCAACAATTCGATGATTTCAATGCCGCCGGCCGACATCACGTCGAAGGTGGTGAAGGTGATGCCGGACAGATCAGAGTCAAAACGGCATGGGATATCGAACTCGAAGCCGGCGGTTACCGCCTCACCAGCGACTGGCTGGGTCTGCACCGTGCCGCCGCTGGTGTAGGTCGAGAACGCGGTGGAGTTGATCGCTACCGTGATATGCGTGGCATCCGGCTTGGCCGTGATCAGGGCGCGCAGCCCATTGATCTGCGTCATGCCGGCCACACCACTGATCACTACCGACTCGCCCACCAGGAAGGTATTGGTACCGACATCAATCACGGCCTGAGCCGCCTTGGTGATGCCGACGATGGTGTCGGTCTTGTTGGCCGCCAGGGTGATGCGCCCCGTAATGGTATCGACCGCCCACTGCGCGCTCGGCAGCGCCACCCCGCCAATGGCGACCAGTACGGTACCGGCGACCGGTTTGAACACCGTGCGCACCGGGCGACCAGTCGTAATGGTGGGTTTCCCTGCCGCACCGTAGAGCTTCTGCAGCTGGTACACGCCCGCACTCACCAGCTGCATGGGCTGATCCAGTGCCGTCGGCACGCCCTTGTAGGCATTGCTTGAGTAGTCGGCCGTGTTGCGCACGCGAAACCCGGCGAACCGCCCCAGGCAGCGGTGGTACAGATCGAGCACGTTGTCGATCACCCACTGCCCTTTGCGCATCTCGTAGCTGATGTCGCAACGCATCTTCGGGAATGGGTGCAACAGGCTGCGGTACTCGTTGCCGTTCTCCGAGGCGGAAATCTTCACGGCATACTCTTCGCTGAAGTCGGCACCATAGTCGACCTGGACCGACAGCCGTTCCTCAATAAACTCACCCATCAGCTGTATCTCCTGGCGCGCGATACGGCGCCGCCTACTTTCTTGGCCATGCCCCCAGTGGCCTCCCTGACGCCAGGTGCGTCCTTCAGGCCGGGCATGGTGATGTTGATATTGACCGGGGGGGCTTGCCCTGCTTGCGCCGACTGATCGGGCGCTGCCAGGTAGCGCTTAAGGTCGGCGTTGGTGCGGCTATCGACCACGCGCTCACCTTTGTCGAGTAGCCAGGTGCCTTCGCGTGGAACGCTGTCGATGCCGTCGTGCGCCATGCCAGCCAGGGCGCCCGCTGATACGGCTGCAACCATAGGCAGTGTCAGTCCAACAGCCGTTGCAGCGGCGGCCGGCGCGGCGGCCGGGCCCACAATGGGGATCGCGGCGGTGCTGGCAAAGGCAGCCAGGCCAGCCTGGGCGGATGTTGCCTCGGCGATAGCAATCATGGATGCGGCAGCGCTGGCCTTGGTTGTCTTGCCGACAAGCATCTGCACGATCTGGTAGGCCAACCATTGCGCGGCCATCTGGCCTAGCGCATTGACAACCGCACGGGCCATGCCCTCGGCCATACCAGACACCGCCTCTTCCAGGGTCTGCGCATCAAAGATCATCGACTCGAAGGCATCGCCAAACCGGGTACTGAAGTTCTCAACGGTCGAGGCGGCCAGTTCGTCGAAGTTGCCCAGGCTGTCCTCGGCGGCCAGCAGATAGCGCTCCCAATAGCTGCCGTTCACCTTGATCATGTCTTCGGTGTTCTGCTCTTCTAGCCGCAGCAGCGCCTCATTCTTCTCTTCCGCAGTGGCGATCGAGCTGTCGAGGATGGATTGCCGACGCCGCTCATAGGACTCCTTGATCCGCTCTTCTTCCGTCTTCAGCGAGTCGATAACACCTTTGGCCTCGCGATTAACCAGATCTTGCTTGCGCGCGGCTTCCTCAGCCGACTTGGCCAATTCATGGCGCTTTTGGATCTGCTCATCCAGAGCAACGTTCTGCGCCAGCTGAGCGGTGATGATTCCTTCATTAGCCAGCAGACTCTTCTGGTCGGCGGTGAGAATCGACTTTTCTTTCAGGTCGGCGATCTGCTGCGCGAACTCGATCTGCGTGCGCTCTGCCACCGATAGCTTCTCGGTGGTCTTCAGCTGCGATTCGAGGGTGGCGCCCTGCTCACGCAACGACTGCAGCATCTTGGTCGCGGCGTCGTCTGCGAACACCTTTGCAGCCTCAGGCTTGCGCGACTTCGGCAGGCTTTCGGCGTAGCGCGCACGGGCAGCAACTACCTGCATATCGATGTCGGACTGCTGCACTCCAGCCTTAAGGCCCAACTTTTGAATATCAAGAATTTCGCGCTCTAACTTGGCCTCCTTGGCGAGATTGCTGATCGCCAATCGGTCGAATTCTTCGCGCGCCTTCATGCGCTCGGTTTCGGCCTTGGTGTCAACCGTTACTGTAGGGGCGAAGGCGGCCTCTTTCTGCTTCTTGGTTAGGCCGTCCAGTTCCGCAGCGAGCTTGGCGACCTCGCCAGCAGTATCAGCCAGCGGCTCAAATCCCGTACCGAGCGTACTTTTTAGGTAGGCGATCTTCTGGGTAAGCGTGACCACCCGCTCGGCCTCGCTGGATACCCGACCAATACCCTTCAGGCCGTCGACTGTCTCGCTTGCGGCCTTCTTGATGGCATTCCAGCTGCGCTCAATCGAACCAAGGTTCTGCTCAATCTGCGGGGTGCGTTCGGCAACTACGCCGGCATATACCCGCATTGCCTCGGTCGCGGCTTCTTGTTCTTTGCCCTGCTCTTTCAGCGTGCGGATCTGATCGAGCTGCGATCGCTCAAGGAAGTGGTATTTGTCGTTAAGCTCAAGGATCGCGGAAACTGGGTCTCTGCGGAGCTTGACGAACTCGGCGATGGTGTCTTCTACCGACTTGCCGGTCGCCACGCGCATCTGCTCTGCGGCAACCGCCACCAGCTTGATCTGCTCGCCGGCAAACTGGCCGGATGCAGCCACCTGATTGAGCGCTTCGGCGGCACTGCCCTGGGTGACGCCCGCCAGGCTGTCCATCTCATCAGAAAGCGATGCAAGC
This sequence comes from Pseudomonas cavernicola, assembly GCF_003596405.1. Classification (NCBI taxonomy): domain Bacteria; kingdom Pseudomonadati; phylum Pseudomonadota; class Gammaproteobacteria; order Pseudomonadales; family Pseudomonadaceae; genus Pseudomonas; species Pseudomonas cavernicola. The sequence continues at coordinate 88,080 of NZ_QYUR01000003.1, forward strand.
TGGCTTGCGGTCATGCCAGCATAGCCGCCAGTCAGAATAAGTGACTTGTTGAAGCGCTCGGATTCCTTGCTTCCTTCGAAGTAGGCATAGGCAAGGCCAGCGGCAGCGGCAGCGGCTACGGTGAAGGGGTTGATCAGTCCCAGTGCGTACTTCGCTGTCTCGCGCAGCGCCGGGCCGACGCCGCCGAAGGAATCCTTGATCTGCGAACCTTGTTGCAGGAACACCGACAGCGGGCTCTGTCCTGCCTGCAGGGAGATGGCAATGTCGGAGAACTGCGCTGGCAGCATGCGCAAGGCGGCCGAGGTCTGTTTCGAGGTGGTGCCTGCACGCCGGAGCACGCCGTCGATATCGCTTAGCCCGTTACGCGCCTGGTCAACCTTGGCTCGGTACTCGGCGAACGTCTCCGCGTCCAGCAGACCGCCCGCCTTGAACTTGCCCAGCTGTTTTTCCTGGTCGTCGAGCCGGTCAAGCGCTGCGGTTACGGGGTCGATCTTCCCGAGCAGCTTTGCCAGCTCGCCCTGCTGCGCCTTCATGGCATCGGAGCCTTGTTTCACGGCGCTCGCAACCGAACCCAATGGTGACGAGCCAGCCCCTACCTTGCGGCCTGCCTCAGTCCATGCGGCGCCGACACCCTTGGCGGTAGCTTCCGTCTTGGCGCCAGTAGCGTTCAGGCTGTCGAGTGCGGTTTCGGCCTTGGCCACGTCGCCTGTATCGATGCGGAAGCCTAACGAGGCGATGTCCATGCAATTCTCCGGGCAATAAAAAACCGCCCGGAGGCGGCTATTTAGGATTCTTTGTTGCTACTTTTGTAAACAGTTTGGATTCCAATAAACGGTTTCGAACGCACTAAATCCGGTACTTGGATTTTTAGATTCAGCCGGCTCTTCCAGAATTGGACGGTAGACATCTTCTGTGTTCTTGCTATAGCTAGCCATCGCCACAAAGCGAATTGGGCTCCCGTACCCTCCAAAGGAATTTTTTGCGCTGACGACTCCGCAGACATTTCCCCGCTTATATCCACTCGGATCTTCATCCTTGAGCATAAAGTACGAGCCTTGGAAGCGCGCCGAGTCAGGATCTTTTAGTTGCTTTCGAACCCCGCTCTCGGCGGTCATGACAACACCCTGCTCGGAGGGCCCGCACCCGGTCAGAGACAAAACCGCCAGCCCAACAGCAATAATCCTTCGCATCGGTCTTCCTCCTGGTCATAGACCGGGAGGAATGTAGATCATGGACCACTTGTGGCGCTAGCTTATGCCGCAGCCCTCATTGCGTAACCGCCTTCAGAACCGGTCACCCGCTTGTAGGTTGCATAGAACTCGTCCCGGCGCTTATCCAGGGACTTGAAGGTGAACCACCCCTCATGAAGCTGAGAAAAGAGATTCATCAGCGGCTTCGAGTCGAGCGCCTTGGCGACACCCTGCAGCCTGTCGTGTTCCCTGTACATAAGGGCGAAGCGTGACATGAGCAGGTAGATGGAGCTCAGCTCATGCTCTGAAAGCTGCATGGCTGGACTGGTTGGGTTTTCTTGCCTTCCAATCCATTCGCCTTCCCACGTATAGCTATCGACGAACCCGCAAGCGTTCTCAAACTCGCTCTGCGGAATGTCGCGGTATTGCGCTACCTGATGCCGGTGCTTCAGGTGCGTCCAGAGCTCGCAGTAGCCGGCACGCTGGCGGGCTTTCTCCAGGCAGGCCACTTTGCCGTGCACCTTGTCCGACAGCTGAAGTTGCTGCTGCGGGTTCAGCGCCTTGCGCAGGCACTCAGCAGCAACGTCCGGGGCGATCTGGCGAAGCTTCTTCTCACACTCAATGAAGTAGCGGCGAACAGCTCGGCCGGCTTCGGTACGCTCGACCATGGCCAGCTCTTTGGCCATATCGACTGACAGGCTGTAGCCCTGAGACCGGCGATCACCGCCGCGACCTTTGGTTACTCTATTTTGAGTAACCATCGAGAAATCCTGCCCTTCGATGAACCCGTATTCCTGAATTCTTCGAGCGATCCAGTCATTGAAGCGAGTGGTCACCCCAAGGCAGAGGTAGATGTCCTTGGCATTGCACAGCTGCACCACTTCACCGCCAAGCTCGCCCAGGCGAACCGGGATCAGGGTGCTGTAGCTCATGCCTGAGTTGTTTTCTACTGCAATTGCGATAGTATTCATCTCGTGATCCTTCTCCAAAGTGTTCACAACCGAAGCCTCAGGTGTTCTCGCACTTGGGGCTTCTTCGTTTCTGATCCTCACTGAGCTGTCTGCCTCTTCATTTGCGCCAGCAACTCAATCAGCTGGGCATTCATGGATCGGTGGTGCTCTTTCGCCTGTTGCTTCAGCCAATCCATCAGATCGACCGGGATGCGGACCTGTGTGCGCGCTATGTCTTTCATGGCAACCCCCTTTAGTAGTGACACGCAGTCACTATACGAAGAGCTTTAGGTAGTGTCAAGCTAGTGACATGGAAGAAATCTACCGCTCACAATTCCGGTTCCCATACTCACTGTATGAGCAACTGAAGAAGGCAGCCGACGCCAACCGTCGCTCTGTGAACGCGGAACTGGTTGCTCGCCTCGAAGCCAGCTTCGGCCCTGCGTCGACACTGATTCTTGTTGATGAGTACCATAGGGTAGAGCCCGCCTCGCCAGAACGAGCCCTTGCGCTCATCGAGCAGTTGAAAGGCGAGCTGTTAGGCCTGACTGCTACCCCCAAGGAATAACCCCAGCCCCACCCCGTAGTCATCACTTCTCGTGCATAACCTTCAGCGCAGCGCTCTCCATGATGCGCACTGCGGCGAACACGTCATCTCGGCCGCGCTTCTTGATGCCGTGCAGGCGCATAACATCATTCAGCACGCCGTAATCCAGGCCGGTCGCGCCCGCCATGCCGACGCGCCATTGCGTGCCCATGGTGATAAACACATCCACCGCCTGCCAGTTGTCCGGCCATACCCAGAATTCGTCGCTGCCCATGTCTTCACGCGTGAAGCCGAAAGCTTCCAACTCCTTGTCGGAGGGGGCGCTTTCGTATAGCGCACGGGCAGCGTCTATTAGTTTTTTCGGCGGGCCTGCAGCAGTTCGTCGACATAGGCCGCGACAATCGCGCCGCCCGCGCCGGCATAGTTCTGCACCAGCTTGCCGATCGACTCTTCGTTGAAGACGTCGTCCAGCTCCCAGCCAGCCAGCACATCCTGCAGAACTTCAACGTCTGCCCGACCGGTGAGCGATCCGAGCCACTCGTTAACCTGATCCTTGGTGCGGTGCTTGAACTCGAACTCCACCGGCACGGTATCGCCGCCGTGTACGGGGATGTTCACTGTCGCCTTGAAGGTCGGAGCAACGTCCAGCTTGAATTTGGAAGTCATGCGGAATCCTTAATAGAAAGCCCGCACGGTGGCGGGCTCTTATGATCGGTGGGTTGGCGATTACGAGGCGTAACGCATGGCTTCGGAGGTCAGGGAGACCGTCGATTGCAGGCCCATGAGCTCGTTCTTGGTCAGGGTTGGCGTTTTGTTGAGGGTGACGTAGCCGTTGTAGAGGATGCTGGAGGCGCTCGGCAGGACGATGCGCAGGGCGCGCGGCACGCGGTCATCGTTGGCGGCAGAGAGCAGTGCGTACCACGGCAAGGTCGCATCGTCGCCGATGGTCAGGGCAAGGCTGCGGGCCGACTTGACGGTCGGGATCTGGTGCTCGGCGTCCTCCTCCAGGAAGGAATAGGTGACGAACTGCTGCTCGCCCCCGGAAGTGGTGAACTCCAGCACCTGGGTAATCTGCGTCCAGGCCGTGATCTTGCGCGCGGAACCGGCCCCCCGCCGATCGGGTAAAGCTGGGTGCTGGTGGTGTCGATGCCGTCCAGCACGAAGGCATCCGCGGTGGCGCTGAGGACGCGGACGATACGGCTATTCAGGCGCGACCAGCCGGAGGTGATTTCGAGGATGTCGCCGGCAAGGTAGCCGTGCGCCGTCGAACTGGCTGAGGCGGATGCTGCGTTGCTGATGGCGGTGATGGTTTTGGCGGCTTGGTAGGTTGCAGCGATGCTGACTACCGCCCCGTTTGGCAGACTCACGGACATGGTGTTTTCCTCTCGGACATAAAAAAACCGCCAAGGCGGCGGTTTGTGGGTTGCCCAACGGGCGGGTTAGATGGTGTCGGCGCGGTATGAGCAGGACACTGGAATGGTGGTGTTGAGCGGTTCGACGATGGCCGTCGCTGCGCTCATTGGCGTGCGGACGTAGGCCTTGAATGCTCCGCTAACTAGCTCAAGGTTGTTCGGGAACAATGCGGCCAGTTCATCCTCGATGCCACCCGCTGCGACCAGACCGCCGCCAGCCGGCTTGACGATGCTTACCTGCCAGACGCCGCGGTATGCCTTGTGCACGCCTTGCAGGTCATCGCTTGAGGTGTTCGCCGGGAGCAGGAAGCAGCGCAGATAGGTTTCGCTGGTGAGTGGGATGAAGGCGACATCCTGATAGGCGACGCGCAGTACTGGATTGCGGGCGGCGGCCCAATTCTTCAGGCGAGTCTCGAAGAGCTGGCGGATCAGCTTATTGCTCAATCTGGAAGCTCCTGCACGGCCTTGTTTACGAAGATCTGAAATTCGGTGACGGTTAACCTGACCATGCCGTTCGGCGCCTGGCTGGAATGCCCGTACTCGAGGCGCTGGGCATACGGCACGTTGTTCATCATCCAGATACTGCCGATTTCGGAGGTGTAGGCCTGAATGAACGTGACGCCTGCTTGCTTGATGGAACTGCCTTGCGGGTCGATGCGATCCAGCGCGCCGGTGGCGGCGACATTGAATGACACCTGCCAGTTGCCCCGGAAGCGCCCGCCTATGTACCCCTCGCCCGCCGATGGGTCCAACCACAACTCGGCATTTCCGACCGGGGAACGGTCCACCACGGCCGACAGCATGTCGATGGCGACCTTCTGCACGACCAGTTCGGTGTTTGCCTTGGCCTTCTCAATGAACTTGGTCAGGTCGAGGCTGAAACTCATTTCCGCGCCTGCACCACGAAGCCAACCGCCAGGCCGGCATAGTTCCATGGGTCGACGGCCTGCACGGTGTAGGTGCTGCCGTCGAAGACAATCAGGTCTTGGGTCTTTGGCTCGGGCATGTCGGCGCCATTGAGCAGCACGGGCGAGACGATGAACTTCACGTCGCCCTGCTTGATCAGTGAGCCGTCGACGTCGGTGAGTTTGTAGGAATCGCGCAGGCCTGAGCCGGCGTAGTCAGTGATGGTGTCGGGCGAGGTGCCTGTCTCCGGATCGTACACACCCGGCACGGTGCGGCGCAGGGTCAGTCCTGCGCCCTTCCCGCCCGCACTGCGAGGCGCCAGCATGCGAACGGCGGTCGCCTTGGCGCGGTCGTAGATGTCAGCCATCAGGCGCGACTCAGCTTGATCTGGCTGGACGACGCGACGAAACCGGCGAACTGCGCATAGGACTGCCGAGTTGCAGCCGGCTTCGATGCTGTCTTGCTGGCGACGGCAAAGGTGGTGCTGATCGGGCCGACCTTCTCGGACTCAATGGCGCCTACTTTCAATTCTGGCGGAGCAAGATCATCTGCGTGGATCTCGGTCGCCAGCGCCATCTGCCCGGCCTTGACCTGCGCCGGAATGACGTTCGATGCGATGGTGAAGTCGTTACGGACAACACCTACGCGCGGCCATGATCCGGTTTGATTTGGGCTAACTGCACACCCTTTCCATGGCAGCGCATTCATCTCAAGGTAGGCGCGGCGCAGCAGGGATTCTTGTGCGGCTTCAGTACCGGGAATCGTGCGCCCGAAGTTCGCGGCATAGGTGACCAGTTCGGCGGCCGTAGCGAATGAATCGGCGCCGGCCACGATGGAACCGTTTTCGATGGTCAGCGCCATGGGTTACGCCTCTTCTTGCTTCAGTAGTAACTCAAGCAGTTCCGGCTTTTTGGCTGCTGCATCAAACTCGACACCCTTTGCAGTCAGTCGGGCCTTGATCACATCGACCTTCAGCTTGGTCAGGTCAACAGCCTCTTCGTCGGCTTCCGGCTTGAACCGGACATCCAGAATCTTGAGCCCCTGCTCGCGCAGCTCGGCCTTGCGCTCAGGCGAGACCGGGTGCGGCTCGTAAGCGATACCAGTGAATTTGCCCATTTCAATCTCCAGAGGATGGGCGGAGCCGAAGCCCCGCCCATGTCATTACTTGGCAGCATCACCAAGGGCGAGAACACCAGCCGTGTGCTTGATGCTGGAAGCAACCAAGTCCCAGTTTGTACCGGTTGCCAGTTCGGCGTCGGTCGGAGACTTACCGCCGTTGGCTTCATCCCAGGTGTAACCCTTCAGGCCGAGACCGAAGGTGTAATCGACCTGCATGGTGGTTTCGATGCGGGTCTGGCCGTTGCTGGTCTCGATGTTGCTGATCACGTCGCCAGCGTCATGGACGATGGCGGCGGAATCGACCAAGCCCAGCACCGCCAGCTTGTTCGGCGTGCCGGCGATGGACAGCGCCGGTGCATCGGTGACGATCACCGCCTTGCCCAGGATGTCCACGACGCGGACGTTTTGAGCCTGGAACAGTTGCGGGGTGTTGGTCAGGTTGGCACCGATCAGCTTGTGATAGGTGACGCCGTTCATGACGCTGGCCACGATGTTGCCCGAGTGGTCGCCGAACTTACCGTGGGCGTCGTTCATGGCGTTGTAGCTCACGCCCAAGGTCGCACTGACATCGTTCACCGCGGCTGCCTGGTTGCCGATTGCGGCCATCAGGGCAGCGATGGCGGTGTTCAGCTGATCCTTCAGCATCGCTTCGGCGAAGTTGCGGGATGCAACCTCAATGCCCTCGGCGGTCGGTTTGCTCAGCCAGGTAAGCTGGCCTGGCTCGAAGCGAATCGGGCCGAAACCACCGGCAATCTTCACAGACGAGCGTTTCAGTTGGGTCAGGTCGGTGGCGGACGCAGCAGCCTGCGCGGCATAGCGGTCGACACGGCGCTGGGCCGAGTGGATGGCAGCGAAGAACGACTCTTGCAGGAAGTCGCCGTCGAAGCCTTCAGTGGTGAGACGAATAGCGCCAGCGGAGGCGGCGTTGAACTTCTCCACCATTTGCGCCAGCGTCTCGATAGTCGCCGGCATGATGTACTGGTTGAATACCTGCATTTGGGACAGGGACATGGCTTGATTCCTTATTTCAGTTCAGGGAACCGAGCGGCCAACGCTGCAGTGCGGTCCGCTTTGGAGCCGCCGAGGTCGCCTTTCGGGGTATTCGGTTTGCCACCACCGCCATCCGGGGCGCCACCACCATTGGAGCCGGCACTCTTGAGGATCTGGTCGCGGTAGGGGTATTGCTCGACGAGGGTTTCCATCGCTTCATCGAAGTCAGCCACTTCGCCCGGACGTGCGCGGCTGTAAATCTTGTTGCCGTGCTGGTCGTAGGCGACGGTCTTGCCTTCCTCGATCTTGAAGGCCTGCCCAAAACGGGCCTGCACCATGTCTGCGGGAATGGCCAGCTTGTCGGCGATCAGTTTCGAGCGGCTGAATGCGCCACCGATCTTCTCGTCGTAGAGCTGTTTCTCGAAGGTCGATACTTTGGTGTTGGCTTCGTCCAGCTGACCTTGGAAGGCCTTGCTGATTTCCGTCTTCACCTTCTCGATCTCGCCGGCATCCACCAGCTTCTTAGCATCGAGGTTTGCGACCAATTCGAGCGCCTTGCGTGCGGCTGCACCGTCCTCGATGCCCTCGAACCCTTTCAGGCTCTTCTCGGCGGTCTCGGCGCGTTCCCGATGGGTCTTCGCTTCGCCGTTGAGGCGGGTGATCGTGGCGACAGTGCTGGGGGCGTCGAATGCCACCTCTTTACCGTCGTCGTGGACGTAAACCGGTTTGCCGTCCTGCAGAATTGCGTGGCCTTGCTCGTCAAGTTTGAGTTTCACGTTGTTGATCTCCGGCCATCCGGCCATCTGATGGGCATCCGCCCGGCGCACCGCTACCCATCCGGGAATCACGGCCATAAAAAAGCCCCGGCAGTTGCCAGGGCTGAAATTTGGGTATTAAAAAGCCCGCGCGGGGCGGGCTTCTGGTGTGCGGCTCTCGCTACAGCAGTGCTATCGCCAACATGGCAGCACTACCGATCAGGGCGACTATGGCCATCAATTTGTTCTGAAGCCTGCGGTCGGCTTCGGCCTTTAGGGCGTATTGAATGCCTGCTCTCATATCATCGAGAGACATTTGGCCATCGTCTATCCCTCGTAAAGGCGGGAAGTGCGCCGTCTCAAGCATCCGTTGGTGCTCAGGACTGCCCTTGGTGACGAATCCGCCAGTCTTGAATCCAGCCATCACATCACCACCCTCTCGCCATTCAACAGACACCCGACGCACAACAGCGCCTTCGTGCCACCAGTGGGCTTGCCGTTCTTAATCATCACGCCGATCTTGGCCTCAATGACCTCGCGTCCACCGCAGCGATCGCACTGCAGCATCGTGGCCGGCTTATCCATCGCTCGCACACGTTTGCGTACCTGCTCGGACGGGGTATCGGGAGCGGGTGTGCCTTGGATGACGTGGAGCCTGGGTTTATCGGTCATGCCGGTCAGTCTAGCGCAGCATCAATGCCGTCTGCACTGGGTTCTCTTTACGCCACTTCCAATCAGCTTTCGTATGACACGACCTGCACAGGGCCACTAGATTGGAGTGCTTATTTGCCATTTGTTTGTTCTGGTGCTGATGAAATGGCTCTAGATGATGGATGTGCAGTCGCTGCCGGTATTTCTCAAGATGGTCCGCCTCAGTCATTCCACAATGCTCGCAACAGCGGCCGGCGCGAGCTCTGGCCTTTTCGCTAATTTCTTCCCAGTCATGTCCTCGGAAACCTTCGCGGTGGCTTCCGCCTTGCCAGCCAGGGTGCCTTTCGCGGGAGAACGCGATACTGATCTTTCGCTTCCGCTCTGGGTTATCCCTGATCCAGGCAATGTGGCACGAGGGCGAGCATGTCTTGCCGGCGCTATAGCTTACGTATCTCCCGGTCGCCTTCTGCAGTCGCACGGGCGTGAAAAAGCATCCACAAGCCAGGCAGTGCTTCGGGTCGGCTTTCATGCCGGTTCGCCTACATGCCATGGAGCAGTATTTTGTACCGCGACCGGACGGAATGAACTCCGACTTACAGCGAAGGCATTGCGTGCTGCGCGCCTGCGTTATCAGAGCCCTGCTGGCGTCGTAGCAGGCGCGCGCACAGAAAACCTTGTCAGATTGCTGGCCGCTACGAGTCGTCGACGGGTTGCGCTCAACAGTCACGCCGCAATGGTGGCATGGTGCGCGATGAAATTCTGGCCCGTGGCCGCGCTTGTACGTTCCTGCTCGCTGGGCTGCCCGATAACAGGCCATGCCGCAGTACTTGTTTGATTTATGTGGCGATGCGGCGAACGCTTTGCCGCATACAGTGCACCCGCATAGAATGGCATCAGTCATTGCCGTGATCCTCGATCGATCAGGTAGTGATTAGAGGCCCGGTCGGATTGCACTCCGCCGGGCTTCGTCATTCTATCACGCCGCTTCTAGCCTCTCGAACGCTTCCGCGTCCCGCCCCTTCAATTCTGCAATGCTCAAGAATCGGCCCGTTGGGGTGTAAAAATCCTCAACGCTAAGTCCGCCTTCACGCAACAGTTTTCCCCGCTCAGGCCCCAGGACTTGGTCCTGCCTTGCGGCTGACTGTCTGGCAAGCCACTGCATATAGGTGGTGTCTGCCGGGACTTGGCCGTCCATGCTCGCCCTTTCCCCTGGCGACATTTCTTCTAGGGGAATCCCTAACTCTTTCCATGACTTAGTGATGGGGGTTTCAGTCGATCTGCAGTTCCAATGTGCGCGCCCCGGCCCTTGGAGCCACTTCATCACATGGCCTATTGGCTTGTGATCTGTTGCCGAGTAAAGCTTGCCGTCGCGCGGCACGCAGATTTCTTTGGTTGTGTGCGAGTCAAGTGTGCTCAGCCACTTGACGGCCTTGATCAGCGCCTCGTTGGCCTTGTTGAACTCAGCCCGGGCAGTCGATGCGGTGTGGCTGATCGCTGTCCTGACGACCGACTCCAGGTCATGCCGTGAGCGATTGATCAGGCTATCTGCGTAGCTGGCTGCCCGAGTGCCGCGCACCTGCCGAACGATATCAGCGGTGGTCTTGCCCTCGACATAGCCATTGCGAATGATGTTGCGGATCTTGGTCATGCGATCGGCTTCGATGCCGCCCGCCCAGTCGCGCAGCAGTCGTCCCTGGAACGGGCGGGACATCGCCGCGGCATACACCTGCTCTGCGCTTACCCGAGCAATCGGAAAGCGCACCTTGACCGGATCAGGCATCAGCCGCTCGAACAGGTCGTACTGCCATTGGCTCTCGTAGCCGGCCAACTCGTTCAGGTCTTTCTGCAGCTCCTGCGCCACCAGGGCGTAGGCCTGCGCATTGATCGAGCGCACCGAGCCGAGTAGCAACTCCATGCGTTCAACCGAAAAGGATTCGGCAGGCATCTGCTCGAGCGCCATCAGCAGCGCCGCCGAAAGCTCGGCATCCACCCGGTTGAGCAGCGAGACCATCCGCTGCACGACGCCCAGGCTGTACTGCTGGAGCGAAACCGCGTGAGCGATGCCCTCGTCTTCGATGACCTGGTTAGCGGAGGCCATTACAGCGTACCCAGGGTTGGCCCTTGGTCAGCAATCCGCTGTTTCTCTGCCTCCCAGGTCAGTTCGTCACTGAGTACATTGCGGCGCTTGGCTTCGTTGAACAGGGTCTCATCGGAGAGGTTGCCGGCGTTCTTCATGTTCATCAGGAACGGGAGGCTGACCTCCGGCGCGTAATCCGTGTCGAAGTTACCGTTGACCTCGACGTGACCGCCTTCTGCCTGCTTGGTCCACAGCGCGAAGAACTGCAACACTTGGTCAAGTGTGTCTTCCAGCTGCCCGGCCATGGTCTCCAACGGACTCATCTCTTGCGAGGCTTCCTCATTGGCCTGGGCGGCGGTCTTGGTCGCCTGCTTGTCCTTGCTCAGCAGCTTGGCGCCGGCCATGCGCATGTCGTCGACCAGATCCTGCAACGAGGTGCGGCCAGCGTCGATGGCCTTGCCGGTGTGCTCGACGAATTTCATGTCGCCACCAGTGGGCAACGTGGTCGCGGCACTGGAACCGACCGTGATCTCGCTGGCGTCATCGATGCCGCTGACCATGAGCATGGGCACCCGGGCGACGTGCAGGATGTTGTCCTGATCACTCTGCGACTGCCAATGCTTGATGTTCAGGTGCGCCAGCTCGAGCAGCGGCGGCGTGGCGGTCATGAAGCCGGTGCGCTTGGTGTAGTAGGTGGCGAGCGGGATCTGATTGAGGGTTGTGGCGCCCTTTTCGTGCAACTGCCAGGTCTTACCGTCCTTCCCGCCAACCTGGCGGTAGGTGCGCCAGTTACCTGGCTCCAGTACGCGCACTTGCTGCACTACCTTTGCGCAGAACTCATTCTCCGGGTCGTTTTCCTCTACCGCTTCCATGTAGCGGAATTGGCTCAGGACTTGCTCACCGTTGCGGCTCTCAGCCTTCCAGCCCAGAACCTGCTGCGGGCGAACCATTACGGCGTAAGGGCGAACGCCGGCATCCTTCTCGTCGGCCTTGGTCACAATTGTCGGCTTGCCGTCCTTGTCCACCGTCGACGGGTAATCGACCAGTACATGGCAGAGGCCATGCGACAGGCCATTGCTGAACAGTGACTGCGCCCAGACCTGCAGGTTGTTGCCCTGCCGGTCGATGTTCTGGGTGTACTTGGCAATATCCTCAGGAACATCGTCGTTCAGCACGATCGGCTCAGCGAACACGCGACCGGTCATGTTCTGCACGGTCTCGGAGTACGCCGGCAGCAGCGTGGATAGGTTCAGGCGATCCTTGTACGCGCCTGCGTCTTCCTTCGGCCACTTCGGCAGATAGGTCTCGCCAGCCAGTCGCATCGCCTTGGTGCCGCCCATCAGCGGGGCGACGACCGCCCAGTCTTCCTGCATCGCCTTCACGGCCGGGATGACTGTGCTCGGGTCGTTGCTCATTGATCAGACTCTCAGGGACTGGCTGGTGGCGGTGCGTTTCACAATCGGGAACAACATGGCCAACGGGTAACCGGCGGCGTCAATCACATGGTCGATGCCGCTGGATTTATCGGGCATGCCGTTCTTGTCGTAGGCCTGCTGCTCCAGGCCATCGGTCAGATGCGGACAGCGATGGGTATTCACTTTCAGCCGGCGCTCGCCTTGCCCGTTGAGGATCAGGGCATTGACGGCGTTCACCCGGTCGACGATGGCCGGGTTGGTGCTGTTCACGCGAACCGATAAGCCGGCGCCCTTGAGGATCGACAGGTCGGATTCGCTGGCATTCTTACTGCTGGAGTTCTGGCCGCTAGCGTCCGGGAACACCTGGATGGCATGGCCCTTGTTCTTGTAGCGCTCGACCAGCAGCTGGGCCATCGACGGCGTGTCGCGACCATCGGTGATCTCGTTGACCGCGACCGGCAGGCCATCACGCATGACGTAAATCACGGCGCTCATGTGCAACCGGTTGAAGTCCATCCCGACCAGCAGCGGCTCACCTTCCGCCTCTACTGCGTCGGTGTGGTTCAGCTTTCGGGAGAAGTCCGGGTAAACACTGCCTGACGCCAGGTTGGTGAACTGGCCTTCGATGTAGGCCTCGATCAGTGCCGGCGGATAGCTCTCCATCAGCGTCTGAACGTAGTCATCGGGCAAAAACGGGTTGGTGTAGGTCGCCGCCTGAACCATCACATAGCCCGGCTTTGGATTCCGGCCCCAGGTGTCGTAGACGAACTGGTAACCCTCGGGTGTCGAGTAGACCGACACTCGGTTGAAAGGGTCGATCACGCCGGCCGGCTGCTGCCGGTTCCGCGCAATGATCTTCTGCCAGGCCAACAGCGCCTGTTTCTTCTTCAGCGTGTCGATCTCGTCGACGTGCGCCCGGTAGGACTCGTAGCCAATGATCCGGGCTGGATTCTCCAGCGTTCGTAGCACGAAGTCGCCGCAGTTCGGCGCGCTGGTGTAGATGATGTTCTCTTGCTTGTTGTACTTGTACCGGATGCCCAGGTCGGACAGCTTCTCTTCCATCCGCGGTGCCAGGATCAGCCGCACCAGGTCATAGGTCGGTTCGTACAGGGCAATCAATGCGCTTGATGACGTCAACGCATCACGAATCGCGCAATTGGCCAGCGTCTCGGTCTTGCCGGTACCGAATCCACCGACAAAGGCCGGGTACTTGGCGGTCAGCTGGAAGAACTCAGCCTGCGGCTCCGTCATCTGGAGCTTTAGGGTTCTGCCTTCCACTGACTACCTCGATTTCAATCCGGGCCACCGGTGGCTGCCCTGGCGGGTTGCTCTTAAGCAGTTCGGCCCGGGTGCGTTCAAGGCTTTCGACCCGAGCAGTCAGCTTGTCGATCAGGCCGGCATAGTCACGAACCTTGCTGGTCGTGGTGACTGATGTCAGTCCGGTGTCTTTGCCGTCAATCTGGATCGGTTCGCTCTTCTCGCTATCCAGTTCAAGCGTGTTGCCGTATTCGTTCTCTCGGGCCAGGGCGCGCATCAGGCGGATACGGGTCAGGCGCAGTTCATCATCAACGCGGCCGAGCTCCAGGCTGTCCCAGGCGCCCTTCTCATCGTCACTCAGGAAGGCCGAGTAAATACCGTGAGTGCGGGCATTCTGGTTACCCTTGTGCGTCTCGCCGGCCTTTCCGCCGTGCATCCGGCAGCGACCATTAGGCATCGCCTGAGATTGGCAAGGCTGGCCGCTGCGGGTTTTGGCTCCGCAGCGTGCCATTCAACTACCTCGCAGGGATTGCATGGGGTGTTTCGCAGCATGGCGGCCACCAGCTAACGCGAACCCGCACGTAGAGGCTTGTGATCATGGGTTCGCCTCACTCTTCCGGCATACGCCATTGACGTACGCTTGCAGCCCAGCCAGTTGCTTACCGGTCTGGGCTATTTGACCTCGGAGGGTGAAATAATCTTGTCGAGCTGCTGCAGTGAGTTCGCAGGCGCCACCATCATCCACGCTGGCGCCGCTGGTATTGGCGGGCAATGCTGTGCATTTGGCTGCGACTGACAGGCGCTTACGACCAGCGGCGACATCAGCAGCAAGGCCTTCATTGTCTTTGCGGGCATCGGTGAGTTCCTGCTGGTACTTGGTATCAAGGGAGTCTCGCTCGGTCATCAGCTCCCGGCTCAGCTTGAGGGTTGCGCTCAATGAAGCGGCCTTGGCTTCACTCGTATCCAGCTCGGCTTCAGCCTCGATCCGCGCACTCTCCTTCCAGCTGATGCGCAGCTCCTGAATGCCGACAATGGCGGCAGCGCCGAGCAGCGCCCATAGCCAGATGGGGACGAGACTGAGGATGGCTTTCATCCAATGAACAGCGCGCGCTCAGCGGCGCGACGACGAATCAGGCCGGACAACACGCGGCCGCCCGCCTTGTTCCAGCGCGAGAACTCGCTACCTGCGCCTGTGTAGTCCTTGGCGTTCAGCTTGCGCAGCAAGGTTGAGCCTTGCAGGTTGCCGCTGCCCAGGTTGAAGGTGAAGCTGACCAGGGCGTCGAACTGGTGTTGCTTGAGCGGCACAGTTACCAGGCGCTGAATGGCGCGTTCGGCGTCGTGCAGGTCATCGCGCAACAGGCGCTCGGCCTCGGCGCGGTCGATGGCCATGCCCTGCACCACGTCTGGACCGGTATGGCCCCAGCCGATGGTCAGCACGCCCACGCTGTCGCGGTAGGTGGTCAGACGCAAGCCTTCGAAGTCCTGAATCAGGGCGAGGCCGGCATCACTGGCGTTCATAGTCCAGTCGACTCGCGGATCTCTTTCACCATGTCCGGCAGGCTCGCGCTCTTGCGCTTCTCGGCATAGACGAACCACGCCCTCACGATCACCCAGGCCGGCAGGCCGCAGAAGAAGATGATCCCGCCAATGGCGATCACCCCGGCATCGTCCTGCGCCCAATGGCCGATCCCCAGCCAGCGCACAACGAAGGCGCCACCACACAGACTGGACACGGTCGTACTGATCATGGCGACCACGAACTCGCGCACGGTCTTGGGCAGAGTCATGGCCATCACCACGATAGCGGCCAGCACGGCAAGCCCTCCGAACGCGCCCAGCTTGTACAGGGCGAGGCCGCCTGCTGCCGAGCTCATTGGTTCGGTCATAGTGTTGATCCCTGTGGATTTCATCTAGGGCACTCCCGGCTTGCGCCTGGTGGTGTCGAGTAGGTCCGGCGCACCAATGCGATGCCATCTGCCTGGGAGCAAAGAGACAGGAATGGTGGCCGGACGTGTGGGAATAAAAGGCCGGAGGTGAGCCCGGCAAAGGATTGGGGTCTTACTCGGCGAGCGTGAAGTCCAGGTAGTAGGCCTTGCCGACTTCCAGCAGTTCGGCGACCGGCAGGGCCCAGGATGCCTTGTACTCTCCCCAGGGCGTGTACTTGCCGAAGACCGCATTCTCGTCCTCGGGCTTGCCGCTCTCGGGCGACCAGACGGCACCGAAGCGTACCAGGGCCATTGGGTTGGTCTGATCCCCGTGGGTGTTCGGGGTGACTTCTTGGCAGATCATCTTGCAGCGAATACGGTTCGACATAACGGTTTCCTCTGGGCTGCTGGTTGCAGGAGGGCCTATCAGTCTTGCGCCTGCGGGATTCGGTACATCCGGGAAAGCGTCCACTTGGGTAGCGGCTTTCCTCGGAAGTACAAAAAAGCCCGAAACGTGTCCGGGCTTTTTCCATTGCGACCAGGCGTATTCAGCAGGGCGTCAAGCCGTCGCCATCAGGCAGCGGTTTCGCCGAGGTCATCACGAAGTGATTGCTGGATGCGCGCAGATTGGTCTTCAGGCCTTCGTCAGTTGACTGGCTGCCCGTTTGCCACATGGCGAGAGTCAGCTCCAAGCGCTTGAGCGCGACACCCTGCGGCTCACCAATGGTGAATGCCGCGTGATACGCACTGACGACAGGCTGAGCCAATGCCGACAGGGAGAAACAGGATAGGCATGCGGCGAGCGCAAACCCCAGATAGATCGTGAGTCGCTTCATCATTCGGCATTCCTCGTGGGTTTGATTTTCTCAGGACGCAAAAAACCCGACACGATGGCCGGGTTTTGGTTGTCTATTTCTTCCGGGTGAAGAACGACATAGTGGAGAAATCCTACTCCCATCCGAACGGGAAGGTCAAGCGTGTGTTTGCGACATATCTACGTTGATTTGTGCGCTGGGATTTCAAGCGGACCAATAAAATCACCGAGGGCATTTTCAGGCAGATCACCAACATCACTGCCGGTAAATAAGGCCTCAAGCCCTGCATCATCCCGCCAGAGCTCTACAATCTGGGGCTCACCCTGCCAGTCTCCCTCATCCCCATCGTCGGGAAAGTACCAGTAGTACCCTACTTGTGTGAGCTCGCTACCTTTCATGCCGCCTCCTTCATCTCGCTAATGACAGCTGCGACCGGGCGCAGCGCCTGCTTGTCGATATCGTTGCAGACGTCGAAGCAGGTTTGCACAAACGGGCCCCATTCGCGAGCCCAGTTCTCGGATGCCAGGGCCACGCCGTAGGTATCGAGCAGCGCAGCCCGGAATGCCTCTGGTTTCGCCAGCGGGTCTTCGCACGAACTCTGCCCGCCCTGGTGCATGCGGCGGTAGCGGTAGAGCACGCCCTTGGCCACGAACTCGGCCTTCTGCCACTTCGCCGTGGTCATGCGCCCGCCAGCCTGGACGAGTGAGTGATAGGCAATGCAGAAGACGGTCTCTTCGGCGGATTCTCGGTGCTCGGCGGTCGGCGTCGGGCTGTAGAGCCAATGCCCGAAAGCCTTGAGCTCGGAGGACAGCGTGTCGATGGCCATCTGCACCCGGCCGGCAATGGCCTGGTGAGCGCAGCGACCGGTTGAGGTGGCTCCATCCGGACGCGTGCCTTTGATACCGGGAGCGAGCACCAGTCGGGTGTAGCTGATCTCCTTGCCGCTCTCGTCGATCTCGGTGGCCTTGCGGCGGACGTACCCGGACGCCTCGATGATGCCGAGCTGGGCGCGGTCGATGGATCCGGCCATGACGGAATCCCAGGGCATATACAGACTGTCGTGCCAAGCCTGACGTGCGCTATTCAGTTGCATGGTGTCCCCTCCCCCAAATATCCCTTGATGGTGTCGCGGGCCGCGTCGAAGCCTTTGCAGACGACGGCCATGAATCCTTGTTCTGCCAGCCATTCCAGCCAGTCGGCCTGCTCTGGTTCCAGCCGGCCGCCCCTCACCCGCTTCAATTCAATGACCAGTCCGGAGAAGCCATGGCGCGGCGTCAGCAGGTTCAGGTCTGGGAATCCCTTGCGGTTGCCGGCGGCCTTCTGACGCTTCGCCGTGCGCATGGTCATACGAGCCCCGCCGGACGACGATGCGAGGCGGCCAGCGAGCGCCGGGTATTGCCGGTCAAACCATTGAATCAGCGCGATCTGGTCGTCTTCTTCAAATGGGATCAGGTCAGCGACCTTGGCCAGCCTCATGCCGGCTCCCCGTCGTCGTCTAACAACACGGCCACAAGCTCCATCTTCGCCATTTCAATGAAGCCGACGATCATGGCGGTCGGCAGGCCCAGCTCTACGGCGCGCTCGATTGCCTCCCATATCTCGGTGCAGAGTGTGTCGCCGGCATGGCTCAGCTTTGGCGGGAAGCCATTGCGGTCGGTGAGGCTGGTCACTTTCTCAGTCATGGCTGATCCCTCAATTGGCTTTCGATGATGGCGTTGCTTATTCCGTGACCGTGCGGTGTGACCCGCAGCGGTTGCACCGGAACACCAGCAGGCGCTCACCGGTGAGGCAGCGAACCGTTCCAGCGCCCCAGCGGCAACCCAGGAAAAAACAAGTGATGGTCATGGCTTCCTCTCCCCTATCAGTCCTGCTTGTTCGAGCTGGCGGCGCTGTTCAGCGAGCCATTCCTGAAAGGTCACGCGGCCTCCCAATCCAGTTTTGCCGGCATCGCCGGGATGGTTTCCAGGGTGTGGAGATTGATCAGCGTGAAGTGGCCGCGGCCCGGCATCCATCCCATCGTGTCGATATGAATCACATTGCCCAGGCGCGCTGGCTGGCTCATGGGTGTATGGCCGACGATCAAAGCGCGGATGCCAAGCACTCCATGCGGCTCTTGGTTCTCAATGCGTGAGCGCGACCACATGCAAGTGTTCATCACCAGCTTCAGGCGCTTTTTACTTTCTGGCGTATCCAGTTCGGCGCGCAGCTCATCCCAGGACAGGAACGAGCAATCAGCGTGGACGATGCCGACCAGGCCTTCTTGCGTCTCCACCTCGATGGCGATCGGCAACTCGGCAAACTGGACGGCGAACTCTTTCTGCTCGTAGAGCGACAGGCCCGCAAACCAGGAGCCGCCGTTATAGATCCAGTTGTCAACGTCACAGGTATCGAAACGAACGACGTAGTCATCATGGTTTCCGCGCACCGGGTGAAACCAGGGTTTGGCCAGCCAGTCGAGCGCGTCACGGCACTCCGGCCCGCGATCAACCAGGTCGCCGACACTGAACAGCCGATCAACTGCCGAGTCGAAGCCAGCAGCATCCAAAGCGGCCTGCAGTCGAGTGAAGTGCCCGTGGATATCGCCTACAGCGAAGTCGCGGCCGGCAGTGTTGCGTTCGAAACGCTTGATCAGGTTCATGCCGCCACACTCCCTTCCCGAACCAGAATGTCGATGGTCCGCATCACGCCTTCCAAGTGCATCAGGCGTAGTTCGTCTTGGCTGTAGCCGGTCTTGGCCCTGCCATCGCATGCGTCATGACATGCACTGCAGGCCCAAGCACCCTGGAGGTTATTTGGCTTCACCCCCATGCCGCAGGTACCGGCCAGGCGGTAATGAGCAAGCACGGTGGTGGCTGGGTCGCGGTTGCAGATGCCGACGAGCCTCACTTGGCATTCGCGGTCGCGGGCGAGCTTGGTGAGCTTTGACATCAGTAGCCACCCCTCTGCCGGCGCTCGCGAGCCGCACGTTTCTTCTCGCCCTTGCTGCGGCATCCACCCCGGAAAGGGTCTTCGGCAGCGGGCTTCAGCGTCCACACGGGGAAATCATCAGCGGCAGCATGAAAAGTGATAGCTGTGGGGATGGCTTCGCGAACAGATTTGTCCAAGCGCGTCATGCTCAGGGTCAAAGCGGTGATCAGTGCGCGAGAGCCAGAACCTAGAACGAGAATCTTGCTCATGCCGCTTCCCCCATGTTGACGCGCATCTTCATGTACTCGCTGTCCTCGGGATGCGGCAGGTAGATGCCGTGCTCGCTGGCCCAGGCATCAACGCAGGTCATGAAGGAGTGCATTTCACCTTTGTCGAGTTGACTGGTGTGCTTGAGCTCGTAACGCTCGGTTACCTGCCCGGTTTTCAGATTGATGTCGCGGATCAGCTCTTCGCCCAGGAAGGTCTGCTTGAGGTTGCGCTTCATGTTCTCGGCGTCCATCGGCTTGCCAGTGGCGAAGGTGGTCTTGCCCATGCTCACGAAGAACTGGGCGGCGCACTCGCACCACTTATGAAACAGCGCGTTCTGCGGCAAGCTGCGCCCAGCGCCAGTGATCGCAATGTTGCAGGGGAAGCCCTTGCGGCGAATGGCGGCCTGGAGTGTGGACAGGTCGGTGATGGCGTTCAGCCGGATCTTCTCAGCCATCTGCGCGCCCTCCCTTGCTCATGGCGGCGTCGACGTGCAAATGCCGATTCATCTGCGCCTGATAGCCAATGTGCTCCCAGGTGGCGGAGTCAGCGGAGCCCTCCAGCCATTTCCAGCGCGCGGCATCCCTCCGTAGCGCCTCTACCTCGGCGCGGAGCGGTTCAAGCTGCTCCAGCTGCGCGCTGCGCTCGACAATAAGCGCCTTCTTCGTCGCCTCAAGCCGCTCGTTCTCCGCGAGCAGCGCCAGGATGATGTCGTGAGTCGATACGCATCGATACGCAATGGCCGCCTGGTTGTGCTCAGCGGAGAACGGCGCAGTCATGCCGATAGATTTCAGCGCCAGTGCTCGCCGCTTCAGTTCCGAATAGTCAGCCACGGCGAACACCTCCCGCCCTGAGCGCCAGCAACTCAGCGCAGGGCGTGCAATGCTGCGTACCCTTCACGGCCTCCCGGCGCGCTGGCGGGATCGCGTCGCCGCAGTCCTGGCACTCGGTCGCAGCGATGCCGGTGTACTGCACGCGCGCCGCCAGGGCATTGCTCAGCTCGACCTCGATACAGTCTTGAGTTACGTCGGCGTCATCGGCCATGGTTTGCCTCCTGCAATGCCTGTTCGGCACTCAGCGCCGGCAGCGGCTGCCAGAACTGGGTGCGCTGTTGCTCGTGTGCGCTCATCGGCCGATGCGTGCCCGGTTCGATGCTTCCGCCGATGTCGTAGAAGTGCTCGTCAATCTTGGTCAGCACATGGTCGCCGTCGTAGTAGGGCTGGGCGTTCGGGAACACCTGTTGCAGCGCCAGGTAGACCCGATAGCAGCCGCCGTTCCGGCCGTAACGAGCCAGGTCCGGATGCAGGCCGCGCAGGGCGGCGAGGAAGGTGAGCGGGTTGGTCATCATGCGGCCTCCCGTTGAGCTCGCCAGTGGGATGCTTTGGTCGCGAACTCGGCCAGCAACCACTCTGCTTTGCTGTGTTGGCCGTGCCAGGCCGTCTTCTTCTCATTCAGCGGCATGTGGATGCTTGCCAGGCTCTGCTCACGGGCGCCTCGATCCATCCAGCCCACAATCACCTCGGCCAGCGCCTCGCCTATCGAAACTACATCAGGGCGGTGCTGGTGCTCGCCCTCGGACAGGTATCTGGCATAGGTGCGCAGGTCGTAGTGCTTGCGGACAAGGGCGCCAATCTCGGCAGTTGAGAAGCTGACCTCGCCTTTCCCGCTGTAGTAGCTGATCAGGCCGTGGAAAAGCTCTGCATGCAGTAACTCCGGCCTGCCATGAGCGAAGATCACCGGACATCCTGTCTGGGTCTCTGCATCGCCAGCCTTCTCAATCTCCACGGTGTTCGGTGTCGGCCCTTTGACTTCTACGAAAACGCCAGCGGCAGGAATAAAGAAGTCCGGTAGATACCAGCCGTGCCGGGTATCAATGACGCGTGGCTCGTACAGCCAAACGATGCTCAAGGCATCCATGATTGCAGCCCAGCGAGTCTCGGAGTGAGAGCGCATTTCATAGCCTGCGTACCGGAATATGGTCTGTTTGCTGCGCATCACCAGCCCTCCCCGTCACCGCTAGACTTCTGGTGGTCGCTATAGGCCAATGGCGCGAACCGGCTCAGCGCGCCCTGGAACGAGGTAAAGACCGTCCCGATCTCGCCGTCGCGGTTCTTGCGCACCAGGATCTCGGCAACGCCCTTGTATTGACCGTTCGGGTGATAAACCTCGTCGCGGTACACAAACAGCACGATGTCGGAGTCCTGTTCGATGGCGCCCGAGTCGCGCAGATCGCTCAGCACTGGGCGCTTGTCCGGGCGCGACTCGCAGCCACGGTTGAGCTGCGAGAGGATCAGCACCGGGCAGCCAAGCTCGCGCGCCATCAGCTTTATCTGGCGCGACATGGTGCTCACGTCCTCGGTGCGGTTATTCCCCTCGCCTTCGATGAGGCCGATGTAGTCGATCACCACCAGTCCCATACCGCCGTGCTTGTGCTTCATGCGCCGGGCAATCGAGCGAATGCGCGGGACGGTCATGCACGGCAAGTCGGTCACCAGCAGCGGCGCATCGCGCAGCTTGGCGGCGGCCACGTTCAGCGCCGTGCCGTGATCGGCGGGAGCGGAGCCATCCTTGATCTTGTTCAGTGGGATCTTGCCGACAGCTGACAACAGCCGATCCATGAGCTGCGACTTGCTCATCTCCAGCGACACCACCAGCACTGGCAGCTTCTGGCGCAGCGCCACGTCCTCGGCGATGTTCATGGCCAAGGTGGTCTTACCCATGGCCGGCCGGCCGGCGAGCGTAATCATCTGCCCGGGTTTCAGGCCCTGCAGATTGTCGTCCAGATCGCTCAGGCCGGTAGACAGCCCGTCCAGCTCGCCCTTTTTGTCGCTGCGCGCCTGCAAGATTTCGATATGGTCGCGCAGGATGTCGCCAACCACCTGGCATTCGTCGTCGGCAGCCTGGCCGTCCAGCGCCAGGATTACCGACTGCGCCTGAGCGAGCTTGTCTTCCACCGGCATCCGTTCGTGGGCGATATCGGCGATGCGGCCGCTGGCCGACACGATGGCGCGAGCCAGGGCGCGCTCCCGGATGATCTTGGCGTAGCTCTTGGCGTTTGCGGCGCTGGGCGTGTTTTGCTGAATCTCGGCGGCATAAACCAGCGTCTGCACGTCGTCGGTCAGCACCGGCTTACGGTCGCTCAGGGTGATCACGTCGACTGGCTGACTGTCTTCGCGCAGCGCCAGGATCAGGCGATACAGATCCTCATTCTCGGGCCAGTAGAAGTCGGCTGCGACCAGGCCTTCGCTGAGTACATCGATCAAGTGGGGCTGCATGAGCATGGCGCCGATCACGCCGTGTTCTGCTTCGAGGCTGTGCAAGTCGATCATTGCGCCGCCTCCGAGATTTCGCGGAAGACGGACCGGCTGACCAGCGACTCCAGCCGCGGCGCCACATTGGCCCCTCGGAAGAACACCTGACTGCGGCTGTTCGCCTTCACGAAGAATGGCTTCCAGAATCCGCCGCCGCTCTGGTGAGCCACGGACTCGTTCCAACGCTCCACGATCATGCTGCGCAGCGTCTTATCGCTGGCCACGGATACTGGTGGCAGGTTCGGGCAGGTGCGGTGGTACAAGTCGATGATCTTGTCGACGGGTACGTTGGTTTCGTCGGCGCCTTTGGGATTGCGTTTGAACTCACGACCCAGCCAGTTGATCAGAAAGCGCCGCCAGTCCTTCTTCGGCTTGCTGCCGCTGGCCCAGGCTGCGGCACGGACGATCTCGGCTTCAACGTCAACCGGGGCATAGGCTTTTGCCCACTTGGTGATCAGGGCATCGTCGACTTTGAAATCTTCGCCATCGAACGAAACCAGAGACCCTTGCTCAAGGTTGGTGGGTTCAGCCCCCTGGGGGGCAGTAATCTGTTCCGTAGGAACAGTTACTAGGGGTTCTTTCTTTGTATAGAGAAGGGAGTCGCTCGAATTTGGTAGTTTCGATACGTTGTCCAGATTACCAATATTGGTAATTTCGACTGTTTTTGGTTGAGTCGACGTGGGGGTTTTCTGTTCTTCGTACACCCATTCTTTCGGGTCGCAAACACCAATGTCGCTGCGGCTCCCACCAATGCGGTAGATGATCCGGCGGGCAAGAAGCTTGCTTATGGCGCGGGAAACGTGGGCAGGCAGGATATGGGTGCGCTTGGCGACATCTTCTGCGGTGATGCGGTGCTCTGCGCGTCCGTACCCGACAGTGAGGCGCGTAATGACGTGCAGGGTCTTGAACTCCGCCGGCGACAAATGAACAGCCGCCAGGGCATCCATCAGTGTGTTGTCCATCCGGGTAAATCCCCCGGTGTTGCGAAGTGGGATAACGTTGCTCATACTTGCTCCCGACGTTGAATATCCATGTTTTCTCCGGCTGCAACCGGAGGGCGCAACGAAGCCCGCAGATGCCCTAGGCATTCCCTGCGGGCTTTTTGTTTCTTCTCTTCGCTATACATCCCGCGCACCGATCGAGCACTCAGCATCGCCATCGCCTGATGGAACTCCTTGCTGCGCACTTCGGTGTGGGCGTTCACCTCAGGCCACCTTCACCGACTCTTCCAGCACGTCCAGCGAGTGACGTACTTCGCTGATCTCGCGGCGGATGGTGAATTTCTCCTGACTATTGATGCGGCCGTCAGCGATGGCGTCGTGCACGGCGCGGGTGACGTCAGCGGATTCAGTGACCAGTTCCAGCAGCGCCTGCATCGGGCTCTCGGCGGGCTGCACGGCCTTGGCGACCAAGCCATAGCCAAACTCTTCCGACAGCGCCAGCAGCACGCGGCGGCGGTCCTGCTCGGGCAGGTGCACCACGATGCGCAGGAACTGCGGCAGGCTCAGCTGATGGTCGTCGTTGTTGGGGTTGGCGCGCTGCAGCAGGGTCATGTGGCTGTTGAAGCCGGCATTGCGGGCCATGTTCTTGGCCCCTGCATCGAGTACCGCGTCATGCAGCGCTTCGAGAAACTTATTCATCCGTAAATCCCCCTACCTGTTTCCGTGGAGCCAGCGAATCGGCGCTGGCAATCTGCAATCACTGGATCAGCCAACAGGGAAGAACCCCATGCAAACCGATCTCTCCGAACTTGAAGGCGAAGTGCTCGCCTTAAGGTGTTTCTTGGCAGCCGTCTCGACGGTCCTGCCCCTGTCCTCTCAACTGCGTCTTCCGGCAGCCTTCGAGCGTCATGCCGATCTGGTGCGTGATCGGCTGGGTGAAGCGGGTGTCGCTGGCTTCGAGCGGGTCGCTATTTCTCTGGCGGCTCGCTCGATCCACTCTCGTGTTCAAGGTCTTCACGAAGGTGCTTCAGGTCTTCCTTCAGCAGCTCCGCCAGCTGATCAATGTGGTGCTCCATGACAGCCAGTCGCTCTGCTGGGCTTTCGCCTCCCTGCGCGGATGGAGTCATAGGCTTGTCTCCTAGGCGGCGGTCTTTGGGTGTTCGGTTGAATCGCTGGCTGCCGGCCGGCCATTGCTTTGATCGGCCTTGAGGCGCCCTTTGGATAAAACCTGGATCTGGTATTGGCGAACGAGCGGAACCTCGTCGCCCCACTGGCTAACCGCACTCGGGAAGACCCCTAGCGCCTTCGCCAGCTTGCTGCGGGAGCCGAAGAATTCGGCCGCGTCTTTAGTCTTCATTGGTCACCTCTCATGGAAGTAACTGAATTACAGCATACTGAAATACACCAAGCAAGGAGCGCTGAAGATCACTGCATACTTAATTTCAGTACCCTTAAGCTTTGCTGCATGGAACGACACGAACGAATCGCTAAGGCCATTGCGGCCAGCGGCAAAAAGAAAGGCGAGATAGCCAAGGCGTGCGGGGTTGCCAACTCTGCCGTAACCCAATGGATTTCAGGTGAAAGCAAGAGCTTGAGACCTGAAAATCTATATGCCCTTGCAGCTGCAACTGGCTTTCGCGCTGAGTGGCTCGCTATCGGTGCGGGCTTGGAGCATGAAGAGCAGGAACCGGGCTCCCCTAGCGAGAAGGACTACGCACTGATACCCCAGTACACAGCCAAAGGCTCAGCAGGGAGCGGTTACCACAATGACCACGTGGAGCTGAAGGGAGGCCTGGTCTTCAAGCGTGACTGGCTGAAGCGCATGTCCCTAAAAGAGACAAACCTTTCTGTCATCTATGCAGACGGCCAAAGCATGGAGCCGACCATCGCGGAAGGCGAGGTTCTACTTGTCGACGAGGCAGACACTGAGCCCAAGAGCGGCAAGGTCTACGCCCTCCTTCGCCCTAATGGTGAAGTAAGCATCAAGCGGCTGGTGCAATCCTTTGCCGGCGGCTGGGTGATCAGCAGCGACAACCTGGACAAACGCGCCTATCCAGACGAACCGATCAGCGAAGACGCCATTCAGCAGATCGGAGTAATCGGCCGGATCGTCTGGCGCGGCGGCGGCATGTAATTCAATAAGACAAGGAGGTTGCTATGCGTATCATCGCTGCTCTGGCTCTAATCGCTGCCCTTGCCGGCTGTGCCGGTACTAACTTTTCGTTCGACAAAGCTCGCCAGGTGCAGGTCGGCATGACCGAGGCGCAGGTAACCCAGATCATGGGTCGGCCTTACTCTGTAATGTCGATGGGCGACACCCAGACGTGGATATGGAGCCACGTGAACGGCTTCTCAGGCTCCAGCAAGACCGTGTCCTTCCAGATGCGCGACGGCAAGGTCGTGTCGGTTCCGAGCATCCCTGGCTCGTTTGCCGGCGGCACTACGATGCAGATAGCCACCCCAGCGCCGGCCGCCACTCCCGCACCCGCTCAGCCCCTTTCCTCTCAAGCCTACAAAGACGAACAGGTGAAGCAGTTGATGCAACAAGGCCTGCCATACGAAGAGTATCAGCGCCGCTATAAAGAGATCATTTCCCAGTAGCAAGCCAGCCCCCCAGCACGCCCGGCACCCAATAAAAACAAGGAATTTGACATGCGCGCCACTCGTAAAAATTGCTTTCCTTTAACGGCCAAGGTGCTACTGACCTTGGCGACCGCCGTGGTTGTTTCCGGCTGCGCAGTCAAGAAAGACTTCTATGCAACAGGCGGCAGCCGCGCCGACGGCACCGTGGATATGGCCTATGACTTCCGGCAGTTCGAGAAGCCTGTCATCAATCAGCAGCAAGCCCTCTCGATAGCCAAATCCAAGTGCGCTGTCTGGGGTTACGGTGATGCAGAGGCGTTCGGCGGGATGACCCAGAACTGCCAGCAGCGAGACGGCTGGGGCACCTGCGTTGCCGGCCAAACGGTGATTAAGTACCAGTGCATTGGCAATATCGACGCTGTTGCGCCCGCTAGGTCTTTCTCTCCCTCGGCCGCGTCAGTCGGCCAACCCCTCAGCGAACAAGCCTACAAGCAGCAGCAGGTCGACCAGCTCATGCAGCAGAACTTGCCGTATGCCGAGTATCAGCAGCGCTATCAGCAGATCATGGGGCAGTAACACAGCAACGCACGGAGGCGTTACCCATGGGCTTTCTCACCCTCACCCGCCACGAAGGCGAACTGATCAAGCTGAGCATCGATCCCGGCGTCGACACCGAGGCGCTGCTCAAACACCTGCTGCGAGACGGCATCACCATCCATGTAGGTGCATCCCGGGGCAGCAACGTCAAGATCGGTGTCGAAGCACCGAAGGAAGTGCGGGTGTTGAGGGGTGAGCTGGTGATTGAGCGTGCATGCAGATAACTGATTGACGACGAACACTAGCCACCTTGATTCGCAGGACAGCGTAGTTGATCATCCATGGCAGGCGCTTTGCTGGCCTGGAGCGCTAAAAAGCCATGACAGCGCCGACACTTATTCAGTGGGACGGATGATCGCAGGGAGTAGCGTATGACGCTGAAACGAATCCTTTACAGCACCGCGCTCGCGTTCTCGCCCAGCTCAATCGACTGCGTAGCTTTCTTCAGCCGTGGCCAAAACACACCGCTCACTAACACCCCCACAGAGACCGTAGGTCGATTTGCACCTTGCAAATCCTTGTGTGTTTACTTATATGTAAATAGAATCTGCCGCCCATGACAGATCTGACCCTGGTTGTCCAAGGCGTAAAGCTCAAGGTGTGTGAGATGCCAGGAGCCAATGAATCGCTGAGCGAGGCGCTTGAACATGTCCCGAAGAATCTACATCTCGCAGGCAGGGCAAAGCTGTTGGCCCTCAGCAAAAAGCTTGCAGATGCCGGCAATCTCAGAATGCCGGAACATTTCAATAAAGAGGCACAGCTGCCGAATGGATCACACTTCTATGCTGTCAAAACGAATAGCACCATTCGCTTGAGGGCGTATGGGTGGTTCTCTACGAAGGTTAAAGGGACTTTCATCATCAGCCATTACGCCTACAAGAAAGGCGCGAAGCTGGATGACCGGGATACGAACCGAGTGATTGAAAGCTGGCGGAGAGTGGAAAATGAGTGACTATCTAACTTCCTGGATTGATGAAAGCGAGGAAAACAGAAAAGAGTTTCGCAGGCAGGAGCTAATTCTTGAGGTGGCAGAACTTATCTGCAATCGCATGGAGGAAAGAGACATAAATAGAACCTCTCTTTCTAAAATACTTGAGAAAAGCACCTCCTACATTACTCAGCTGCTTACCGGCTCCAGAAACATGACCCTGGCAACGCTTTCTGATCTTGCACTCGCATTAGAGTCCAAAGTTAAAATAGAATTAGTTGATGAGCACGCTGCAGCAGACTGGGAAACTTTCTATTCTGACAGTGTTTCTAGAATTCACCCGTCAAAAGGCGTTGATGCCTGCAATGATTATGCATTTACAATCAATAAAGTAGTTCCAGTTCGTGACTTAAGCTACGAGGCCGCGTGATGAACGACGCTATCGAGGCTGCCAAAAAAAGCCTGCGATTAAAAGAGCTTCTGCTGAAAAGCTATACCGTCGAGGTGTCCGATGAGCTCAGCGAAGCACAGGGGGGGATGGATGTCAGTCTATCTATGCGCTCTGGTATTAGTAAAAGAAAAATGATCTTGGACGACAACGACAAGGTCATTGGAATTAGATATCTGTACAAATGCGACTTACGCTTAAAAAACAAACCTAGCAATACTAATGAGCCAACCATTGAGACCGACGAAGATATTTCGCACTTTACTCTCACGGCGTCCTTTGCAGTAGACTATGAAATGAAGCTACAGCTAGAAGAAGAAGCCATGTCCACATTTGGAAAAGTCAATGTTGGTTATCATGTATGGCCATTTTGGAGAGAGCTCGTACAATCGACATGCAATAGAGTTGGGATATCACCAATTTCTCTTCCTTTCTACAACCCGCCAAAGCACAAAAAGTAGATCGACCTAGCCCAAACACAAAGCCCTGTACATTGCGGATCATTTCGTTTCCGTTGCAATCAATTGCAAACCGGCCGCCAAGACTGAAATAGTTATCCCGATAACCATTTGCCGATAGCCCCGCCACCGAGCGGGGTTTTTCGTTTCTGGTCTACCCTTCCCTTTCCAGTCCTGAATTAGGAGCGCGCCATGTGCGGGCGCCTTTCCCAGTACCGTGGGCTGCACGAATTCGCGGCGGTGCTGAACACCAGCCCGGAAGAAGCCAGGTTGCTCAGTGATCAGCCGATTGAGCGCTACAACGTCGCCCCGCACTCGTATGTCCAATTGCTGCGGACAGAAGGCGATGTGCTGATATGGGATGTTGCGCGCTGGCGCTGGGTACCGGAGTGGGCAGAGAAAGGCCCGAAGAACGATTTCAACGCCAGGCGGGAGATCGTGGCGACGAGCAAGTTCTACCGGCAAATCTGGCACCATCGCGCCCTGGTCTGCGCAGATGGCTGGTTTGAATGGGTGGTGATCGAGGGCGAGTCGAAGAAACAGCCCTACTACATCACGCCCAAGGACGGCTCCCCACTCTTCCTTCCGGCCATCGGTCTATTCTCTGCCCGATACGAAGAGCCGCGGGACAGTGATGGCTTCCGGATCATCACGGCGGACTCCGAAGGCGGCATGCTCGACGTGCATGATCGCCGCCCGGTTGTCCTGGCCCCGGACCTGGCCCGCGAGTGGCTGGATCTCGCCACGCCACCGGAGGCCGCAAACGACATCCTTCAGTACCACACCCTACCCGCTGAACATTTCCGGTGGTATCCGGTCACAAAGGATGTCGGCAACGTACGCAACGACTATCCGGAGCTGATTCAGCCGATCGCAGACGCCCTGCTCTAGCCGCCACTTCCCAACCACAACGCCAGATAGAGTCCGACAAGCGCGGGCTTTGTGTTTTCTCTACTCTGCTACGCTTGATTCTCTACTTAGGAGGCTCCCATGACAGGCCAAGATCTTCTCCCCGCCATCCTGCACCGCGTACACCAGAGCCAGCTCACTATTGCAGGCTTTGAAGACCTGGCCACCTGGGCCGAGCAGCGCGGCTTGGTTGAAACCACCGACGCCGCACAGTTCCACCTCGAACCCCTCCAGGCCAACGCTGACTTCATCGACGAGACCATAGTGGCGCTGATGGCTGTCGAGTAAAGCCAGGCCACTCTAGCCGCCCCCTCCTCTGGGCCCTTGCCAGGCGCGTGTCGCCTTGCCAAATTCGTCCGCTTAAAATACTGTATATGCAAACAGTATATGAGAGTTTTCATCATGGCCAAAGGCAAGCCTGCAACACCGAAGCCACCCAGTCAGTACGAGCTGCTCGGTGCGCGCCTGCAGAAAATTATCAACTCCCCTGCCGCTCAAAAAGCCAAGGCCGCCCTGCTCTACAAAGCGCCGGATGAGTCAGAAGACGACTGGGCACAGATCCTCGAAGAAATCGCCGAGACCGACAACGTCACCCTCGCCCATCGCGACGATGGTGGCGTGCAAGTTTTCTGGGTAGTGCCGAAAGACGACTGATCACAGCTACCAAGTGAAGCCCGCCATGTGCGGGCTTTTTTGTGCCCGCTCGAAAATAAATTCAGCAACCTGAAAATATTTATTTCAGAATGCTTGACCTATTAATTTCAGATTGCTTAAATTCAATCAACGCCAAGCAACGCCGGGCGCCAGACCAGAACACCGGTTGCCGCTCTTTAACAGCCTCAGACCTCCGCGGATCGATCCGGCGTAAGCCGAACAGTGCGGGCTACAAATTTCGATCTCCATGCCAGCTCTGGAACTGGCCTGCTCAACGCCCTGCCATGGCATCTGGAAATGGCGAGCGAAGGGTTGCACGGCTAACGCTCCCTGCCGGGAGTCTCTCAGAACGGGACGTATCACCAGGCAAAGCGGACAGGCGCAGAAGCGCTTGCTGTGAATGTAGCGCCCAACCGGAGGTGGCCTTGTAACGCCGGATAGACAGCCAGAAGAGCCAAACGCCAGTAGCCAGCAGCTACCCGGGCGAGCAAGACCGAACGTTTTCACTGATGCAGCTTGGCAACAGGCTGCATTGGGAAATCAATCGAGGCATTGCAGATGAGCGAATTCAACTACGACACAAAGAAGCGTCCGTTCCCTAGCTTCGGCGATTACGCACTGATCGAAATGAAGCGCCACGGCGTACCGAGCGAGATTTACACCCACAAGGTGATCAACACCTACCGCTCCAACACCTGGGTCGACGTTCCAGTCCAGTCGCCGCCAACGGCAGTGATTCACGCAGGGGAAATGGAAGAAGTTGCCAGCGTCATCTGCTGCGGCATCAGCGAAGACAAGGTGTATCCGGTTCGAGTTTCGGACTTGAAGCCGAGAGTGCAGCAGGCGCCAGACGCCGATATTCAGCAGCTCATGACTTTCTACGACGCCAAGGACGTGCGGGACCTGATCGATCAGCAGGCCGACCACGTCAAGGTTTTGCAATTGAGGCTTTCGCCTTACCTGAACGAGCCGAATCCAATCGCTCGAATTCGGGAAGGCTGAAGCGTCACCAGAGCAACGCGAAACGGTGAGCGCCCTGTTGGAAGGCGTGGGAGGAATTGCCCACACGAACAGAACACACCGTGACAGTGAGCGGGAGAGACCGACCGAGCAGTGCGCCTGCTGACAGCCGGAAAGACGGCACCCATTCCATAGGTGGCCACTGCCTGCCCAGTGAGCGAACAGCGGAGGGATTCGCCATGAAGTAGACCAATGATTCACCTGCGTGGCGTAGTAAGCCTGAAGCCTGCGTCCAACACCTGACAGGCAGCGGAACCTGTGGCCGACGATCTCCCTGCGGATCATGCAGCGAAATCTGCTAGGCCCACCCAAAGCACGGATGTAATCGGCTGGTTCGACCGGGGCAACCCCGCAGAGCGCCAGCGCCGGACGGCGTAACCGGCAACCCACTCCCCCGCCTTCTTCCTTCTGAACATTCCCCGGCCTCCCATCGGAGCAACGGCCGTGCCCGAGTGTTCAGCAGAAAGCAGGCGACCACATGAGGTCACCACCATGAAGCACAGCATCGAAGTGGACGAGTACCAGCTCGAAGTCGAGATCACCAGTGTGATCGACACACCGCCTGATTCATCGTCCTGGGCAAGTCCCGACGACTACTACGGCTGCCGCGAACTGGAGTTCAGCGTGGTCAGCGGCGTGATCTACGACGAGGACGGCAACACTGCCGACCTAGGTCGCAACGGCTGCGCCGCAGTGGCTGAACTGCACGCTGAACTGATCGAGGAACTGTTGTGGCGGGTTGTCGACGCCCAAAAGGAAAACGCCGCATTCGATCGCGCCGAGGCGCGCGCAGAGAAATGGAGAGCAGCATGAAACGAACACCACTGGAAGTGATTGAGCGCGAAATCGAGGCCGCCAAGACCTCCGCGCATCCGCCGACCACCATCAGCTATGCCAGCGGGATGATCGTAATGGCAGAGGTTTCCTGCGCCATCACCCACGCCCAGGCATCCGAACTGGAGCGCCGGCTTCACACCATCGAAAACGCCTACTGGGCCAAGCAGCTGGGAGTTGTCGCATGAAGAACATCACCTTCATCAGCATGGCTGCCGCGATCCAGGCCCTGCAGCTGATGGGCTTCACCACCGTCCAGCAGGTCATCGATGCCGGGCTGATGATCAAGGAGGTTCGCAAGTGAGTGACGTCGCCGAAATGCACCAAGGCATGCGCGACCACAAGAAGCGGCTGCGCGCCAAGTACGGCGTCGACTGCCCTGAGTGCGTCCGCCTGCTGCCCAAGGCCTGCCCGACAATCCTATTACCGCAACAGCGGTGCCGCATTCACGGCTATCGCGACCAGCGGCCAGAGCTGACCGATCAGCAGTGGAGCGAAGCATGACCCGCTACCAGCGCGCCAAGCGCTACGCCTTCTGGCGCGGCTTCGCTTTCAGCCTGCTCGCCTTTACGGGCTTGGCTGCGGTTTACGACTTGGTTGAGCGCATCGGCGGCTAAACCTCTCCCCTTTCCCGCTAACACGTATGCGCCAGCTCGTAGGGCTTCGCGCGTCTGGAGATTCACCATGAACGCACCCGCGAAACATGCCGACGCTATGCCGGCAATTGCCGAGGCCGCCCTAGTCGAAGTGCTGAGCGGAAGCCTGTACCCAGGCGCTGCACAGAACTCGGTTGTGATGGTGCTGGCCTACTGCAAGGCCGCCCAGCTCGACCCGATGCTGAAGCCGGTCCACATCGTGCCGATCTACCAGAAGGGCCGTGGCATGGTCGACGTGGTGATGCCGGGCATTGGCCTGTACCGCATCCAGGCGGCGCGCACCGGCCAGTACGCCGGTATCAGCGACCCCGAGTACGGGCCGGCGATTACCGCCACCCTGGCTGGCGTAGAAGTCACCTACCCCGAGTGGTGCCGCGTCACCGTAAAACGGCAGATGGCCAGCGGCCAGATCGCCGAGTTCACAGCCAATGAGCGCTGGCTGGAGAACTACGCCACCGCCAGCCGGGACAGCGCCGCGCCAAACGCCATGTGGAAGCGCCGCGCCTTTGCCCAGCTCGCCAAGTGCGCCGAGGCACAGGCCTTGCGCAAGGCATTCCCCGAAGTCGGCTCTGCGCCAACCGCTGACGAAATGGAAGGCAAGGCCTTCGACGATAGCGCCCGCGACGTGACGCCCGCTGCGAGCCAGGCCCAGCGCGAAGAGTCTGAGCCGGCAGCCCTGCCCGCCTATCCCGACGGCAAGCTGGAAGAAAGCATTCCAGCCTGGCGCGCCAGCTTCGATGCCGGGAAAAGCAGCGCCGACCACGTCATCGCCAAGATCAGCACGAAATACACGCTCAGTCTCGAGCAAATCAAAAAAATCGAGGCGCTTGAAGCGCTGGAAGGAGAGCAGGCATGAAAATCCATACCGAAGTTCAAGGCAGCCCCGAGTGGCTAGCGCTGCGTGCCACCTTCTTCACCGCCTCCGAAGCGCCGGCAATGATGGGCGCGTCGAAATACCAGACCCGCACCGAACTGCTGGCCCTGAAGAAATCCGGCATCGCGCCGGATGTATCGCAGGCCACGCAGTACATTTTCGACCAGGGCCACACTGCAGAGGCGTCGGCCCGCATCATCCTTGAGGGCATGATCGGCGAGGATCTTTTCCCGGTCGTCGCCTCCAGCGGCAACCTGCTGGCCAGCATGGACGGCATGACCATGCTGGAAGACGTGCTGTTTGAGCACAAACTGCTGAATCAAGGCCTTGTCGCCCAGGTCCAGGCCGGCGATCTTGAGCCGCACTACTACTGGCAGCTTGAGCAGCAGCTGCTGGTCAGCGGTGCCGAAAAGGCCCTCTTCGTGTGCTCGGATGGCACCGCCGAGAACTTCCACCAGATGGAGTACCGGTCAGTGCCTGGCCGCGCCGAGCAGCTGCTGGCCGGCTGGGCTCAGTTCGAGGCCGACCTGGCCGAGTTCGTGCCGGCCGAGTACGCCCCGGCAGTGGTCGGCAAGGCGCCTGACGAGCTGCCAGCGCTGCGCATTGAGCTGACCGGCATGGTCACCGCCAGCAACCTAAAAGTGTTCGAGGAATCGGCCCTGGCCGTGATCGGATCGGTTAAAACCGACCTACAGACCGACCAGGACTTTGCCGACGCCAAGAAGGCCGTCAAGTGGTGTGGCGACGTTGAGGAAGCGGTAGCTCAGGCCAAGAAGCAGGCGCTCAGCCAGACGACCAGCATTGACGAGCTGTTCAAGGCGCTGGACCGGATCAGCGCCAATGCCCGCTCGACACGCCTGAACGTCGACAAGCAGGTCAAGGCGCAGGAACTGTCGATCAAGGTCAGCATCAAGGCCAAGGCCGAGGCGGCCTTTACCGACCACATTGCCACGATCAACAAGACCCTTGGCCGACTGGTGATGCCGGCAGTGGCCACAGACTTCGCCGGCGCCATGAAGAACAAGCGCACGCTGGCCAGCCTGCGCGATGCCGTCGACTCCGAACTGGCCCGCGCCAAGATCGACGCCAACCAGGTCGCCGACGGCATCCGCATCAACCTGGAAAGCCTTCGCACCCTGGCGGTCGACCATGCCTTCCTGTTCAACGATGCTCAGCAGTTGGTGCTCAAGGCGAATGACGACCTGGTTGCGCTGATCAAGGTCCGCATTGGCGAGCATGAAGAAGCGGAGGCCAAGAAACGTGAAACTGAGCGTCTGCGTGTCGCGGCCGAAAATCAGCGGCAGATTGATCTGGCAGCAGCAGAAGCGCCAGCAGTAGTTCAGCCAGTAACGGAGCCCGTAGCGGAACAGCAACCCGAGCCGGCCGCTCAGCCGGCGCCCGTCCTACAGCGCCCGTCCGCACCAGTGCAAGCCGCTCCAGCAGCCCGCGCGTCCTACCATCCGGAAGTGTTCGACCTGATGCAGCTAGTGATCGCGGTATCCGACGGCCATGCGCCGCTGGACCTGCTGATGGTCAATCAGGAAGCGTTGGCCGCCGAGTTGCGCACCCAGGGCGCCAGCTTCGACCTGCCCGGCGTGAGGCTGGCGAAGGCGGCAGCTTGAGATGGGACGGCCATCGGGACGCGGAGCCCGCTCTGGCCGAATCCCTGCGCCAGTTCACCGAGGCCGGGGTATTGGCCGCGGCCAAGGCGCTACGCAGGTCGACCCGCACCATCAACCGCATCGCGATCGAGCACGGCATTCAGTTCACCACCGGCACGGCCGAGACCATGAAGTCTCGCCGGAGATCGAGAGACGCAATGGCGGCGCAAATCGCCCAGCTCGCCGGCACTCACACCCAGGCCGAAATCTGCGCCGCACTCGGCATAACGCGGTTTGTGCTGCGCGAGATCGCCGAAATCCACGGCATCGACATCAACAGTCGAAACACCTAGGAGCATTCCATGCCATTCAGAACCAGCGACGAGCTGAGGCTAGCCCGTGAGCACCACCTCGGCAGCCTCCGCCGCCTCAACGACTTCAGTAACAGCTGGAGCCATGCCGACCGCCAGCGCGGCGCGGACACGATCAATAACCTCAAAACCCAGCTGGCTGAGATTGACGCCGAGTTGCTGATGGCGGGGGCGGCATGAGCAATATCGAAGTAAAAACCGCCGACCTGATCGGGCCGGCGTTGGATTGGGCTGTAGCGCTGGCAACCGGAGCGGATGAACTGAAGGTGGGTGCGGATGGTGGGGTTAGCTGCATCTATCAACTGCCCGACGGGGGCTGCTGGACGAACTACTACCGGCCATCCACCGACTGGAGCCAGGGCGGGCCGCTGATTGAGAAGCACATCACGGCTCTGAACCAGTCAGGCACTGAAACATGGTGGGCGCACAGCGAAGACCGTCTTGGGCTTGGGCCTACCGCTCTAATCGCCGCCTGTCGCGCCATCGTGGCCGCCAAGCTGGGCGACACCGTTAGCGTGCCAGCCGAACTTGCTCAGCCATGAAGCGCCGCATCCAAGCCATCGGCCGCCGCCGCATCGCCCACCTGGACCTAACCGATGAAATACCTGACCGAGTACCAAGAGGGCTGCTGGGCGCCGAACGAGGCGCGCTGCCCTTACCCAATCTGGATGCTGGGCCGCCGCTGTGCGTGGCTCGCCGGGTTTAACGATGCGAGGACGTGGGGATGACTGCCAAGACCAGCACCGAACGATCAGCCAAGAGCGCGGCCAAGCGCCTGGCTGCATCTGAAGAGGAACTGAGGCTGCGCGTGCGGCCCGGCACGAAGGCTGCGCTGGCTGACCTCATGGCCTGGCATGGCATTGAGCAGGCCGGAGAAGCGATGACGCTGATGATTCATCACCTGCACGCGCTAGGTCCGAGTGGATCGGCGCCGCTGCTTGAAGTGCCGCGCCACGTTTTCGAGGTGCCGCCGAGCGTGGCGCTGAAACTTGAACAGGCATATCGCCGCGAAACCCTGCGCATCTGCCAAGACGAATAGCCCCGAAAAACCTTGCCCCTTTCTGGAATATCTTTTCCGCCACCGGCTGCGGCACGGCGGCGCTTTGCCTGGAGTAACGCATGTCTTCACTGAAGAAGCCGGCACCTCTCGACTTTCACACCCAATACGGACTTGCGCTCAATGAGCAGGACGAAGAGATCAACGTGGACCTGTTCGCCGGCGGCGGCGGCGCAAGCACCGGGATTGAAATGGGCCTGGGCCGGCCGGTGCATATCGCCATCAACCACAACCCTGCGGCAATCAGCATGCACGAAGCCAATCACCCGGGCGCCATGCACCTGCAGACAGACGTGTGGGAGGTTGACCCGGTTGAAGTGCTCGCCGGCCGGCATATCGGCTGGTTTCACGCCTCGCCAGATTGCACCCACCACAGCCAGGCCGCCGGCGGCCAGCCGCGCAAGAAGGAAATCCGCGACCTGTCCTGGGTGGTGATCAAGTGGGCCGGGATCGGCCAGCCTCGAATCATCAGCCTGGAGAACGTGAAGCAGATCCGGCAGTGGGGACCGCTGATCGCCAAGCGCTGCCAGAAGACCGGCCGCGTCGTGACGCTGGAACAGATCAAGTGCCAGGCTACTGGAAAGATGGTGAATCGTGTAGCTGCGCCCGGCGAGCGGGTACCGCGCGGCGAGCAATTCCTGGTGCCAGACCCGAAGCGTAAGGGCAACACCTGGCACAAGTTCCTCTCCTGCCTTGAGTCACTGGGCTATGTGGTCGAGCACCGCATCATCAAGGCCTGCGACTTCGGCGCGCCGACCAGCCGCGAACGCCTTTTCATGGTCGCGCGCCGCGATGGAAACCCAGTTGTCTGGCCTGAGTCAACCCACTTCGCCAAGCCGGCCAAAGGCCAGAAGCCATACCGCACGGCAGCCGAGTGCATCGACTTCAGCCTTCCCACTAACAGCATCTTCGGCCGCAAGAAGCCGCTGGCCGAGGCCACCCTGCGGCGCATAGCCAAAGGCATCGACCGCGAGGTGCTGAAAAAGGCCAAGCCCTTCATCGTGCCGATCGCCAACTGGTCGCGGGATGCAGTGCTGCCAGTCGATCAGCCGCTGAACACGGTCACGGCCTGGCCGCGAGGCGGATCGTTTGCAGTGGCTACCGCGTTTCTTGAGCAGGCGAATGGTGGCTTTAACACCATGTACTCCCGCGGGATGGATGAAACAGTCTCAACCGTGACCAATACCGGCAGTCAGCAGCGCCTGGTCACCGCAAACCTGGTGCATCTGCGCGGAAACTGCGATGCGCGCGACGTTGAAGACCCGTTGAAGGTGGTCAGCGCCAGCGGCCAGCATCATGCCCTGGCCACGGCCTTCCTGTCCCGCCAGTTCGGCGCCAGCGTAGGGCAAGGCCTTGATGCGCCGGCGCCAGTGATCACTGCTGGCGGTGGCGGGAAGTCGGCACTGGTCGAGCTGAAGCTATCACCGGAAGTTGAGGACGGCGCGCTACGCTGTGCGGCGTTCCTGATGCGCTATTACGGCGAGGGTGGGCAATGGGCCGATATCCGCGAACCGATGCACACGCTGACCACCAAGGACCGCTTGGCTCTGGTGACAGTCTGGATCGGAAACGACCCGTATGTGATCGTCGATATCTGCCTGCGCATGCTGCAGCCGCATGAGCTGTACGCGGCCCAGGGCTTCCCGAGCAACTACATCATCACCCACGGGCACGATGGCCGGACGTTCACGAAGTCAGAACAGGTGTTCATGTGCGGCAACAGCGTCAGTCCACCACCACTGGCTGCGATCGCCGAGGCCAATGACACCTGGCGCGGCAATAGGCTGCAGGCAATTGCCGCCTAAACCCCGCCCTCCCCGGCCTGACTTCCCTGCTCGATGCGCAGGTCGAGTGGGTGGTGTAAGCGCAGTAAATCACGGACCCGTCAGTCAGGTCGAAAGGAGCGTCACTTACTGGCTCGGGCCATGTGCGTTTACTCCATGCGTTTCACACGCTCCCACTCGGTCTTAAGAATCTCCTGAGTGACTTCGACGATTAACTTACACGGTGCTGCCGCAGAATTCCCGTCCTGATTGCAAACTTCTAAAGCGGTTTCTACATGACCGATGAGAGCTATAAAGTTACCCTCATTCGGATTGGACAGCAGCTGGATTTTAGCCTTCAAGCGATTAACATCCGCCATGGCACCAACATGATCACTAGTCCACTGAGAAATAATACGCGAGTATTCTTCCGATTTATCTAGGGCAAGTTTTTCTCGCAAAGCTCTTTGCAACTCATGCACATTACACAGCCTTTGCACCGTCAAAGCTGCCGAAATGAATTCAGAGCAAGTATCCCTTAGCTCGTTAATCCAGTCTTGCCTACTGACCTTTAGAGCATTTGCTTTAGATACTTTTTCTTGACTTAAAATCGTTTTCTTAAAGTTATAAATTGTTGCCCAGGTTCCAAGAGCAAACACGACTACAGTCAGAAGAAATCCACCAAGGGTTAGCCAATCAGTTCCAGTATCAATTAAAGCCCGCAACTCAGGAACTCGATTAATAGTAATAATTGAATTCTCAATACCCATCTTTATCTCCCTGTTGCCCAGTTTTGCTCTTCTTCAAGCTACGAACATCAAACCACGACTATCACAACGTAGGTATCCCCATGCCCACCGAAAACCAGAACCACCCCGACGACATCGAAGCCATCGAGAAGCTGCACCGGCAGTACACCGCCAAGCTCGACGGACTGAATGACGACCTGATGACGTTCCAAGATTCGGCTTATGCCATGGGCCTAGCACGCGGAACCCTCATCGCCAGCAGCAGCGCCGCCATCGTGCTACCGGCGCTGCTCGAGCAATGCCGCACAGTTTTCGCCGGCGACCAGCCAGCCCTGGACGTCATCGAGTACCTAGTCGCGCTTGCTGACGACGCCCGCCTCAACCCCGTCCGCGTTGCACAGTCCGACCATAGCGCGCAGAACCTCAACATGGTGCCGGATGATCTGGAAAGCCGGATGAAGGCAGCCGGCATGCTCTCGGTTACTGAGCTGCTGGCTGGCGCACCAATTGACGCTTTCGTAAAGCATGCCGGGGTCAATGACTTGGCGACCTTCGGTCAGTGGTTGGAAATGAAGCGCAAGGAATACGTTTCTTTGCAGGCGCGCTTTACCTTGGACAAGCGCGAGGACGACGAACTGTACGAGTGGGTAGTCGCGCATGCTGCTGTGTTTGGCGAAGTGCATATCAACTTTAAGTCGGCTGCGGGCGCTATAAGCCGGGATCTGCTGGAGCGCGCCACGAACTTCGGCCGGCCTGATCTAATGGAGATCGCCCTGGAGGAACTCCGACAGCTTCTCGCGGGAGTGAAGTCATGAAAGCGCTGAGCATTCGCCAGCCCTGGGCCTGGCTGATCATCTACGGCGGCAAGGATATCGAGAACCGCACCTGGCACACCAAGTATCGCGGGCGCTTCCTGGTGCATGCTGCGCAGGGTATGACGGCTAATGAATACCGCGATGCTATGGACTTCGTGAGCGACGCAGGAATTGTCCTTCCGCCTTCCTGGCCTGGGCGCGTAGAGCTGCAACGCGGCGGCATCATCGGATCGGTCGAACTGGTCGATAGCGTCGATACCAGCGACTCGCCCTGGTACATGGGGCAAAAAGGGTTTCTGTTGCGCGATCCCAAACCTTTGCCTTTTATCCCGCTGAAGGGGCGGCTTGGGTTCTTCGACGTGCCCGGGGAGATCGTTCAGCCATGAAGCGCGGGGGCAATAACAATGACTAGACCAACCGTCTCGCACACCATGAGCTGCGCCATGCAGGCCGTGATCTGGCAGCCATTCACGGAAGACCGCGGCTCCGAACCAGCCCTGCTGGTCCAGTGCGATGCAACCGGCCTGCTGATGATCACCCAAGAAGGCCGCGACATTCTGATCCAGCCTGAAACTCTGCCCGAGCTGATCAAGCAACTGCGCCGCCTGACGCAGTAACCCTCCCCCACTAAATCACCCTGCCGGCGACGGCGGGATAGGAGAAACCATGACCAAAGAAAAGTTTGCAGCAATGCTGACCGGCCGCGAGTACCGCGAAGAAATCCCCCCGAAGAGTGCAAGCAGGCCAAGGAGGCTGGTCTGGTGGTTGTTTATGGTGCCAGCGATGACCTGATGGAGTTTGAAGGCGCTTTCCGTGATGAGGTTGGCTGCTACAACGGCGGCCAGGCCAAGGTTGACGCCAAGGGCGTGCTTGATCGCTCGCAGGTTGACGACGACGATGAGGCAATTGCCGACTACGTTGTGCGCAGCAAGACAGCGCAGAGCATTGAGGCGTTGTGGAATGCCAGCGTGAGCGATGCCAGCGTGCCGGCCTGGTCCTACATGACCGACATTCCGCACGCGACCTTCGACGTGATGGAGGACGGAGAACTTTACTGCCGCGGCATCGTCTTCGCGCTCGCCGATCTGGCCTAACCCCCCTACTCCCCAACCAGCCTGCCGGTGATCGGCGGGCGAGGCATTGCCATGACCAAAGAAGACATCTACGACGAACAAATCAACCCGCTGATGGGCGAAATTATCCAAATCTGCAAACAACACAACATCGCGCTGATCTTCTCCGCGCACATTCCGAACGACGAAGACCCTGACCTGGCGTGCACCACCCACCTGCCGGGCGACGGCGGCGAGTTCTACCCGGCCTTCGCCAAGTGCATGCCCATCATTCGCCCCAGCGCCGGCGCCGTGGTCCATACGAAGGTCGTCGACTCGCAGGGCAGCGCAACGATAACCGCCTACCTGTAACCCCTTCCCCACCTTCTGCCGCCATAGCGCGGCATGGAGAGGTATACCCATGGCACGCGTAATTACGCAGATGACCGTTCAATTGCCGCGCCTCATGGAGGTCGGCGAATACAGGAAGCTACGCTATGCAGGAGGCAAGCCCAGCCTGCAGCAGCTGAAAAAGTGGATTGAGGATGGAACCGTGACCGGAGAAATCAAAGGCGATATGTACTTTATCGACCTTCAGGCTGAGCTGACGGGGTCTCAAGACCCGCTGCTGGCCAAGATGCTGGCGGTGGCGTAATGGCCCCGCCGCGCAAACGCACCAGCAAAAACCGGGACCTGCCCGACAACCTGTATCCAAACGGCAAATACTGGCAATACCGGA
Source organism: Pseudomonas cavernicola (assembly GCF_003596405.1). NCBI lineage: Bacteria > Pseudomonadati > Pseudomonadota > Gammaproteobacteria > Pseudomonadales > Pseudomonadaceae > Pseudomonas > Pseudomonas cavernicola. The sequence goes on from NZ_QYUR01000003.1 coordinate 129,623, forward strand.
ACCCCATCACCGGCAAAAAAACCAGCATCAACCAGCCAATGGCTGAGGCTGTGCGCTTAGCCAAGGCGGCGAACGCCAAGTTGCTGCCATTGCTGGCCGGTGACGGTGCGCTGCTGGCATTGATCACCGGGGAGAAAGTGCAGAACTTCAGCAACCTGCTCGAGCGCTTTGAGAATGAATGGTTGCCAGGACGTAGCTACGCGCCCCGCACCCTGCAGGAAATCCAATTCAAGCTGGCCCGATACCGGGAAGACCTCGGCAGCCGGATGGTCGGCCAGCTTGATGTGCTCGCCATCGCCGAATATCTCGACCAGTTTTCCAACAACGCCTACACCAAGCACCGCGGGCTGCTGGTGCAGGTATTCGCTTTCGCTGTAGCCAAGGGGCTGGCCGAACGAAACGTGGCGGAGCTGACGCTGGTGAAGCAGGAGGCCGAGAAATTGCGCCAGCGGCACACCGTTGAGGGGCTGGAGAAAATCCTGGCGTATGAAGGGACGCCGATCTGGCTCCGTCGAGCGATTCGGCTAGGGCTGCTCAGCTTGCAGCGGCGGGAAGATATCGTGGCCTGGCCGAAGTCAGCCGTCGACCTCGAGCAGAACACCATCAAGGTGTCACCCGGGAAGACGCAGAACTACGGCAAGCCCGTCCACCTGGAGATTGTGATGGGCCAGGCGCTGCGTGAAGTGGTGCTGGAGTGCATCAAGTCGCCGGTAGTGTGCCCCTACCTGATCCACTATTCGCCCAAGGCGCGCAAGCGGGAGCAGCTCGACGCCAAACTGCACTGGAACGCCGTGACACCCGATTACCTGACCAAGGCATTCGCACAGGCGCGAGATGATTCCAAGGCGTACAAGGATATCCCAGCGCGCGAGCGGCCAACCTTTCACGAAATCCGGGCACTGGGCGCCTGGCTATACGAGCAACAGGGTTTTCCGCAGGAATATATTCAGGGATTGATGGGCCACGCTGACGTGAAAATGACTGAACATTATCAGTCTGGTCATGGCGATGATAAGGTGCCCTACCTGAGAGTCAGCGCCGATTTGAAACTTTAGACCGGTGGTCGTTTTCCCAAAATATTCCCAAAGTTTGCCCAAACAAAAAAGGCCGACCCTTTCGGATCAGCCTCTATGCCCCGCGTTTAGCGGGTTTGCTTGGTAGGCACGATTGGACTCGAACCAACGACCCCCACCATGTCAAGGTGGTGCTCTAACCAGCTGAGCTACGTGCCTGCAATGGACGCGCATTTTACGGAGACACGAGGAAGTGTCAATACTTTTTTCGCTAACTCTCTGAATAAGCGTATTTTTTACCGTTCAACCCAGCGTTTAATATTTTGCACAGGCCACTAGCCGGGCATTTTCAACTCGGGTAGCATCGTCACATCCGTAAAAAATATAAAACAGAGGTTGCAAGATGGCACACACTCCTTATCCGCAGTCCTATTACGCCGCATCGGCCAATCCGGTTCCTGCTAGACCAGAACTGGCCGGCGAAGCGGAGACGGACGTCTGCGTTGTAGGTGCCGGCTATACCGGGCTATCCACCGCCCTGTTCCTGCTGGAAAACGGCTTCAAAGTCACCCTAGTGGAAGCGGCGAAAGTCGGCTTTGGTGCCTCCGGGCGTAACGGCGGGCAGATCGTTAATAGCTACAGCCGCGACATCGACGTGATCGAGCGTACGGTTGGCCCAAAACAAGCGCAACTGCTCGGGCAGATGGCGTTCGAAGGCGGCCGCATCATTCGTGAGCGCATCGCCAAGTACGATATTCAGTGCGACCTGAAAAATGGTGGCGTGTTCGCCGCAATCACCAGCAAGCAGATGGGCCATCTCGAAGCGCAGAAAAAGCTCTGGGAACGCTACGGTCACACCCAGCTGGAGTTGATGGACAGCAAGCGCATTCGTGAAGTCGTTGCGACCGAGAATTACCTCGGCGGCATGCTGGATATGAGTGGCGGCCACATCCACCCACTGAATCTGGCGCTGGGCGAAGCCGCTGCTATCGAATCCCTGGGCGGACGCATTTATGAGCAATCGCCAGCCATTCGTATCGAACGTGGCGCCAACCCAGTCGTACATACCCCGCAAGGCCGGGTAAAAGCCAAGTTTGTAGTGGTCGCGGGTAACGCCTACCTCGGCAGCCTGATCCCTGAACTGTCGGCCAAGTCGATGCCGTGTGGGACCCAGGTGCTCACCACCGAACCGCTGAGCGATGAAGTGGCCAAGAGCCTGCTGCCGCAAGACTATTGCGTCGAGGACTGCAATTACCTGCTGGACTACTACCGCCTTAGCGGTGACAAGCGCCTGATCTTCGGCGGCGGCGTGGTCTATGGCGCCCGTGACCCGGCGAATATCGAAGCGATCATCCGGCCGAAACTGATCAAGACCTTCCCGCAGTTGAAGGACGTCAAGATCGACTTCGCCTGGACCGGTAACTTCCTGCTAACCCTCTCGCGCCTGCCCCAGGTCGGCCGCCTTGGCGACAACATCTACTACTCGCAAGGCTGCAGCGGCCACGGCGTTACTTACACGCACCTGGCGGGCAAGGTACTGGCGGATGCCCTGCGCGGTCAGGCAGAGCGTTTCGACGCCTTTGCCACCCTGCCGCACTACCCCTTCCCTGGCGGCCGTCTGTTCCAGGTGCCGTTCAGCGCACTGGGGGCTTGGTACTACACCCTGCGTGACAAGCTCGGGGTTTGAGCCCAGCACAAAGAACAACGGCGCCTTAAGGCGCCGTTTTAGTTTGCGAGCTGGATGATGAGCGCTCGAAGGCTCGATAAGCGTTACTCGCCGCGAGCTTTTGTCCCGCTTGCTCCAACTCTGCTGCGCCAGTCAACCAGCGCTGCTGGTCCACGTTTGCCGGCAGTTGCGCAGGCGCCTGAACCAGAACAGCCCAATGCCCGACAGCGTTCCAGGCTGACTCGAAGTCATCGAAATCCATTGACAAGCGTCGATCCCTCCCAGAGCGCAACAACAGCGTCTGCTCCGCGCGATCATAGCCGATCAGCACCGCATAGCGCGGCGACGATACCCAGCCAAAGCCATTATTGATGCGAACCAGGACGGGGAAACCTGCCGCGACCTGGGCCAACAACTCTGGAAGATCTGCCCCAAGCGGGTAAACCAGCAAGCCGTACTCATTCACCACTCGCTGCATGTTTTGTTGCAGCCGAGCCTCACTCCCCGGCAGTTGCATTTTTTTGGCAACCAATCCAGGCGTCGTGACGACATCTTGTTGCGAAAGCAGAATCGCCAGAGCACCAGGAGCCCCCTCATCAGCGGTCTGCGCAAAGAACGGTACGCCGCTCAGCTCTACCCTTTCAGGCAAACGCTGGATGGCCGGCGCTACAGCCGAACTCACGCAACCTGCGAGCGGCAGCAAAAGCGCAAATGCCAGCAGCGCGGAATGAGGTGAACGAAAAGAATTTCGACGGAAGAAAGGCACGTTCAAGGCTCACTTAGATAACACCAGGCGACACACCAGCCCGGCAAGAACGGCGATCATACTGTCAGGACTAACCGCAAAACCACCAACAGGCATGCTCTGTAACCTGTTTTGTTGCAACCAAGAAAAACCCGGCCGAAGCCGGGCTTTTCGGTAGAGCCAAACCCATTACTTGGCTTGAGCTTCCACTTCAGCTTCTACGCGACGGTTAACCGCGCGGCCGTCAGCGGTGGCGTTATCCGCAACCGGCTTGGACTCGCCATAACCAACAGCGTTAACCCGCTCGCCGCCTACACCGTACTGGTTAACCAGAACTTCACGAACAGCGTTTGCACGACGCTCGGACAGCTTCTGGTTGTAAGCGTCAGGACCGACGGAGTCAGAGTGACCTTCAACAGTGGTGGAAGTGGCTGGGTATTGATTCATGAAGTCAGCCAGGTTTTTGATGTCGCCGTAGCTTTCTTCTTTGACTTTCGACTTGTCGAAGTCGAACTTCACGTCCAGCTCAACGCGGACCACTTCGGCAACAGCCGGGCAGCCATCGGCGTCAACGGTAACGTTGGCCGGAGTATCCGGGCACTTGTCGACGTTGTCGCACACGCCATCGTTGTCGCTGTCGGCGCACACTTCAGCAACTGGAGCCGGAGCCGGTTCAGCTTTCTGGCTGCCACCGAAGTTGACGCCGACGCCAACACCGGCCATCCACTCGGAATCACCACGGTCGAAGTTGTAGATACCGTCCACGCCCCCACGGGCGTAGAAATTCTCGGTGAAGTAGTACTTCAGGCCAGCGCCAAGAAGGCCCTGCGTGGTGTGGTCACGGCCGCTGGTGAAGGTATTGCTGATCGACTGGTGCGCTGCACCAGCCGACAGATACGGACGCAGGCCCGGGCCGGGCTCACCGAAGTGGTAGATAGCATCCAAGCCAGCAGCGCTGCCCTTGATGTCCTTGTTGACAGGGGCATCCCCATTTAGATCGTGGTATTCGCCATACGACAGCGCCAGCTCGAGGTCCTCGGTCAGGAAGTAGCCAATGGAGCCACCCAGCAGATTGCCGTCGTCCATATTGCGGGTGCTGTCAGTGAAATAGCGCTTGCCGAAAACCTCCACCTCAACCGCGCCTTGACCCTGGGCCAGTACGCTAAGCGAAAGAGTTCCGATCAGAGAGCCAATGACAGCACCTAAGGTGTTTTTCCGTTTCATCCGTAAAGTCCCCAATTAGATATTTTGCAAACTGCCGTGTGTACTCAACTGCCTAGGACAACGTAGTTGATAAATAACGTGCTCGCGAATTTACCTAGTCAATCTTGTTTCTATGGTCTGGCAGCCGCTACCCTCTAATAAGTTGTTAGCAGTATATCCAGTGCATCGAGGGGCAGGCCTTTCCCCATCTACATGATGTGGCCTAACGCCTAAATCCAGCGGACGCCAACCGCAAAGCGGTTGGCGTCCGCTGGAGCGAGTAGTGTCGCACCGGATTTTGCGCTGGGCGTTGTCCCGAGTACTCGGTCTTAGGGAAAGTCTTAAAAAGTCGTCATCCCCGCGCAGGCGGAGATCCAGAGTCCGCGCAACAGCTGGGTTCCCGCTTTCGCGGGAACGACGAAAGGAACTAATTCAGCATTTCCTTAGCCGGTCAGTGGGCGGTTGAGTTCCGTGCGCCAGGTAGCCGGGTCGGGGTTCGACTCTGGGCCCGCGACGTAGCACTCCCAGAGGTCCGGGGCTTGGGGGTGTCCCTCGGCGGAGACCCAGGCAAGAAACTCACCCCAAGCCGCGCCAAGTCCCTCGTAGGGCCCGTGATAGACAGTCCGCGCCACCGTTGCAGCGGGCAGTTGGCCCGCCTTTACGCGGCCCGCGGCGGCAACCGGCGCCGAGACTGGCACGCCGATCTCGAAATCAAAGATTTCAGGGTCCATCCTCAGGTGGTGCGAGAAAATCGGACCGGCGGGGGCTATGCCCTGGACGGCAACGGCGGCCATCAGCTCGGCGATGCCCGGCCCCATGACATTCCGGATCTCCTCCCGCGGAATTGTGAGATGGATGATGGCGGTTAGCTGGGCGTCAGTCTGCGTGATATGTGGTGTGTCGAGCATGAGGAATTTCCTTTTGCACGGGGCTAGAACAACTTTGCGCTCTTGGCTCCCAAGAGCCTAACTACCATTAGGCGACGTACATATTAGGCGACATACAATGTCGCGTTTGCTCACGAGGTGATCTCGCATAACGTCCCTTGTCATCCTGTAAAGCCGAAGCCCAAGGTTAGTGAGTCGTCTACTAACCTAAACTGAAGTTTTATCGGGAGAAAAGTCGTAGAAGAAAAGCAAGACAGCACTGCGCAGAACTTAAAAAACATTCGCGAAACCTCTTGGTTTCGCGAGGCTCAGCTGGCCCAGTGATTTGGACTGGATGCATTGCCGCTGGCTGTTGGTTTAGCGCTACTCACCGAGCTATGGCATGAAATAGGTGGAGTGGTGAGTATTGCCGTATTGGGTATGCTCGGTCTGATGGCGCTGGTACCCGCTCGTTTTGTCCTCGCGATTCACTTAATGAGCAAGGCGCAGAAATAAGTAGCTCGTACTAGAGCTCCCCACGGGGTCCATCTGAGCCCTTTCCTAGCAGCCCGCGGCCCTCCCCCGCTTCAGACTCATAACCTGGCTTCTCACGAGCTTCGCCGCTCATAAGCTAAGACCAAAATATTATTTATTTTAAATTTTTTAGATCGTTTAGCTTTGTAACACCGGACCACCGGACGCTTTGCCCCATTCATACCGTCCAGTGGTCCGTGCCTTCTCAATAGCGGCGCGGAGCCCGTTTGAGGAGTTTTAAAGATGAAAGCGTTATTCCCGCTCCGCCTGCTGGCGGCACTGACCTTCGGTGGTCTGGCCTTAACCGCACAGGCGGCCGACTTCACCGTTGCCTACCAGACCACCGTTGACCCGGCGAAAGTCGCCCAGGCCGATGGCGAGTACGAAAAAGCCACCAAAGCCAAGATCGACTGGCGCAAATTCGACAGCGGTGCCGAAGTAATCACCGCCGTTGCCTCCGGTGACGTACAAATCGGTTATGTCGGCTCCAGTCCTTTAGCGGCCGCAGCCACGCGCCAACTGCCGGTGCAAACCTTTCTGATCGCTACCCAGATCGGCGCCGCTGAAGCGCTGGTCGCCCGTAACGGCACCAACATCAACACGCCGCAGGATCTGATCGGCAAAAAAATCGCCGTTCCATTTGTTTCCACCGGCCACTACAGCCTGCTGGCAGCCCTCAAACACTGGAACATCGACCCGTCGAAAGTGCAGATCCTCAACCTCGCTCCGCCGGCCATCGTCGCCGCCTGGCAACGTGGCGACATCGATGCCACCTACGTCTGGGACCCCGCCCTGGGTAAAGCCAAAGAGTCCGGCAACGTGCTGATCACCTCTGGCGAGCTGAGCAAGCTCGGCGCGCCGACCTTCGACGCCTGGATCGTGCGCAAAGACTTCGCCGCCAAGCACCCGGAAATCGTCAACGCCTTTGCCAAAGTAACCCTCGACGCTTACGCCGATTACCGCAAAGACCCGCAAGCCTGGCTGGCCGACCAGAACAACGTCGCCAAGCTGGTGAAACTCTCCGGCGCCAAAGCCGAGGACATTCCCTTGCTGCTGCAAGGCAACGTCTTTCCGCTGGCGGCTGACCAGGTAACCGCCCTCGGCGCACCGACCACCCAGGCCATCACCGATACCGCCACCTTCCTCAAGGAACAAGGCAAGGTCGATAGCGTGCTGCCGGACTACGCGCCCTATGTCAGCGCACGGTACGTGAAGAACTGAAACCGCGCCTCGCAGGCTGAACAAGAGTGCAAGCGAGACCCAGCTGAGCCTGCAATTTGCCGGGTTTCATGAGGTGCATCCATGCACCTCACCCTACGGGCAGCTAAAGCTGTGCAAAACGGCTTTCCTGCCGTTTTGTCGCTTTGCTCTACCCGGCCTACGAATTACGCAATACAAATTACGCACCTCGCGTCCCGCATCATCGAAGGAGTTCGCGTCATGGCCTGGTTACAACTGGAGCGCATCAGCACACAGTACCCCGGCACGGCCGCGCCGGTACTGGCGGACATTTCCCTTGCCTTGGGCCCAGAGCAATTACTGGTCGCCCTTGGCCCCTCCGGCAGCGGTAAAACCACCCTGCTCAATTTGATTGCCGGTTTCGTCGCCCCCAGCACCGGGCGCATCAGCCTGGATGGCGTGGCCGTGAATGGCCCGAGCGCCGAACGTGGTGTGGTCTTTCAGGATGATGCCCTGCTGCCTTGGCAAAATGTGCTGGCCAATGTGGCCTTCGGCTTAGAACTGGCCGGCGTAGCCCGCCCACAACGGGAAGCCCGTGCCAGCGAAATGCTCGCGCTGGTCGACCTCGCCGGATTCGAGGCACGACAAGTCTGGCAACTATCCGGTGGCCAGAAGCAACGAGTCGGCCTGGCCCGTGCACTGGCGGCCGATCCACGGGTGCTGCTGATGGACGAGCCGTTCGGCGCCCTGGATGCCTTTACCCGCGAACAGATGCAGGAACTGCTGCTGCAAGTCTGGCGGCGCACCGCCAAACCGGTGTTCCTGATCACCCACGACATCGAAGAAGCGGTGTTTCTCGCCACCGAATTGGTGCTGTTGGCGCCCAACCCCGGGCAGATCGTCGAGCGCCTGACACTGGACTTCGGCCGGCGCTATGCCGCCGGTGAGTCGGCGCGAGCGATCAAGTCCGACCCGCGCTTTATCGAAACCCGCGAGCACGTATTGGCCCGGGTGTTCTCCCGACGCAGCGCCGCACCGCGGCTGGAGCGCAGCGCATGAGCAGCCTCGAATTGCCGGTCCCGGTAAAAGCCGTGGAGAACCAACCCGCACCGGTGCGCCGCGAACTGAGCATCCGCCTGGTCAGCACCTTGACCCTCAGCAGCTTGCTCGCCCTCTGGTGGGCAGTCACCGCCGCCGGCCTGATCGAACCGTTGTTCTTGCCGCCGCCTTCCACGGTGCTGCAAAAAGCCTGGTTACTGGCCACTAGCGGCTATATGGAATCGACCCTTTGGCAACACCTCGGCGCCAGTCTCAGCCGTATCGGCCTGGCGTTGTTGATTGCGGTACTGACAGCCATTCCAATCGGCATCGCCATCGGCCGCAACCGCCTCGCCCGTGGCGTGCTCGATCCGCTGATCGAGTTCTACCGGCCGATTCCGCCGCTGGCTTATCTGCCGTTGATCGTCATCTGGTGCGGGATCGGTGAGCTGTCCAAGGTGCTGCTGATTTACCTGGCGATCTTCGCCCCGATTGCCATCGCTACCGCCACGGGTGTGCGCACGGTCGACCCGACCAAACTGCGCGCGGCGCAATCGTTGGGCGCCAGCCGCGCACAACTGATCCGCCATGTGATTCTGCCCAGTGCCCTGCCGGACATTCTCACCGGTGTGCGCATCGGCCTGGGTGTCGGCTGGTCGACGTTGGTCGCCGCCGAACTGATCGCCGCCACCAGCGGCCTGGGTTTTATGGTGCAGTCGGCCGCGCAGTTTCTGGTCACCGATGTGGTGATCCTCGGCATCCTGGTCATCGCCTTCATCGCCTTCGCCCTGGAGATGGGCCTGCGCGCCCTGCAACGCAAGCTGGTGCCCTGGCATGGTCAGAGCCACTAAGACCTGAGATCAAGCGATAACGATGCAGGACATCGTCCTGCTCCACATTCGAGATACAACCCCATGAACCTGCAAATCACCCCTTTAAGCCCTGCCCTCGGCGCCTTGGTCGATGGCATCGACCTGCGCCAGCCGCTTGAGTCCACCGCGCACAGCGCCATCGAACAAGCCCTGCTCGACCATCAGGTACTGTTCTTTCGCGCCCAACCGCTGAACCCACAGCAGCAGGCGAGTTTTGCCGCCTGCTTTGGTGACCTGCATATCCATCCGATCTACCCGAACATTCCTGAGCAGCCTGACGTTCTGGTGCTGGATACCGCTGTCACCGACGTGCGCGACAACGCCATCTGGCACACCGACGTGACCTTCCTCGAAGCTCCAGCCCTGGGTGCCGTGCTAGCCGCTAAACAGCTGCCGAAGTTCGGCGGTGACACCCTCTGGGCCAGTGGCATTGCCGCCTATGCCGCACTGTCCAAACCACTGCAAAACTTGCTCGAGGGGTTGACGGCGACCCACGATTTCACCCATTCCTTCCCACTGGAGCGCTTCGGTACGACCACAGAGGACCTCGCCCGCTGGGAAGAGGCCCGGCGCAAGAACCCGCCGCTGTCGCATCCGGTGGTCCGTACCCATCCGGTCAGCGGGCGCAAGGCACTGTTCGTCAACGAGGGCTTCACCACCCGCATCAACGAGTTGGAACCGGCGGAAAGCCAAGCACTGCTGCAATTGCTCTTCGCCCACGCTACCCGCCCGGAGTTTTTCATCCGCTGGCGCTGGCAGGAAAACGACGTGGCTTTCTGGGACAACCGCGTGACCCAGCATTACGCCGTTGACGACTACCGCCCGCAACGCCGCGTGATGCACCGCGCGACCATTCTCGGTGATAAGCCGTTCTAGGACATTGTCGCGAGGCGCAGTTGATCGTTGCCACGCTCTGCGTGGGAATGCAGCCTTCGACGCTCCAACGTCCACCTTATGATTTGATCGTTCGCAGCCATGTAGGCCGGGTGAAACCCGCGCAGATTGCTGAGATAGATGCTTTCTCCCAAGCGTCCGAATGTGAACCTTCCGAGGAGACTCTGCGCCCGGCCCTGCTGGGTGTGATTGGACGTGGAGCGCCCCAGACTGCGCTCCCACGCAGGAGCATGGGAGCGATCAAAGGCCGGGTTAGCAAGCGCGAACCGAGCAAAAAAAGGGAGTTTCGGGCGACTCCTTGTTGGGCATCGCTGTGCTCAGCGCCAACCTACAGTTGCCCTTAAGTGAACGGCATTACTGCTCGGCAGGGGGAGTTCCTTCTTCAGAACACCGCTCAAGTAAAGGCTTCAGCCACGCAAGCTCGGGCTCAGGCGCAGCATATCCAGCACGGTGTCGGCCATGCGCTCGGCCTCCTGCCCCAGGGCAAAACTTTCCGGTGTCAGCAGCCATTTAGCCAAGACACCATCGATAAAGGCATGCAGACAAATGGCGGCGCGCAACGTATCGAGGTTGGCCGGCAATTGCCCCTTGTTGACCGCATTGCGCAAGGAGATTTCGATGCGCAGGTCGCACTCGCGGCTATTGTCCTGCATCTGCTTACGCAGGTCGCCAAGTTCGTCGGTGTACTCGCACTTGTGGAATAGAATTTCGTTGGTTCGGCGCGTTTTGGGGTCATTCGCGACCTGACTGAACAGGCGCACCAATAACTCACGCACGCGCCCTAACGGATCCGGCTCGGTCGCGCTTTCGCCGGCTTTGGCCAATTCTTGCAGCGGCAGATGCAGACGCTCGAGCATGGCCTGAAACACATCGGCCTTGTTGCTGAAGTGCCAGTAAATGGCCCCGCGCGAGACCCCGGCCACCTCGGCAATTTGCGCCAGCGTGGTACGCGCGACACCGTGCTCGTAAAAGGCCTTTTCCGCCGCATCGAGTATCTGGCAGCGCGTCTCCTGCGCCTCTTCTTTGGTGCGTCTGACCATCGGTGTGAAACCTCAATCAAAGGGGCCGCCAGGCGAGCGAACAGGCCAAGCCGGCTGAGCAGCAGCACTTCTGATAACGCCACTGCAGCAGGTGTCGAGACCTTGCGCAGGCTTTTGTAACAGGGGATTGAAAGGCATTTACAAACAAGCGCGAACGTAAGTATATTCCTTAGCATCCTATCTATCCAGCCCTCCACGCTCAGTCAATAACACCCCAGAGCCCTCACCGCTCTCATCGAACCGAGGCCCTCATGCAATTCAAGCCAGCTCTTACCGCCCTGGTTACTGCCGTCGCACTGGCCACGCTGATGCTCAGCGGCTGCGAGAAGCACGCTGACAAACCCGCTGCACAAACCCCACAAGTCGGTGTAGTGACCCTGCAGCCGCAAGCCTTTGCGCTGACCACCGAGCTGCCGGGGCGCACCAACGCTTATCGAGTGGCCGAGGTTCGCCCGCAGGTCAATGGCATCATTCTTAAACGTCTGTACACCGAGGGCAGCGAGGTCAAGGCCGGGCAACAGCTGTATCAAATCGACCCGGCAACCTATCAAGCGACCTTGAAGAGTGCCCAGGCCACGCTGCAATCGGCCAAATCACTGGCCGAGCGCTACCAAGTGCTGGTCGTCGACCAGGCGGTGAGCAAGCAGGAGTTCGACGAGGCCCAGGCCTCTCGCTTGCAGGCGGAAGCCAGCCTGGAGAGCGCGCAGATCAACTTGCGATACACCAAGGTGCTGGCGCCGATTGCCGGACGTATCGGACGCTCCTCAGTGACCGAAGGTGCTCTGGTCAACAACGGCCAAGCGGACTCCCTGGCGGTGATCCAGCAGCTCGACCCGATCTATGTCGATGTCACCCAATCGACCAAAGACATCCTGCGCCTGCGCCGAGAGCTGGCCAGCGGCCAACTGCAGAAAGCCGGCAGCCACGGTGCCAAGGTCAAGCTGAAGCTCGAAGACGGTAGCCTTTACAGTCACGAAGGGACCCTGGAGTTCTCCGAGGTTTCAGTCGATGAAGGCACCGGCTCGGTAACGCTGCGCGCCGTATTCCCCAACCCGGAGCACGACCTGCTGCCGGGGATGTTCGTCCATGCGCAGTTGCTCGAAGGCCTGAAGAGCGCTGCCATTCTGGCCCCGCAACAAGGTGTGACCCGCGACCTGAAAGGCCAGCCGACCGCGCTGGTGGTTAATGCCAAGAATATCGTCGAACTGCGCCAGCTGCAGGCGGACCGCACAGTCGGCAATCAATGGCTTATCAGCGCTGGCCTGCAAGCTGGCGACCGGGTAATCACCGAGGGGCTGCAGTTCGTGCATCCGGGCACCGAGGTCAAAGTGGTTGGCGCGAGCAACGTTGCCGCGCAAAGCCCGGCCCAAGCACCTGAACTCGCTCAAGACGGCGCAGGGGAATAGTCATGTCGAAGTTCTTTATCGACCGGCCGATTTTTGCCTGGGTGATCGCCCTGGTGATCATGCTGATCGGCGCCCTGTCCATCCTCAAGCTGCCAATCAACCAGTACCCGAGCATCGCCGCGCCCGCCATCGGCATCCAGGTCAGCTACCCGGGCGCCTCGGCGCAGACGGTGCAGGACACCGTGGTGCAGGTCATCGAGCAGCAGCTCAATGGTATCGACAAGCTGCGCTACATCTCCTCGGAAAGTAACTCCGATGGCAGCATGACCATCACCGCCACTTTCGATCAGGGCACGGACCCGGATATCGCCCAGGTGCAGGTGCAAAACAAACTGCAACTGGCCACCCCGCTGCTGCCGCAAGAAGTTCAGCAGCAAGGCATCCGCGTGACCAAGGCGGTGAAGAACTTCCTGATGGTCGTTGGCGTGGTTTCCGAAGACGGCAGCATGGACAAGAACGACCTGTCCAACTACATCGTCTCCAATATGCAGGACCCGCTTTCGCGGACTCCCGGCGTCGGCGACTTCCAAGTGTTCGGTTCGCAGTACGCCATGCGTATCTGGCTGGACCCAGCCAAGCTGAACAACTTTCAGCTGACCCCGGTCGATGTGAAAACCGCCATTCAGGCGCAGAACGTACAGGTTTCCTCCGGCCAACTCGGTGGTTTGCCGGCACTGCCAGGTCAGCAACTGAATGCCACCATCATCGGCAAGACCCGCCTGCAGAGCGCCGAGCAGTTCTCGGACATCCTGATCAAGGTCAACCGGGATGGCTCGCAAGTCCGCCTGCGCGATGTCGCCAGAGTCGAACTGGGTGGCGAAAACTACAGCATCAGCGCGCAATTCAACGGTAACGCCGCCTCCGGCATCGCCATCAAACTGGCCACCGGCGCCAATGCGCTGGATACCGCGAAAGCCATCCGCGCCACCCTCTCGCAGCTGGAACCGTTTTTCCCGGAAGGGATGAAAGTGGTTTACCCCTACGACACCACACCGGTGGTCTCGGCCTCGATCCACGAGGTTGTCGTCACCCTCGGCGAGGCGATCCTGCTGGTGTTCCTGGTGATGTACCTGTTCCTGCAAAACTTCCGCGCCACGCTGATCCCAACCTTGGCGGTGCCGGTGGTACTGCTCGGCACCTTCGGCGTGCTCGCTGCGTTCGGCTTCACCATCAACACCCTGACGATGTTCGGCATGGTGCTAGCCATCGGCTTGCTGGTGGACGACGCCATCGTAGTGGTCGAGAACGTCGAGCGGGTGATGGCCGAGGAAGGGCTTTCACCGCTTGAGGCGACGCGCAAATCCATGGGCCAGATTCAGGGCGCCTTGGTCGGTATCGCCCTGGTCCTTTCTGCCGTACTGTTGCCGATGGCCTTCTTCAGTGGCTCCACGGGGGTGATCTACCGGCAGTTCTCGATCACCATCGTGTCAGCCATGGCGCTGTCGGTGCTGGTCGCGCTGGTCTTCACACCGGCGTTGTGCGCCACCCTGCTCAAACCGATCAAGAAGGGCGAACACCACGCACCGAAGCAGGGTTTCTTTGGCTGGTTCAACCGCAACTTCGATCGCGGCGTGCGAAGCTATGAGCGCGGCGTCACCAGCATGCTCAAACATAAGGCGCCGTATTTGCTCGCCTATGTGGTGATTCTGGTGGCCATGGTCTGGCTGTTCACCCGCATCCCAACCGCCTTCCTCCCCGATGAGGACCAGGGCGTGCTGTTCGCTCAGGTGCAGACCCCGAGCGGTTCCAGCGCCGAGCGTACCCAGCAGGTGGTCGACGACATGCGCGCCTATCTGCTGAAGGACGAAAGCTCGACGGTCAGCTCGGTGTTCACCGTCACCGGCTTCAACTTTGCCGGCCGTGGGCAAAGCTCGGGGATGGCGTTCATCATGCTCAAGCCTTGGGATCAGCGCCCGGGCGAAGAAAACAGCGTGTTCAGCCTGGCCCGACGAGCCCAGCAACACTTCTCCGGCTTGCGCGACGCGATGGTATTCGCCTTTGCCCCGCCCGCCGTCTTGGAGCTGGGTAACGCCAGCGGCTTCGACCTGTACTTGCAGGATCGTGCCGGCGTCGGCCATGAGGCGTTGGTTGCTGCACGCAACCAATTCCTCGAACTCGCCGCCAAGAACCCCGTGCTCACTCGCGTTCGTCCTAATGGGCTGAACGACGAGCCGCAGTACCAGTTGAAGATCGACGACGAGCGCGCCCGAGCCCTCGGGGTTTCCATCGCCGACGTCAACAACACCCTGTCGATTGCCTGGGGCGCCAGCTACGTCAACGACTTCATCGACCACGGACGGGTGAAGAAGGTCTATCTGCAAGGTGAAGCTCAGGCACGCATGAGCCCCGAGGATTTGAAGAAATGGTTCGTGCGCAACGACCAGAACGAGATGGTGCCCTTCTCCGCCTTCGCCAGCGGCGAATGGGGCTATGGCTCACCGAAGCTGGCACGCTACAACGGCGTCGCCGCGATGGAAGTGCTGGGTGAAGCGGCACCGGGCTACAGCTCGGGTGATGCGATGGCCGCGGTCGAGGAAATCGCCAAACAGCTACCGGCGGGTGTCGGCTACTCCTGGACCGGCCTGTCCTACGAGGAGCGCCTGTCCGGCGCCCAGGCACCGGCACTTTACGCGCTGTCCTTGCTGGTGGTGTTCCTCTGCTTGGCGGCGCTCTACGAGAGTTGGTCGATCCCACTCTCGGTGATGCTGGTGGTCCCGCTTGGGGTCATCGGTGCGCTGCTGGCGACGTACCTGCGCGGCCTGTCCAATGACGTGTTCTTCCAAGTCGGCCTGCTCACCACCATCGGCCTGGCGGCGAAAAACGCGATCCTGATCGTCGAGTTCGCCAAGGAGTTGCACGAACAAGGCCGGAGTCTCACCGAGGCGGCCATCGAGGCCTGCCGGATGCGTCTGCGACCGATCATCATGACCTCGCTGGCATTCATTCTCGGCGTAGTACCGCTGGCGATCTCCAGCGGCGCCGGCTCCGGCAGCCAACACGCGATCGGCACCGGGGTGATCGGCGGCATGCTGACCGCCACTGTGCTGGCGATCTTCTGGGTGCCGGTGTTCTTCGTCCTGGTCTGTTCACTGTTCAAAAGCAAACAGCCCCAAGCCGTGATCGAGAAAGAGGCTACCGAATGAAAAAGTCCCTGTTGTCCATGGCGGTAGCCGCCTTTGTTCTCGGCGGTTGCTCGTTGATCCCCGAGTACCGACAGCCGGCCGCGCCGATTGCCAGCGATTGGCCACAAGGTGCAGGCTACCCGGCCGCTGCCGAGGTGGCTGGGGTATCCGCCGCCGAACAAGGCTGGCGCGAGTTTTTCCACGACGCGACTCTGCAACAGCTGATTCAGGTGGCCTTGGAGAACAACCGCGACCTGCGGGTGGCGGCGTTGAATATCGACGCGTTCCAGGCGCAATACCGCATCCAGCGCTCCAACCTGTTCCCGGCGGTCAGCGCGGATGCCGGCGCGAAACGCCAGCGCCTGCCTGCCGAGGTTTCGCAGACGGGCGAGTCGACCAGCAGCCAGTATTCGGCCACCCTCGGCATCAGTGCCTGGGAGCTGGACCTGTTCGGTCGCCTGCGCAGCCTCAGTGAACAGGCGCTGGAGCAATACTTCGCCACCGAGCAGGCGCGCCGCAGCACGCAGATCAGCCTGGTCGCCAGCGTCGCGAATGCCTATCTGGCCTGGCAAGCGGATCAGTCCCTGCTACTGCTGACCCAAGACACTCTGAAAGCTTACGAAGATAGCTACGCGCTAACGGTACGCAGCAATCAGGTCGGGGTGGCCTCGGCCCTGACCCTGAGTCAGGCCCGCACTTCGGTAGAGAGTGCCCGGGTCAACCTGAACCGCTATCAACGCCTGGTCGCCCAGGATCGCAACGCCCTGCAACTGCTGCTCGGCCATGCCCTGCCGGACAGCCTGCCGAGCACTCCGAACCTCGCTACAGGGCTGATCAGCGAGCTACCGGCGGGCCTGCCTTCCGAGCTGCTGCAACGCCGCCCTGACATCCTCGAAGCGGAGCATCAGCTGAAGGCCGCCAACGCCAACATCGGTGCTGCGCGCGCGGCGTTCTTCCCCAGCATCAGCCTGACCGCGAATGCCGGCAGCCTCAGCTCCGATCTATCCGGGCTGTTCAAGGGCGGCTCCGGGACTTGGTTGTTCCAGCCGCAGATCAGCCTGCCGGTCTTCAACGCCGGCAACCTGCGCGCTAACCTCGACCTTGCCAAGATTCAGAAGAACATTCAGGTCGCACAGTACGAGAAGAGCATCCAGACCGCCTTTCAGGAGGTCGCCGACGGCCTGACGGCACGCGAAACCTACCGTGAGCAGTTGAACGCGCAACGTGATCTGGTCAGCGCCAACGCGGACTACTATCGCCTGGCAGAAAAACGCTACCGCACCGGGATCGACAGCAACCTGACTTTCCTCGACGCCCAACGCTCGCTGTACAGCGCTCAGCAAGCGTTGATCACCGATCGGTTGGCGCAGCTGACCAGTGAGGTGGATCTGTACAAGTCGCTAGGCGGTGGCTGGCTGGAGCAAAACACTGCCTCGGCGACACCTGGTGCGCCGAAATCCTGACATTTGCTCCGTTGCAAGGCGAATTGGCAAAACGCAAAACCGTAGGTGGGTGCTGAGCCCCTGGCGATGCCCAACAACCGGCCTGCAAGGCCGAGCTTGTATGTGGTTTGTCGAACGCCGGGAGTCGCGGAGCGACTCCTTGTTGGGCATCACTGCGTTCAGCGCCAACCTACTTCAGCACTAACCTACATCAGCGCCAACCTACAGGCTGTCGCTTTGCCTGCGGGTGGTCCTCAAGCATCAGTACGGTTGAGGGCCACCGTGAACAACGCCGCAATCACATCCGACTGAGTCACCATCCCGTGCAGAACATTGTGTTCATCCACAATCGGGACGTGGTGCAAACCACTGTCTGAAAGCATCTGCACCAGATCGGTGATTGGCCATCCGGGCCGCCCCGTACGCACCTTGTGCGTCATCACCTCACGTACCACCTCAACCGCTTGGGGGTTGGCCGCAGGCGAGCGCTCCAGCCTGACCAGATCATGCACGGACAGGATGCCGACTAACTGCGCGTTGTCCGTCACTACCGGCAACGTGCTCAGCCGATGCTTCTGCAACAGCGACCAAGCCTGCGGCAAAGACGTCTCAGGCCCGACCGAGACCACATCCCTCGACATGATGTCCGCACAGCGAATCTCACCGAAGCGCCGGCGATACGCCTGCTGCTCAGTGGCCAAGAGGACTTCTTCCAGATCATCGCCGCTGATATCGAGCAGCTCACCACGCGCCTCGAGCACCGCATCGAGATCTTCACGGGTGAAGCCCAGCCGATCTCGCGGCAGCGGATCCGCAGTTTTGTGGATACTCGCGTGTTCGACATGGCGATGTGGATAGCGTGAGCGCAAGACGTTATTGAACAGCAACGCCACCGCCAGCAGCAGAATCGAATTGAGCGCAACCGGGTACAGCACGAACTGGTAACCCAGCTCGGTAATCCCCGCGCCCCCTAGCACGGCCGTCAAGGCGACGGCTCCGCCCGGTGGATGCAGGCAACGCAGCAAGAACATCGCGGCGATGGCCAGACCACCCGCCAGGCCCGCCGCCAAACCGGAATGCCCAAGCCATGTCGCGCAGGCCACCCCAATCAATGCCGAGATGAGGTTGCCGCCGACAATCGACCAAGGCTGTGCCAATGGGCTGGACGGCACCGCGAACAGCAACACCGCGGAAGCGCCCAGCGGCGCAATCAGCCACGGGCTCGACTCACCCAGAACGTGCCGGCAAAGCCACTCGGTGCAGAGCAAGCCGATGAATGCACCGGCACAGCCGTAGAACCGTTCGAGTTTGCTGGCTGAGACCGGGGCAGGCCAGAACGACTTCAACCATGCCTTTACACCGTTCACTCCTGTTTCCTAAGACCGTGCACCTTTTGGGGGCGGCGAATATAGCACGCCACCAAAGTAGCCAGAATCAGGACCAGCCCTATACGCAGCCCGGGCGGTGGATCAGTCGATGCGCCACCGCCCGGAGCCAGAGCCAATGCCTATTCCTTAGCTCAACCCAGCACTGCTCTGGCGGTGAGATCCAGGCACTTACGCGCCTTGGCCACCAGTTCGTCGATTTCGGCTTTGCTGATCACCAGCGGCGGCGAAATGATCATGGTGTCGCCGACTGCGCGCATGATCAGCCCGTTATCGAAGCAGTGACCGCGACAGATCATGCCGACGCCCTTGCCCTCGAAACGCTCGCGGGTCTGCTTGTTCTTCACCAGTTCGATCGCACCGAGCAGGCCGACGCCACGCACTTCGCCCACCAGCGGATGATCCGCCAGCTCACGCAGACGCTTTTGCAGATAGGGTGCCGTTTCTTCACGCACGCGCTCGAGAATCTTCTCTTCGCGCAGGATGCGGATATTTTCCAGCGCCACCGCCGCCGCCACCGGGTGCCCGGAGTAGGTAAAGCCGTGGTTGAAGTCGCCGCCCTCGTTCAGCACGTCGGCGACCTTGTCGCTGACGATCAGCCCGCCCATGGGGATGTAGCCGGAGGTCAGACCCTTGGCAATGGTCATCAGATCCGGGCTGTTGCCGTAGTAGTCGCTGCCGAACCATTCGCCGGTGCGGCCGAAGCCACAGATCACTTCGTCGGCGACGAACAGGATGTCGTACTTGGCGAGGATCTCGCGGATTTTCGGCCAGTAGCTGTCTGGCGGAATGATCACGCCGCCGGCGCCCTGGATCGGCTCGGCAATGAAGGCCGCGACCCGGTCTTCGCCGACTTCGAGGATTTTCTTCTCCAGTTGCTCGGCGGCCCAGATGCCGAACTCGTCCGGCGTCATGTCGCCGCCTTCACCGAACCAGTACGGCTGCGGGATGTGCACGATATCGGGTATCAGACCGCCTTGATCGTGCATCCCCTGCATCCCACCCAGGCTGGCGCCGGCCACGGTGGAGCCGTGATAACCATTGATGCGACCGATGATGACTTTCTTCTGCGGCTGGCCTTTGATCGCCCAGTAATGGCGAACCATGCGCAGCATGGTGTCGTTGCCTTCCGAGCCGGAGCCGGTGAAGAACACATGGTTCATGCCAACCGGCGCGATATCGGCAATCACCTTGGCGAGTTCGAGCACCGGCGGGTGCGCGGTCATGAAGAAGGTGTTGTAGAAGGGCAACTCTTTCATCTGCTTGCTGGCAGCCTCTGCCAACTCATCACGACCATACCCCACCGCCACGCACCAGAGCCCGGCCATGCCGTCGAGGATCTTGTTGCCCTCGCTGTCCCACAGGTACACGCCATCGGCCTTGGTAATAATCCGCGGGCCCTTCTCCTTCAGCTGTTTGTAATCGCTAAAGGGCGCCAGGTGGTGGTCATTGCTCAGTGCTTGCCACTCGAGCGTCTGTGGGTTGCTGACTTGCTTGCTCATAATTGATTCCTACCGTCGTACGTAACAAATCCAGGGAGAGTTCGCTGTTCCCGACCACGCAGCCGTTTACAGATACCAGCGGTATTCGCGCGCACTGATCTCTTGCATGAAGGCCAGATGGTCCTGACGCTTGTTCTCGCAGTAGACATCGACAAACTCAGCGCCCAGGCCCTCGCGCAGCTGTGGCTGGTGCTGCATGGCGCGCACCGCTTCAAGCATTTCCAGCGGGAAATCGATGCCACTGCTGCGGTCTTCGTTGAGCGCTGCGATCGGCTCGCGGCCGGCGGCCAAGCCCTCTTCCAGACCGACCAGAATCGCCGCCAGGACGAGATAAGGGTTGGCATCGGCGCCGGCCAGGCGATGTTCGATCCGTAGATTCTGCGGGTCCGACTCGGGAATCCGCACGCAGGCATCGCGATCCTCGAAGCCCCAGCTGGCCCGCGTCGCCGCGTTCACCGTGCCGCCAAAACGGCGCAAAGCGTTCTGGTTTGGCGCGAAGATCGGCATGCAATGTGGCAGCAGCTCCAGGCAACCGGCCACTGCATGGCGCAGCGCCTGCTGCTGGTTCGCCGCCAGCAGGTTGTTACCCGCCGCGTCGTAGAGGCTGACATGCACGTGCATGCCGCTGCCCGGGTGCTGCAGGTAAGGCTTAGCCATAAAGCTGGCGCGGTAGCCGTGCTTGAGGGCCACACCACGGGTACTGCGGCAGAACAGGGCAGCCCAGTCGGCGGCACGCAGGCCGTCATCGAGGTGACCGAAATTGATCTCGAACTGGCCAGGGCCGAGTTCGGCGGTGATCACCGTGGTATCGATACCTTGAGCCCGCGCGACCTCGACCATTTCATCGAGCACCGGGGAGAAGCGCGACAGCCGCTCGATGTGCATATTCGGCTGATCATCGGCATCATCGGTCAGCAGATCGCGGGGGAACTGCGGCTGGCCATCGCGCAGCTGTTTATCGAACAGGTAGAACTCCAGTTCGAAGGCCACCACCGGGTGGATGCCTTTGCTGCGCAAGCGGGCCAGCACCTGCGCCAACACTTCGCGCGGTTCGAAGACGATCGGTGCCTCGGTGCCATCCGAGGTAATCAGCATCTGCCCCAGCGGCTGTGCTTCCCAGCTCACCGGTTTGAGCGTACCGGGCACCAGGCGGCGACGGGCATCCGGGTCGCCGTCGTTGAAGCAGTAGTCGCCAATTTTGAACAGCCCGCCTTGCACGCCCAGCAGCACGCAGTTCTGCGGCAGTTTGAGGGCACTGCCAGCGGCCACCTTCTCAAGCATCTCCACCGGATAGCGCTTGCCATAGAAATGCCCGGGAATATCCAGGGAAATCAGGTCAACGTAGCGCACCTCGGGGTAGCGCTGGCGAAAAGCACGAACCTCAGCCAGCAGATCAGAGCAGGCAGCATTCATCGTTGTTCTTCCTTTCATCTTTGTAGGTGTTATCAGGTGTAAACCCAGAGAACCCGGGTGGGTTGTTCGGTGAGGTTGCCGTAGCGGCAACGGGTGTGGCTGGCCAGTTGAAAGCTGTCACCGGGGTACAAGGTGACCGGCTCGTCGTCATCCCCGAGCCACAGCGTCAACTCCCCTTCCAAGACATAGCCGCCCTGCTCGGAGCTGTCGCTCAAGTGCCGCTCGCCACTGTTGGCACCGGCCTCCAATTGGCTTTCGAGCATGGAGAAGGTGGCCGACATCTTCGGCGAGACCAAAATGTCGGTAATCCCGTTGGCGAAATACAGTGTGCGGCGCTCATCCGGCCGGGTAACCCAAGGCAATTCCTTGGGTTTGGGCAAGCTATAGAAATAGGTGGTCGGTACACCGAGGGTTTCGCTGATCGCAGTCAAATCCGCCACCGTGGGGCGCGACAGACCGCGCTCGACTTGCGAGAGAAAACCTACCGAGCGGCCGATTTTGTCTGCCAGCTCCTTCAGGGTGTATTTCTTATGCTTGCGCAGATCGTGAATAAGGATCGCTAAAGCGGCGATTTCTTCTTGCTTGTTCATGCCAAGAGCTCCAAAAGCTTGCTCATCAAATGCTATCGCGCAGCCGATACCAGGCCTTGCCGATGGCCTCCAATGGGGCTGCCAGGTGTTTGCCACCGGGGAAGCGGCCGTTGCTCAGCCCTTGGTACAAGGCCAGATCATCCGGCCGGCCGAGAATCGCGTCGGCCACCGTGCGGGCAGCAGCCAGGGTCGGTAGCACGCCATGCCCGGAGTAGCCCTGCAGCCAATAGAGGTCGCCGCGCCGACCGATGTCCGGGGTGCGCTTGAGGGTGAGGTCGATATGCCCACCCCAGGCAAACTCCAACTCGACGCCCTTGAGCTGCGGGAAGACCCGTTGCAGATAGGGCCGGGTCGCCGCGGCGATATCCTTCGGCATGCCGCCCAGATAGGTGCAGCCACCGCCGAACAACAGGCGGTTATCCGGCGTGCGGCGGAAATAATCGAGGACGAACTGGTTGTCGGTGACACAGACATTGCTCGGTAGCAGCGCCGTCGCCTGCTCTGCCGTCAACGGCGCAGTGGCCACCTGATAGGTGCCAACCGGCAGCACGCGACTGGC
Source organism: Pseudomonas cavernicola (assembly GCF_003596405.1). Taxonomy (NCBI): domain Bacteria; kingdom Pseudomonadati; phylum Pseudomonadota; class Gammaproteobacteria; order Pseudomonadales; family Pseudomonadaceae; genus Pseudomonas; species Pseudomonas cavernicola. The sequence goes on from NZ_QYUR01000003.1 coordinate 152,092, forward strand.
CAACTGCGGATCGAGCTGATCGATATAGGCATTGCAGGCCAGCACCAGCTCATCCGCACGGATGCGCCCGCGCTCGGTTGTCACCACGAATTGACCGCCTTCTTCGCGGTAGCTCAACGCCTTGCTTTGCTCATGGATGCACCCGCCGGCGTTCTCAATGGCGGCGGCCAGACCGAGCGCCAATTTCAGCGGATTGAGATGGCCGCCTTCGGGGTCGAACAGGCCTGCCTGATAGCGCTCGCTGGCGACCCACTGCGGCAACTCTGCGCGCGGGATAAACCGCAGGCCGTCATGCCCCCACTTGTGGCTGGCCTCGTGCTGCCATTCGGTCAGGAGGCTTACCCGGCGCGGCATCACCGAAGTCCACAGGTGGCCGGCCCGATAATCGCAATCAAAGTCGTGGCGCGCGGGTAACTCACGCAACTCCTGCGCAGCCCAGCGCATGCTGTCCCACAGCCGCCGTGCCCGTTCATAACCAAGCGCTGCCTCCAGCGGCGGCATATCGCAGGACCAACCGAGAATCGCCTGACCACCATTGCGCCCCGAGGCTGCCCAGGCGACTCGGCTGGCTTCCAGCAACGTCACGCGCTTGCCGGCCAGGGCCAGGCGCAAAGCCGTATGCAGGCCGCTGAAACCGGCGCCGATGATCAGAACCTCGGTGTTTTGTTCGCCTTCCAGAGCCGCTCGAGTCGACAAGCGCTCTGCGCAACTGTGGGCGTAATAGCTGGCGACGTGCTGGGTGGATTGCTGAAACATACAGGTCTCGTGAAATTATGTTTTTATAATTTCATGAAAAACTATCCTATAAATTTCACAAACGCAACGCCCCGGCAAAAATATGGCTCTGTCTGAGTTGGCTGTTGCGCAAAAGCCTGAGAGCAACGGGATCCAGTAGGAGCGAGCTTTGCTCGCGAAGCCTTTGCGTTGCCTGCATTCGCTAGCAGAGCTAGCTCCTACGAAGAGCGGCAACCCAGCTCAACACGTAATCGGGACATAGCCAAAAATACCCTTGGGCAGGCGCAATTCACCCGCTGAAGCGACTGCCGAGCCCCAGAAAATACCGGCAAGTGGCCGCGGCTCTCAGGCCGAGTGGCGGGAGAAAGATGCCATGCGAGAGATGCAAACCTGCTAGCCGCACGACGGGCCAGCAGAAACCGAGGTGGCCTGTCGGCAGGGTTTGCCAGGCAACCGGACCCACCGGCTCCTTAGCCGGCAAGCCCCTGGGTCTTCATCAGCTCAGTGATGATCGGCACGGGGCCGAGCAAATGCTCGCGCATGATGCGGCTGGCACGCTCGGCATCACGCGCCAGAATCGCCTCGACCAGGACGGCATGCTCGTGCCGCTTGGCCTGCAGCGCTTCTTCGGAAAACACCGTTTGCTGCAACCAGAGATGGCGATAGCGCTCAGCCTGGTCGAATAGAGAGGCGCGCGCCTGGAGCAGATGGGCCGAACCGCAACCGGCAACAATTGCACTGTGGAAGGCCTTGTGCCGGGTATCCCAGAGACTGAGCATCTCCTCGGCATTCCTGACTTCCACGACCTTGGTCAAGGTATGCGCCCGCGCCAGAATCTCCGCCTCCCAGGCGTCGTCACCGCGCTCGATCGCCAGCGTCAGCAGCATAGCTTCGAGGTTGGCCCGGGCATCATAGATGTCCGCCAACTCGCTCAGCGACATCGGTGCAACCCGATAACCGCGCTGGCTGATGGCAACCACCAAACGCTCCGCCACCAGCTGTGACAGCGCCTCGCGCAGCGGCCCTACGCCCAGCCCGTAGCGCTCCTTCAGGCCGCTCATCAAGAGCTTTTCACCCGGCTTGAACACGCCGCGAATGATGTCCCGCTTCAACACGTCGTAGCCGCGAACAGCAGAATTTTCCCGGGAAATCAGTGCTTCCATTTGAGCAAGTCCTTTCACGTAACCGCCCCATCATACCGGATCAAGCTAGAAGAGCCGCTAGCATCTAGAACCCAATGCTTTATTGACACATTTTAAAAATGTAGATATTTTTCAACTACAGCGACATTAAATGAAAATATCATTTCGCGTCTGCCCTTGGATTCGCTCACCTCCCTGCCTAGGAGAATCGCCATGACTACTTTTGTCCCCCTCAAAGATCTTGTTGTGCCGCTGCCGGAAGACTTCAAGGGCTTCACCCTCGCCCCAACCGAGTACTCACCGCGCCTGCTGCAACTGACATTCGCCAAAAGCACGGTAGAGGCGTTTCTCGCCGCGATGGCCGAGTGGCCCATACAGGCGTTGGAATACAAATCCTTCCTGCGTTTCCGCGCCGCCAAGCTGCTGGATGAGTTGTGCGAGGGCAGCCTGCAGCCGGTTCTGATCAACACACTGGTCGATCGCGATACCGGCGGCATGTTGGTAACGGCGGAAGGACTGGACGCTGTCGAGCAGGCTGACGACATGGTGAAACTGGCGACGGCCGTGGCCCACCTGTTTGGCCGCTCCAACTACGATGCGATGAGCGGCCAGTACTACGCACGCTTCGTCGTGGAGAACGTTGACCGCTCCGACAGCTACCTGCGCCAGCCTCATCGGGTGTTGGAGCTGCACACCGACGGCACCTTCGTCGAGCAGGACACCGACTACGTGCTGATGATGAAGATCGACGAAAAGAACATGGAAGGCGGCAACTCCCTGCTCTTGCACCTGGACGATTGGGAGCACCTGCAGACATTCAGCAGCCACCCACTGGCGCGGCGTGAAATGCGCTGGACCGCACCGCCCAGCAAGAAAGTCGACAAGGACGTGTTTCACGCCGTGTTCGATAATGACAACCAGGGCCGGCCGATCATCAGCTACATCGACCAGTTCGTGCAGCCGAAGAATTTCGAGGAAGGCAACTGGCTGACCGATCTCTGTGAAGCGCTCGAAACCAGCCAACACAAAGTGTCGTTTTCGGTGCCGGTGGGTAGTTTCGTGTTGATCAACAATCATTTCTGGCTGCACGGACGGGACCGCTTCACCGCGCACCCGGGGCTGCGCCGCGAACTGATGCGCCAGCGTGGTTACTTCACCCACGCCAAGGTACTGCGCAACCCTCGCCAGTGAACCGGGCCTACCCCGCCCCACTCCATATAGAGGGCACGCCAGGCTGCTGCGCCTGCCCTCTTGCGCCACTAACCGTCACAGCAGCTTAGGCAACGGTATGTACGACTTCATCATTATCGGCGGCGGCATCATCGGCATGTCCACGGCCATGCAGCTAATCAAGGCCTATCCCGACAGCAGGATGCTGTTGCTGGAAAAGGAATCAGGGCCGGCACAGCATCAAACCGGCCATAACAGTGGCGTAATCCACGCGGGTGTCTATTACACGCCCGGCAGCCTGAAGGCCAAGTTCTGCCTGGAGGGTAATCGGGCCACCAAGGCCTTCTGTGACCAGCAAGGCATCCGCTACGACGAGTGCGGCAAGCTGCTGGTGGCGACCAATGAGCTGGAAATGCAGCGGATGAAAGCGCTCTGGGAGCGCACCGCGGCCAATGGCTTGGAGCGGCGCTGGCTGTCTGCCGGGCAGTTGCGTGAGCGTGAGCCGAACATCAGCGGGATCGGCGGGATATTCGTGCCCTCCAGCGGCATCGTGAATTATGCCGAGGTCACCGCCGCCATGGCCCGCGAGTTCCAGAAGTGTGGCGGCGAAATTCGCTATGGCACCGAGGTCAGCGGCCTGGAAGAACGCCCCACGGAAATGCTGGTGAAAACCAAGACCGGCGAATTCAGCGGCCGCTTCATGGTCACCTGCTCAGGGCTGATGGCCGACCGCATGGTGCGCATGCTCGGCCTCGATCCAGGTTTCAGCATTTGCCCCTTCCGCGGCGAATACTATCTGCTGCCCGAGCAGCACAACCGGATCGTCAACCACCTGATTTACCCGATCCCGGATCCGTCGATGCCGTTCCTCGGCGTGCACCTGACCCGCATGATCGATGGCAGCGTGACCGTCGGCCCGAATGCGGTATTGGCGCTCAAGCGCGAGGGCTATCGCAAACGTGACATTTCGCTGGCCGACACCTTCGCGATGCTGACCAACCCAGGCATCCTCAAGGTGCTCAAAGACAACCTGCGCCCCGGCCTGATCGAGATGAAGAACTCGCTGTTCAAGCGCGGCTATCTGCAGGAAGTGCGTAAATACTGCCCCAGCCTCACGGTGCAAGATCTCAAGCCGTATCCGGCCGGGGTCCGCGCCCAAGCGGTCTCCAAGGATGGCAAGTTGATCGAGGACTTCCTGTTCCGCAATACCCGGCGCAGTGTCAACGTCTGCAACGCGCCGTCACCTGCGGCAACGTCTGCACTCCCGATCGGGGCTTACATCATCGAGCAAATCGACGCTCAGCTGCTGGCCCTGCCGGGTTTCAGCAAAGCCAAGCAGTCCGCCTAGTCAAACCTAACCCCATGCCTTGTCACTCACCCCGAGAGCGTGCCATGAACCAGCCAGTTTCCTCGCTGCCAGAAAAAGACATCCAGTATCAACTCCACCCGTACACCAATGCCCGCCTGCACCAGGAAGTCGGTCCGCTGATCATCGAGCGTGGCGAAGATATCTACGTGTATGACGACCAGGGCAAAGCCTATATCGAAGCGATGGCTGGCTTGTGGAGCACCGCGCTGGGCTTCAGCAATCAACGCCTGATCAAGGCCGCCGAGCAGCAGCTGCACACCCTGCCGTTCTACCACCTGTTCAGCCACAAATCGCACCGCCCGAGCATCGAACTGGCCGAAAAGCTGATCGAGATGGCGCCGGTCCCGATGAGCAAGGTGTTCTTCACCAACTCCGGGTCCGAGGCCAACGACACCGTCGTCAAGATGGTCTGGTACCTGAACAACGCACTCGGCAAACCGGCCAAGAAGAAGTTCATCAGCCGAATCAACGGCTACCACGGCATCACGGTCGCCAGCGCCAGCTTGACCGGTCTGCCGGGTAACCAGCGCGGTTTCGACCTGCCGCTGCCGGGCTTCCTGCATGTCGGTTGCCCACACCATTACCGCTTCGCCCAGCCCGGTGAAAGCGAAGAGCAGTTTGCCGACCGGCTGGCGGCAGAACTAGAGCAGAAGATTCTCGCGGAAGGCCCGGAAACCATCGCCGCGTTCATTGGCGAACCGCTGATGGGCGCCGGCGGCGTCATCGTGCCGCCACGCACGTACTGGGAAAAGATCCAGCGGGTCTGCCGCAAGCACGACATCCTGGTGATCGCCGACGAAGTCATCTGCGGCTTCGGCAGAACCGGGCAGATGTTCGGTAGCCAGACCTTTGGCATCCAGCCGGACATCATGGTGGTGTCCAAGCAGCTGTCCTCTTCCTACCAGCCGATCGCGGCGATTCTGATCAACGATAAAGTCTTCCAGGGCATCGCCGATCAGAGCCAGGCCCTCGGCACCCTCGGCCATGGTTTCACCGGCAGCGGTCATCCGGTGGCCACCGCTGTGGCCCTGGAAAACCTGAAGATTATCGAAGAGGAAAATCTGGTCGAACACGCGGCGCAGATGGGCAAGCTGCTGCACACCGGCCTGCAGAATTTCTCCGATCACCCCTTGGTTGGCGAGATCCGCGGTTGCGGCCTGATCGCTGCGGTCGAACTGGTTGGCGATCGCGTGAGCAAGGCGCCGCACCAGACACTCGGCACCCTCGGCCGCTACATGGCCGGCAGGGCCCAGGAGCACGGCATGATCACCCGCGCCATGGGCGATGCCGTCGCCTTCTGCCCGCCGTTGATTGTCACCGAGCAGGAAGTCGGCCTGATCCTGGAACGCTTCGGCAAGGCGCTCGACGATACTACCCACTGGGCGCGCTGAGCTGCAGTGCTCGGGCCGCCAGGATCCGAGCGTGCAAACTTCAGTGGGGCGGGTGCATTTGAGCGTACACAGGCAGTTAAATCACCTCACCGGCTGAAATCAGCCGGTGAGGTGATTATTGAATAGTTAAATTTGTCATGGGTGAGAGATGAATAAGAAGCCGCTCAATATATGTATCTTTGAAAATGGGCTGACCCCAGATGATCTGATCGGAAATTTTGGATCATATCCCTCAATGATCGAGCGCTGGCTTGCCCCCTTTTTGCCAGAGGCACGGTTTACCTATATCTCCCCAGTGAAGGGTGAGCCTCTACCCAGGCCAGAGGAGTTCGACGGATATATATTGTCCGGCTCTCGTTACAGCGCATACGAAAAAACTGCCTGGATGCTTAACCTGAGCGCATTTTTGCAAAACCTGCGGGATATTCGCCGACCAGTCTTTGGCATCTGCTTCGGTCACCAGATCATGGCGGACGCTTATGGCGGTCTGACGACCAAAGCGGTCAAAGGATGGGGTGTAGGTGCGCAATTTTATGAATATGTAGCCGATGCCGTGCCGAAATCTGCCGCATCGTTCATTTTCCATCAGGATCAAGTGACAGAGATGCCGCCTGAAGCCTCACGCGTTGGCGGATCGTCGCATTGTCCTAACGGGGTCTTCATTTACAACTTCCCCGCAATTTCAGTCCAGTATCACCCAGAGTTCACCCCAGAATATATTCGGGCGCTAGCCGAAAAATTCAAAGGCACCCTTTTGCCCGAAGAGGTATCGGCCAAGGCCCTTGAAAGCGTTGAAACACTGCGCGTTGATAACAACCAGATCGCTGCATGGGCTGCCGCATTTTTTCGCGCAAGCGCCTAAACACGACCGGCCCCCATCTACCTGCAAAGCATTTCATGAACTGAAAGCCACCTGTTAAGGAGCCCGCCATGCAACTCAAAGACGCTCAACTGTTCCGCCAGCAAGCCTATATCGACGGCGCCTGGGTGGACGCGGACAACGGCCAGACCATCAAGGTCAACAACCCGGCCACCAACGAGATCATCGGCACTGTGCCGAAAATGGGTGCTGCGGAAACCCGCCGCGCCATCGAAGCCGCCGACAAGGCCCTGCCGGCCTGGCGTGCGCTGACCGCCAAGGACCGCGCCAACAAGCTGCGCCGTTGGTTCGAGCTGTTGATCGAAAACCAGGACGACCTCGGCCGCCTGATGACCCTGGAACAGGGCAAGCCGCTGGCCGAAGCCAAGGGCGAGATCGTCTACGCCGCCTCCTTCATCGAGTGGTTCGCCGAGGAAGCCAAGCGCGTCTATGGCGACGTGATTCCCGGCCACCAACCGGACAAGCGCTTGATCGTGATCAAGCAACCGATCGGCGTGACCGCGGCGATCACCCCGTGGAACTTCCCGGCGGCGATGATCACCCGTAAAGCCGGCCCGGCCCTGGCCGCCGGCTGCACCATGGTGATCAAACCGGCCAGCCAGACACCGTTCTCGGCCTTGGCGCTGGTCGAGCTGGCGCACCGTGCCGGTATCCCGAAAGGCGTGCTCAGCGTGGTCACCGGCAGCGCCGGCGACATCGGTGGCGAGCTGACCAGCAACCCGATCGTGCGCAAGCTGTCCTTCACCGGTTCGACCGAGATCGGTCGCCAGTTGATGGCCGAATGCGCCAAGGACATCAAGAAAATCTCGCTGGAACTGGGCGGCAACGCGCCGTTCATCGTGTTCGACGACGCCGACCTGGATGCCGCGGTCGACGGCGCGCTGGCCTCCAAGTACCGCAACGCCGGCCAGACCTGCGTGTGCGCCAACCGCCTGTATGTGCAGGACGGCGTGTACGATGCCTTCGCCGAGAAGCTGAAAACCGCGGTGGCCAAGCTGAAGATCGGCAACGGTCTGGACGACGGCATCACCACCGGCCCGTTGATCGACGAGAAGGCCGTGGCCAAGGTCCAGGAACATATCGCCGACGCCGTGAGCAAGGGCGCCAGCGTGGTCGCCGGCGGCAACAGCCTGGGTGGCAACTTCTTCGAACCGACCATCCTGCTCAACGTGCCGAACAACGCGGCGGTGGCCAAGGAAGAGACCTTCGGCCCGCTGGCGCCGCTGTTCCGCTTCAAGGACGAGGCCGAAGTGATCGCCATGTCCAACGACACCGAGTTCGGTCTGGCTTCCTACTTCTATGCCCGCGACCTCGGCCGGGTGTTCCGTGTCGCCGAGGCGCTGGAGTACGGCATCGTCGGCATCAACACCGGGATCATCTCCACCGAAGTGGCGCCGTTCGGCGGCATCAAGGCCTCGGGCCTGGGCCGCGAGGGTTCCAAGTACGGCATCGAGGATTACCTGGAAATCAAATACCTCTGCCTCGGCGGTATTTAAGCGCAACCCGTAGATACTCTGTTGGACGTCAAGCTTCAGCCAGATGGATTTTGCTGAATAGCTTGCTGGAGTCGAAGGGTTCGCCCAGTTGGATGCAAGCCCAAAGCCCGGTCAGGTACTTGCGCATGACGGCGCATACGGCCTGTATTTTCTTTTTGCCACGGCGTTGTAGGGACAGGTAGAAGGCCTTGGCGTTTGGGTCATGTCGTACCGCGCTCAGTGCCGGCATGTAGAGGGCGCTTCGTAGATAGGCATTACCCGCCTTGCTCAGCCGTGAAGCCTTATTGACGCTACTGCCCGATTGGCACAGGCGGATATCTAGCCCGGCATAGCGACTGACTTGCGGCGCCTTCAGATGCTGGGGCAGGACACTGAGTTCAGCCAGTAACGCAATAGCACTGGCAACGCCAACACCTTTGGCTGCCAGCAGATGCTGAAACTGACTGTTCAACACGGCGTCCTCGGCAATCAGGCGCTGTGCAGCGTTGCTGAGTCGCTCGATGCGCTGATCCAGCCTCTCGACCGCTTCAACTTCGTCTTCAATCAGCAGCGCCAGCGTGTCACGTTTGGAGCGCAAGGCGTGCAGGCGGTTCTTGGCTTGTGTACGGGTCGCGGTCAGCCGATTGATTTGTCGGCCGATGTCACGCAGCGCCATACGGAGGGTATCCGGCGCAGTCCAAGGGGCTGGCGTCATCCGCTCGGCGTACTCGGCCAGGAGGGCCGCGTCTAGCGGGTCGGTCTTGCTTTGCGCCAACTTGAGTTGGGCAAAGTGGTGGAAGCTTTTGGGGTTGATGACAGATACGACGATCCCGGCCTTGCTCAAGGCAACGGCCAAGTCCAAGTAGTAAACGCCGGTGGCCTCCATCACGACTTGGACGGCTTCTAGCGCTTTAATCCGCTCCACCGCCTGGGCGTGCCCCTCGGGCGTTTGCTGGATGTCCAGCTTGCCCCGCGTGCGACCACCCTTTCGCCATGCCAAGACAACTGTCTTGGCACCCACATCCACACCGACAAATACGCTCATTGTTTTCATCTCGCCCGGCATTTGAGCAACAATAGCTACCGGTTCCCCGACCTCGCACTTCTTGCCGCTGCAACCTTGTGATGCGAAGTCCACCTCAATGAGCTGGCTTCCGGATACTCCACGCGGTGGGCAATGAGGCGGGGGGCCAATCTACGGACGAGGTTGAGTGTGAACTCACCTCCAGGTTGGAACGGCCTCCCCAGTAACTGCTTCTCTGCGTCAAGCGCAGGGCCTGAAAGGCTAACCCGGTTGACGGAAAACAACATACAAGGTTGGCGCTGAACGAAGTGATGCCCAACAAGGAGTCGCCCGGCGACTCCCCTATGCATGCTCTCACGATTAACAGCCCGGCCTTACGGCCGGTTGTTGGGCATCGCTGGCGCTCAGCACCAACCTACATTCAACGCAACCAACGCTGCAGCAAACCGAGCCGCGCCGACTGCTGGCGGTCAGCGTCGATCTGGCTGAAGTCGGGCAGCTCATTCAACGGAATCCACAACTTGCCCTGCCATTCCAGCAGGCTGACCCGCTGCGTACCCCAGTTCATCAACGTGCGCCGTGGCGCCTGGATATCGGGGTTGCGTGCATCACGCAGGGTAGGAATCACCTCATGGGTCAGCCAGCGGCGCAGGTTGCGGTTTTCGGGATGAGTGAACCGGCAGAGCGCCCGGTAGGCAGCGGATTCGCTGATCACTTCGACCATTTCCTCACCACCGCCCGCCTGGGCGAAACGCACGGTTCTGATCTGGTCGTCGTCCGCCAGCCGGCAGATTCGTTCCGGGTGGCGATGGCCCATCAGCAGGCCGAAATCGCGAGCGGCGAACCAGGGTTGGTTGTCGATCATCAGCCCGCGCAAGGGGCGGTTGTAGCGGTGAAAAATGAGAGGGGTAAATGCTTCATGCATGGTGTCGCTCCTAACTGAAGTCCTTGGAGTCACCAGCCTTTGCTGTCATTCAAAGGGTGGCGGACCGCGCGGGGTTGACAGACCGGCAGTTAGGTACCGGCAGACCACGAGGGTCTCCCCACGCGATCCGCCATAAAGCGTTGCAGTCAAAACTGCATGCGTACCAGTGCCTGCAAAAACGTCCGCCGTTTTCGCATGCACCTGCTGGCGCAATCGCGCCTAACTGAACGGGCTGTCAAACCCGGCCACGGGATTGACCGTGACCGGCGCAGGATAGGCAGAGTAGATAGGAAGGGCAATAGGACGGGGAGCAGAGTTGGACGGGAAAGACATTACTTGAGGGTTCCCACGCAGGAGCGTGGGAACCCTCAAAACATCTAAGAAAGCGGAGGCTATTCAGACGGCCATCAATCCTCCCGCGTCAGCACTTCCAGCAATTCGATCTCGAAAATCAGGTTTGAGTTCGGCTTGATGTAAGGGCCGAACTGACTTTCGCCGTAGGCGAGGTGGGCCGGCACAAAAAGTTTGCGCTTGCCGCCGACTTTCATGCCCATCAACCCCTGATCCCAGCCTTTGATCACGCGTCCGGTTCCGATGACGCACTGGAAAGGCTTGCCGCGATCATAGGAGGAGTCGAACGTGGTTCCGTCCTCCAGGTAGCCGTTGTAATGGGTGGTGATTAAGGCGCCTTTGACCACTTCTTTGCCGTCGCCTAGTTGAATATCTACAACCTGCACTTCGCTGCTCATCACTCTCTCCCGTTCATTCGGTAGCGCGTGACTGGGTTCGCACCGTTGGATACGCCATTTCCCGGGTCGCACCCCGCTTCAGGCGCAACTGCTATTCGCTCCCCGGGGCTTAAGATTTAAGCCCGTGCGGGGTGATCCCATCATCGGGTTGGACCACTCCGCGTGGCCCGGGTTCGTCGGCGAGATACTCGGTCATGGACGTATCTAGCGACCTTTTTAGTTTGTAGGGCGGGTGAAACCCGCCAAATAAAAACAACACAGCAATCTCAGCCAGTCATTAGTTTTTACCGCGCGGGTTTCACCCGCCCTACAAGGCTGCGCGGGAAGCCTGGCAAGACATTCTGCGTCCGGCATGTAGAGCAGATGCGGAGCGTCTTTAGCTGCGTTCCCACGCTGGAGCGTGGGAACGATCAAAAAATAAATCACTCCGACCTCTTTAGTTACGTTCAGTTAGCCGCGTACTTGCCGAAGCAAAACGGAGGCAAATGCGTCGGTTGCAACCGTCTGTTAGGCGTGCCTTCTAAAAGCCCCTGGCGAGTACGACGTCAAAAATACCGCGGCGTAGCTTGCCGTCCTGTTTTAAATCAATGGCCAACGATGGCTTGTGACCGGCCCAAGGATCGTTGGCAATGAAGGGGTCGCCCTTGAAATAGAGCTGCGTCGTAACCGGAACGTGCAACGACTCCATGACCCGAAAGTGAATATGCGCAGGTCGCGTCAGCCCCGCATATTTCTCAAGTCCCAGCAGATTTGGCGGGACCGGGTATCGGCCCGGCATAATCGTCTCAATCTCGTATTGCCCCTTTTCATTCGTATACAGTTTCCCCCGCAAGTGGAAGGTACTGGCCTCGGTGAAGTTGCCTGGCTTGTTGGTGTCGTACAAGCCAGCGTGATTCGCTTGCCACACCTCGATCAATGCCCCCGGGAGGGGTGTACGGCAGTCTGAACTAAACACTGTGCCGGTCAGAACAAGCCTGTCACCGGGCTCATCAGGACTTGCCAGCCGGGCGTGAAATGGCGCGTCGAACCGATAGAACGGGCCGAGGATATCGGACTCGGTGGGCCGACAGCCTTGCTTGGCGGCAAAAGCAGAGCCGGCCAGAAGTCCGCTCCCAAGTATCATTGCACTCCTGTACAAGAAGATTCGTCGTGAGATGCCCAAGCTAACCGTCGGGATTTGATGCTTGTCCATGTTTGCCTCCTATCCGGATGTTTACACCCGCTGTAGACATAAAGACACGCTTAACCTGTTGTTGGGCGACACAGCCAAGCCAAACCTGAGCTACTTGGGCGGCCTGGCATAACTGACCGTCAACATTTCCCACTGATGCCCTTCAGGCTCGTTCCAGTAGATGCCGCGGCCTCCAAACTGGGTGCTGATCTGCATGTCCTCGGGCCCGCGAACGGCGCTACGGTACTTGATCCCAGCCGCCTTGATGCGATCCAGAATGGAGTTGAACTCGTCGTCTCCAACTCGAAAGCAGTAGTGTTCGACGGGAAAAGCCTCGTCTGTCTCGAAGAAGTCCAAGGTCAGCCCCTCATTGATGTACACGGCGAAGAATGGACCTGCCTGCGCCTACCCGCATGGAACACCGAGAAGCTTCGCCAAGAGCATTCCAGAAGCAGCCTTGTTTCGTGCCGAAACTATGAAATGATCAAGATGGATCGTCATCTCACGACTCCTGAATGTTCGCCTTAGGCGCCGGGGCCAGTCGTCAGTGTTGCCTAACGTTGGAATTAAGGCCGTGTTTTGGCGCATGCCAAAAACGTCACGCCTTGTATGGGTTGTTAGCCGCTCACGCACTGGCCTTACCTTTCAAACCCCACAGGACGAGAACGGTAGCAGCAATTATAGCGAGGCCAACGCTGACAAACCCGGCGGTGACTAGACTTTCCTGCCACGGCAGAGCGGAACGGCCCGGTGCGGTGATAGGCGACATGGCGCCCGTTGCGCGAACTACAGCGTGGCCAGGGCGATAACGCCCAGCACAGGCCGGATAGACGAATGCAACCGCGCTGACGACAGAGTTGGAAGAGCTTTACTCACTACGTTGTGGGGAGAGTCCATATACGCATGTTAGGTCGTGGCACCGGATAATAAGGCCTCGTCAAGATCTACCTCATAAATTCCAAGCTTCGCAGGGACATCCACTTTGGCTGTAACCGATCGGACGTTTGTGAGCTTCCACGCCCAATACCCAGGTTGCCAACCGCTTGAGCAGGCCGCCTCGACCTGATTAGGCTGCCATTCGTGGATTTCCTCTACATCAACCAAAGCAACCGCTTTTCCATGTGGATCGAAGAGAAGTTCATGGTTCAAAAAACGATTGTTTTCGATGATAAGCAGATTGCGTAGTGGTAATTGCTCCGGCTTCCATGAGCGAACCTCTATAGTCTTTCTCCCGGCTGCAATATTACTCCCGCTGGGAGTAACGACTGAAAGGGCGAGCATAGTGGCTTGTTCCATATGACCTAACGCCCGCGTAATGGACTGGTTTGGAGCGGCAGCGGAAAACCAGTCCAAATTGACGCGTTTGTTAGTTGCTGATTTTTTTACCGTTTAGCTTTTGACTCGACATGATTTGCAAAGTTATTTAGTATACTTTGCCATCCCTGTCGTTGTAGCTCAGTATTGTTTTCATCTTCAGCTTCAAACGTTTCTGTAACTTTTACACCATCTTCGACTTCTTTAAAGTCGATAGAAACATGTCTATCATCTCCAAGGGTATATTCGATGAGTTTATTATCAATTATATTTGAATAAGCACCTTCGAAATCGAATCCCATACTTCCATCTTTGGCTTCCATTCGATAGCAGAACTTACCACCAACTCGTAAGTCAACACTACTTTTCGTTGTATGCCAATCATCAGAGGCGGCATTCCAACTGTTGATATCCTCTGGGCTATTCCAAGCTGCCCACGTTGAATCGATATCTGACTTAACGACGGTTTCTACAGTAATCTTCATGCCTTTCTCCTAGGCCAATTTGCAACTAATGCAACTCTTGAGGCGCTGAGGAAAGCGCGCCAGCGCTTAACGAAGTCGCCCTCCAAGACCATGTTAGATTTTTTCATAGCCGGAATTTTTCATTTCCGTGACTGTTGCTCCTCAGTGGTTTAACTCCTCAATCGCAGCTTACGACGATGTACAAAAGTCAGCCGTTTCGATAGATATAGCTATACGCGTTAATCGCTGGTACACCACCAAGATGTGCATAGAGAACCTTCGACCCATCTGGGAAAAAACCCTTGCGGACGAGATCAATGAGGCCTTGCATGGATTTCCCCTCATAGACCGGGTCCGTCATCATGCCTTCCATGCGAGCGCACAACCGAATGGCTTCATTGGTCTCTTCTGATGGAATGCCATAGGCCGGATAGGCGTATTCTTCCCTTAGGATCACATCGTCAGCTGTGATTTCCTGGCTAAGCCCAACAAGATTGGCCGTATGCTGAGCGATTGCCAACACTTGAGTCCTGGTTTGTTCAGGTGTGGCGGAGGCGTCGATACCAATCACATTGCGAGCACGACCATCCTTGGCGAATCCCACCAGCATGCCCGCATGCGTGGAACCGGTCACAGTGCAGACGATAATGTAATCAAATTTGATCCCCATCTTAGCCTCTTGCTCGCGTACTTCTTCGGCGAAGCCGACATAGCCGAGACCGCCATATTTGTGCACGGACGCACCGGCGGGAATGGCATACGGTTTTCCTCCTTTCGCCTTAACGTCTTCTAGCGCCCGCTCCCAGCTCTCACGGATACCGATATCGAAACCTTCGTCGACGAATTCAATCTCCGCTCCCATCACGCGGCTCAACAGGATATTCCCCACCCGGTCGTAGACCGCATCCTGGAATGGCACCCAGCTTTCTTGAACGAGACGGCACCTCATGCCGAGTTTGGCAGCGACAGCCGCAACTTGGCGCGTGTGGTTTGACTGGACGCCACCGATGGTTACCAGCGTGTCTGCATGCGAGGCAATGGCATCGGGAACGATGTATTCCAGCTTGCGGATCTTGTTGCCGCCAAACGCCAGTCCAGAGTTGCAATCCTCTCGTTTGGCATAGATCTCGATCTGGCCACCGAGGCACGCCGATAGGCGATTCAGTTTCTCAATCGGCGTTTGGCCGAACATGAGTGGATAGCGTTCAAATTTTTCCAGCATGGCAAGGCACTCGGAGATTTGTACATAACCAGAAAAATAATGCGCCCGAGACTGACGCGTGCGGTATGTCAGACTGTAGCGGGTGCACGCGGTATTGTGGCGAGAGCCATGCAAAGGGTGCGGGTTGGATTCGCCCTGCCGCCGCGGAACACCAGGCGGAAGACGTAATGTGTTATTTGAGCGCATAACTTCCATGTTTTACCGGGCTTTGCTTTGCCGCCTAACGCCCGTGCCATCAGGCGCGCCGCAGCTTTGTGCGGCGTCGCCTGGATGGCCTTGTTAGGCGGGGGCGCATCCTGGCCGGAAACATGGCGCCTATAGCCCCCTCCCCGGGAGCGCTGAGGCTGGTGGGGTAGGGACGCTCCCCCAGCCCCTGCTCAGCCAGAACGAGAACGTATCCCTAGGTTTTTGTTTTAAATCCCGGTGCTATCTACGCGGGCGCCGACTATGGGCTATCCGTCACCCGCGGGTCGACTTCACTTCATGTACCCATTCACACTTGATGCCGGCCTTCGCATGATGCTTGTGGATCGCTTCGGCGTTCGGGGCGTCCAGCACACAATAGATCTTGTTGTCCTTCTCGCTGAACAGGATGTCATGGTGCGTGACCCCGAACTCGTCCGGTGGCGAATTCTGTAGTTTGTTTAGCTCGTCCGCTGTTAATGGCTGCATGGGATGGGCATCGATGAACTTTGGCATGGTTGTGTCCTCCTGCCGTTTGGATGGTGTGTACTAGTCGATCAGCTCCCAGCGGGAAATGAAAGGCGTTCGATTTCACCTTTTCTTGCTGAGTCGGCCCTCTGCTACAGCTATTAACAATAGATTGATAGACCGTATAAGCAAGATTTCGGGCCCTGTTCAATACGCCACCAAAGTCAAGAGCCATCCTCAGCTAAGACAGTAAGAAAGCCGGCTCTTTGCCGCCTAACGTTGGAGTTAAAGCCGCGATTCAGCCGTAGGGTGAATCGTCGGCGTTGAACGACTTGTTAGAACGTGCAGCGTACAGGCCTTTGCAGACCACGGTAGCGACACATTTCAAACGGTTAATCTATAAATTTGATGCTCCCCGAGCAACCCCAACAAACCCGCGGCTTACGTTATTTTTTGGCCAGCCTGGCTTTCAAAGTTCAACTGGCCGCGATGCCGAAAAATGGCGGAAACGCATGGAAGGCCAAAAGAGCGCTGAACCTGAAGTAACCACAAAGCCAAAACTACGCTGAACTATGCCGAGCGCTGCGAGCAGTAACTCTAAAGCAAATGTAATCTAACGTTTAGGTTAAGGGGCCGCGGCACGCGGTCCCAGTGAGCGAAGCGAACGGCTTGAACCGTTTGTTAGGGAGTTTAATATTCATAAATCATGCGAGTTGGGGTGCGTGAGTTACAGCCGGAAATGCATTGATATATTTTTTATCGCTGTAATCTACATTACTTGGACCTTCAATTGTTTTAATCCATCTGTAAGTTGCGCCGTGTAATGGCGAGTCCTTGTTTCCATCGCACCAAATATCTGGTTCGTTTTGTTTGGATTCCTTGTGTTGGTGGCAAAGATCCCTCATTTCAATAGCATACTGAGATTTGTCTGTGCCAACATATACCCACGAATGTATGTCTGAAATATTTTGAATGCGAGATTGGTCGTCGCTGTAATCCGGCGCTAAGGTGATTAGCTCTTTTGATTCGTTGTAACCGCTAAAAGCACCCCAGCCTTCAGCGTGGGCAGATATTGATATTGCAATAATCAAGAATGTAAGGAATGTCTTCATGCGGATATCCCTAACTATAAATAGGCACCAAATGGTGTGATAACGCTTTCACAGGCGTGGTGGATAACATTCCTTGTCCTCATCGCTTTTCCTATCTAGAAAGGGTGTTACAGCGGCTCAGTGACGGTGTAAGGGAGTTATGCACGATGCTTAAGCCCTGCCGCATTCGATGGTTTTGCAGAAGCCGTGGGCAAAACGCTACTACAGCATAGGGTGTCCTGCCAACTTCCACTCCTGGCCGAAAACAGAAGTAAGCAACTCCCGCCGAGCTCACCGAAAATCTCGGCTCCGCACATCTAGCCCGGTCAGCAGCGGCGAGAGATCGCACAGCCGCCGGGCGATCACATGCCGCACGCCGTCTACCGCTTCCAGGCGCCCATCCACCTGCAGCAGTTGCGATTCGACCAGCTCCCGCCGCTGGCGCTCAGCCAAATCGTGCCAGACCACGACATTGATCATTCCGTGCTCGTCTTCCAGCGTTACGAAGGTCACGCCGCTGGCGGTCTGCGGTCGCTGCCGCCCCGTCACCAGGCCTGCGACGCTGACGTTTCGTCCATGCTCGATGCCGGCCAGCTCCCGTGAATTGCGGCAGCGCCTGGCGCTGAGCTGGCGGCGCAGCAGTGACAGCGGGTGCGGGCCCAGGGTCGTGCCTAGCGTCGCGTAGTCGGCGTACAGATCTTCGCCGACCGTGGGGAGCGGCAGGGCCACTTGAACCTCTTCTTGCGCAGGCAGATCGGCAAATAATGGAGGCTGAACCGCAACGGCGGCCACTGCCCAACGGGCCCGGTGCCGGTGTCCGGCCAGGCCGCGCAGGGCGCCGGCATCGGCCAACAAACTGCGCGCCCGAGCATCCAGCCTGGCGCAATCGCTAAGGTCGGTAACTGCTGTAAAGGGACGAACCTGCCTGGCCGCCTCGATACGCCGGGCATCGTCCTCGCGCAAGCCACGCACCATCCTCAGGCCCAGTCGGATGGCGGGCTGCTCTGCCCTGCCCGCCTCCAGCGTGCAGTCCCAATCGCTGTAGCGCACGTCCACCGGGCGGATCTCGATGCGATGCCGGCGAGCGTCTTGCAGGATCTGGTCGGGGCTGTAGAAGCCCATAGGCCAGCTGTTGATCAGGGCGCAGGCATAGGCGGCCGGCTCGTGGCATTTCAGCCAGCAGCTGGCGTAGGTCAGCAGGGCGAAGCTGGCCGCGTGGGATTCGGGGAAACCGTAGCTGCCGAAGCCCTTGATCTGCTCGAAGATGCGGGCGGCGAAATCGGCCGTGTAGCCGCGTTCGAGCATGCCGCGGGTCAGGCGTTCCTGATGCGGCTGCAAACCGCCGTGACGTTTCCAGGCGGCCATCGAGCGGCGCAGCTGGTCGGCCTCGCCCGGCGTATAGCCGGCGGCGACGATGGCCAGTTCCATCACCTGTTCCTGAAACAGCGGTACGCCCAGGGTCCGCTCGAAGACCTTGCGCAAGGCCTCCGACGGATAGGTCACCGGCTCCTCGCCGTTACGCCGCCGCAAGTAGGGATGAACCATGTCACCCTGGATCGGGCCAGGGCGAACGATAGCCACCTCGATGACCAGGTCGTAGAAGTTCTTGGGCTTGAGCCGCGGCAGCATCGCCATCTGCGCGCGCGATTCGATTTGGAACACGCCGACGGTGTCGGCGCGGCCGATCATCTCGTAGGTTTTCGCGTCCTCCGCCGGGATGGTCGCCAGCGTCAGGTCGCGGCCGCGGTAGCGGCGCAGCAGGTCGAAGGTGCGGCGCAAGGCGCTGAGCATCCCTAGCGCGAGGATATCGACCTTGAGCAGGCCGACCAGGTCCAGGTCGTCCTTGTCCCACTGGATGATGGTGCGCTCGGCCATGGCGGCGTTCTCCACCGGCACCAGCGTCTCTAGCGGCTGTTCGGAGATGACGAAACCGCCGGGGTGCTGTGACAGATGGCGAGGGAAACCAATGAGTTCGCCGGTGAGCGTCAGCACCCGCCGCAGCACCGGGCTGTCCGGGTCGAAGCCGCATTCGAGCAGGCGCTCGGCCGAGGGTGGGCGGTCGCTCCAATGACCGCAGCAGTCGGCCAGCGCGTTGACCTGGTCCGGCGGCAGGCCGAGGGCCTTGGCAACGTCGCGCACTGCGCCGGCGCCATGGTAGGTGCTGGCCACGGCGGTGAGCGCTGCCCGGCTCCGGCCGTAGCGCTGGAACACGTACTGCAGCACCTCTTCGCGGCGTTCATGCTCGAAGTCCACATCGATGTCGGGTGGCTCGTTGCGCTCCTTGGAGAGGAAACGCTCGAACAGCATGTTCATCCGCGCAGGATCGATCTCGGTGATGCCCAGCGCGTAGCACACCGCCGAGTTGGCGGCCGAGCCTCGTCCCTGACAGAGGATGTGCCGGCTGCGGGCGAAGCGGACGATGTCGTGCACCGTGAGGAAGTAACTCTCGTAGCGCAGCTCGGCGATCAGCGTCAGCTCGCGCTCGACAAGATCTCGCGCCTTCTGCGCAATTCCTTGCGGCCAGCGCCAACGCATGCCCTGTTCGGTCAGTTCGCGCAGCCAGGACGTAGGGGTATGCCCCTCAGGCACCAGTTCGTGCGGGTACTGGTAGCGCAGCTGACCCAGGTCGAAGGTGCAGCGCTGCGCGATATGCAGCGACTCGGCCAGCAGCTCAGGCGGATAGAGCTCGGCCAGAAGCTCTCGGCTGCGCAGGTGACGTTCACCGTTGGCGAACAGGCGATACCCGGCCTCGGCCACAGTGCAGTGGTGGCGGATGGAGGTCATTGTGTCCTGCAGGGCGCGACGGCCGCGGGCGTGCATGTGCACGTCGCCGGTGGCGACCGCCGGAATTTCCAGGGCGGCAGCCAATGCCTGCAGCCGGGCCAGACGCTGTGCATCGTCCGGCCCCCGGTGCAGTTCGACCGCTAGCCACAGCCGGGCGGGAAAGAGCGTGCGCAACCAACGCCCCTCCCCTTCGTCGTTTGGACTATCCGGCAGCCAGAGGGCGAACAGCCCGGACAACGGCTCGGCAAAGTCCTCGCGCAGCAACCGGTATTCGCCTTTTTTGGCTCGGCGTCTGGCCTGGGTGATCAACCGGCACAGCGCCTGGTAACCGCTCAGGTTCTCCGCCAGCAGAACGAGTTTGGGACCCGCCTGGATGCGCACCTCGCTGCCGACGATCAGCGGCAGACCGGTCTCTTTCGATGCCTGCCAGGCACGCACGATGCCGGCTAGGCTGCACTCGTCGGTGATCGCCAGGGCCTGATAGCCATGGCGCTTGGCGCGCTCGAACAGCTCCTTGGCGCTGGAGGCCCCGCGCTGGAAGCTGAAGTTCGACAGGCAGTGCAACTCGGCATAGTCGGCGCTCAGAGTCTGTCCATGATCTGCTGCGCGTCGGCCATACTGCGTTGAAATCAGGCTCAGAATGCTCATTTACAGCTCGTAAACTCCGCTTCTTCGCCCGATTTCGCCTTGTCTGGCTCTAGCTCGCGCGATCATGAACAGACTCTCATGCGAACCACCCGTGCAGCAGCAAGGGCCCCGACTCGCCGATGGGCCGGTAGACCCAGGCCTGCTGGCCGCTGCGGGTCTCGATCAGGTAATAGTCGCGGCGCACGTCGCCGCCGTCCCACCAACCCGACTCCAGGCGCTCGGGGCCGGCGAGGATCCGCGGCGCGGCCTCGCGCAGGGGAATGGGCTTGCGCAGCAGCCAGCCGGGGCGCAGCAGACCGGGCGGTGCCTGGCTCACCTTGGTGTCGCTGTCCGCTTGCCAGGTGCGTTCGGGGCGGTGATCGGCATGCGCGCGTAGCCCATGCACCGCCTCGTCACCGAGGCGTGCGCGCAGCCGCTCGCGCAACTGCTCCCAGGGCAGGGATTGCTGCGGGCGTTCGTCGAACAGCTCGCGGTGCTCGGGGACAAATGCCGGCAGATCGCGCGCCACCAGGCGGACCGCGCGCACCGGCGCAGGAACTTGCACTTGTTCCAGCCGTCCGCGTGCCAGCTCGAACAGCATGCTGGCTTCCCGTTCGGCACTCAGCAGCCCGACCGAGACCAGGGTGTCCTCGCCATCCCGGTGTTCCAAGTGCAGGACGAAGCGCTGTACACCAGTGTCGCGGCCGCCCAGGAACGCGGCCAGGTCGGCAATCAGACGCTTGAGCGGAAACAACAGCGCCTGGTTCGATTCGACCTCGAAATTCAGTTCGATGCGCACGTCGAATTCGTCCGGCGGCAGGTAGCAGTCCAGCGCCAGCGGCCGTTCGCCCAGTAAGGTATCCAGGTGCCGCAGCACCTCGGCCGGGAAGCGCCGCGCGACGGTATCGCGCGGCAAGGCCAGCACCTGCCGCAAGGTGCGCAGGCCCATGCGCCCGAAGGCAGTGGCGACTTCACGGGAGAGGCCGATGCGCTCGACCGGCATCTGCCCCAGGGCTTGGCGCAACGCATCCAGCGTCGGAATCGCCAAGCCGTCATGGGCGTTGGCCAGCACTCGTGCCGCCGCCGGGTTGGGCGCGACCACGATGCGATGGCGGAAACCCAGGGTGGTCAGCTCTTCGCGCAGGCGTGCCTCGAACCGCGGCCAGGGCCCGAACAGCCCCATGCTGGATTCGATCTCCAGCAGCAAGGCACGCGGGTACTGCAGGCTGACCTGCGAGCTGAAGCGGTAGGCCCAAGCCGCCAGGAAGCGCTGCCAGCGCTCGATCTCCGCTGGGTCGTACTCGACCATGGCGAAATCGCGGGTCAGCGCGTGCGCGGCGGTCAGCGACTGGCCGGGGCGCAGGCCGAGCGCGCGAGCGGACTGATTGAGGGCCTGCAGCACGCGACGCTGTGGAGTACCGGCAAGCAGGGCCAATGGCTCCGCGGGATTAGCGCGACCGCGAAGGACAGCATCCAGTGCCAATTGCGGCAGTAATATACAAGCCCAGCGCATGGCGATCTCATTGCCCCACGGCGAAAGGGATCGGCGCCGTGGGCGGCAGGCCGCCACGACACTTGAGCACCCGCAGCTGCGCCGGGCGGGCATCGATGGCGATGCGCAGCGCCGCCGGAGAAGGATTGAGCGCCGCCGCGTGGGGCCGGTAGGCAAAGGCCAGGGTTTGGCCGGTCTCGGCGGCGACCTGGAGCCGGCGCAAGGCGCGATCGTCCGCCTGCTGCGGCCAGCACAGCACCGCGCCGCAGCTGCCCGAGCGCAGGCATTGCTCGGCCGCCCACAGGGCATCGCGCTGGCTCGCCTCGATCACCGCAAGCCAGCGCAGGTCCACGCCGGCGGCCTGCCAGGCCTGCGGATAGGGAACATAGGGCGGCGCCACCAGGACGATCCGCTGCGCAGCGCCGCTCAGCCGCGCCAAGGTCGGCCACAGCAGCCGCAACTCACGGATGCCATCTGCCGGAAGCAAAATCTCGCTGAGCGCAGAATCGGGCCAACCGCCCGCCGGAAGCGCCGCATCCAGCGCAGCATGGCCGGTCGGCTGAGCGCTCGGCGGCCGCGCCGTCGGCTGGCCCTTCCAGACCCGACGCTCGTCCAGCAGCGTATCAAGGGCAACGACGGTGCCCATCATCGCCACCCAAGCAGTGCACTGGAGACGCCAGCGGTCACGGCACTGGGCATAACAACAAACCCCAAGAATTACTGTATTTCTATACAGTACTCCACATACCAATCCCCTACAAGGGGCGCTGCCCGGCTCCCCGCCATAGGGCCTCTTGGCTGCTTCGATGGTGGATAAAAGAGCGTTATCCCCCTACACAGGGTTGTTCTCGTAGGAGCTTGTGACCCACAGGGATGTAGGGAATGCGACAAGCCGTAAGGCACGGCTGCCGCCTCGCGATCCTGCGGAGGAAAAGCATCGCGAGCATCGCTCCTACATGCGGGTACGGGCTGCAAGCGGTCTGCTACAAGGCCAATAGGTGTAGCTCGAGCACCTACGAGAGAGTGCGCTTTATTCGGAGACAGCACACTAGACTGGCTGTTAATTCTGAGGTGCTCGCCCAGCCAGAGGCCGAGATGCTCGCTGGCGACCTGCTTCGCGCCATCGGCCCGGTAGCCACGGGCCTCCAGCACAGCAGAGAAATGCCGCCGAACCCGGTCGGCGACCGGTTCGACGAGTTGATCCCAGTCGGGTTCCCGTGGCTTAGAAGTCAAAGAAAACCGTTTCCCCTTCTCCCTGGATGCGGATATCGAAGCGGTAGGCCGCCTTGCCGTCCACTTCGCAGCGGTTGGCTACCAAGGTTTCCCGGCGCTGCGGCTGCTCGATCAGGTTGAGCACCGGGCACTTGGCATTGGCCTCGGACTCGTCGTCGAAGTACAGACGGGTTTGCAGGTGAATGTTGATGCCGCGGGCGAACAGCGAAACGTTGATATGCGGCGCCATCGGCACCCCGGAGGCATTCTTCAGCACGCCCGGTTTGACGGTTTTCAGCGTCCACTCACCGGCATCGAAAGTGGTCGCGGTGCGGCCGAAGCTGTTGAAGGGTTTCTCCAGATCGAAGGTACTGTCATAGACGCCCTCATGGTTGGCCTGCCAGAACTCCAAGAAGGAGTCGCGCACCAGATGGCCGTTACCGTCGTAGACTTTGCCGATCAGGATGATGTGTTCACCGGGCGCGCCCGGTTTGGCCATTTCGTTCCAGATTTCCTGGTCGCGGGTCGGGTTGCCGGCGGCCGCCAGGGCCAGGCCGATATGGACGTAGGGGCCGGCGGTTTGCGAAGGGGTTTCCGGCAGCAGTTCGATAGGCATGCGCGTATCTCCTTAGCAGTTTTCGAAGTGAGTCTTGCGCTGGCCGCGCAGGACGATGTCGAAGCGGTAGGCCAGGCAATCCATCGGATTGGCCATGCTCATGTCGAGCTTGGCGATCAGGCTCTGCACCGCATCCGGGTTGGCGATCGACTTGACGATCGGGCACATGGGGATCAGCGGATCGCCTTCGAAATACAGTTGGGTGATCAGACGGGTAGAGATCGACGGGCCACTGATGGAGAAGTGGATATGCGCCGGACGCCAGTCGTTCGGGCCGTTGCGCCACGGATAAGGGCCGGGCTTGATGGTGCGGAAACTGTAGTAGCCCTCACTGTCGGTCAGGGCACGGCCGACGCCACCGAAGTTCGGGTCCAGCGGCGCCAGGTAGCGGTCGTTCTTGTGCCGGTAGCGGCCGCCAGCGTTGGCCTGCCACATTTCCACCAAGGTGTGCGGCACCGGTTTGCCGTACTGGTCGCAGACACGGCCGGAGACGATGATCCGCTCGCCCACTGGCAGGCCGCCATTGTTGAAGTTCAGCAGTAGATCGTTGTCGAACTTGCCCATCTTCAGGTGCGAGAAGTCCGGGCCGCTGGTTTCGGAAACCGACTGAGAAATGCTCACCAGCGCCTGGCGCTGCGAACGCGCGACCGAGGTCTTGTAGTCGGGCGTGAGGGCTTTGGGATGCCAGTTTCGGTCACGAATGACGAAGCGGCTGTTGTCCGCATCAGACATGTCGGTTTCCTCCTGCTTGATTTATCGAGTGGCCTGAGCAACAGGCTGGGTCTGCAGTCTCGAACAACAGCCGAAGGACGAAAACTGAAAAGATGCCGGTCAGACATAACCAATCGGTTATGGATAGACACCCTCTCGGTAGTCCTGCCCCACCTCGCGCAGCACCTCAAGGCACCAGTGCGCTGCGAGTGAGAGCGGCAGCGTGGAGTTACTGCAAATGCCCACCGACCCGCCCGGCTCCTGAATGCCAAGCTCGATTTCAGCCAGCTCGCCGCGGCGCAGATCCAGACGAACCGCATCGAAAGGGGCTATCCAAATCGCATCGCTGCACAGGACATAACGCCGGCTGAGGGCCACGGATAGAGTCTCCAGGCGTTGCCGTGGCTGGCTGATACCGCACTGCACGATCAGACTGTCGGCGAACTTGCGAATGGTGGTGCCGGCAAGCGGCAGAACCAGCGGGAAGTCTTCCAGCGAGCTGCGATCGAGCGGCCCGGCCAACAGCGGGTGGCCGGCTCGTACCACCAGGGTCATGGACTCGCTGTATAGATGTTCGAAAGTCAGTCCCTGGATCAACGGGCTATCGGTCATGCGGCCTGCTACCAGATCGAGATCGCCCACTCGCAACTGCGATAGCAGATACGCGCTAGGGCCGGTCACCACGCTGACGACCAGCGCCGGGTGACGCTCGTGCAGGCGGCGCACGACCTCCGGCACCAGCAGACTTTCCACCGTAGAAAGCACCCCTAGCCTGACCACACCCGACTCGTACTCGCCCGCCCGCAGGCTGTTGACCCCATCGCGCAGCGCCTGCACGCAGGGCCCGGCATAACGCAGGAAAGCCATCCCGGCTTCGGTCAGGCTGACGCCACTCTTGCTGCGCTCGAACAGGCTGGCAGCGAGAAGCTGCTCCAGCTCCTTGAGGGTCTTCGAGATCGCCGGTTGGCTCACCGCTAGCTTGTCCGCCGCCCTCGCCAGACTCCCCTGCCGTGCCACTTCGAGAAAACACACGAGGTGACGGAATTTGATACGCGTATCGATGTTCACCGGATTTCCTTTGCGTGTGATGCCGGACAACAGCTAGTTGTCCCAAGCGGTTAGTTCATTATTCCAAGGAAATATTGAATGAATCGTCATGCCCGCGCAGGCGGGCATCCAGAAAGGCCGTAGCCTCCTGGGTTATTCACTACGTTCACCTCTCCGAGGCCGCCCTCTGGGCGTTCAACGCACTGCGTGCTTTTGTCCCGCCTTCGCGGAAACGACGGTTACTCACTTATCCCGAGCGTCCTTAAGTAACCGAACTAACCAAACATGCCACTAGCGCTGTATGCGGAATCGTTTCGGTGATTGGCCAGTACCACGCTTGAAGAAGCGGGAGAAGTAGGCCGGTTCGGAAAAGCCCAGGCTGTCCGACACCTGATTGATCGTCATGGTGGTGTAGACCAGGCAGCGCTTGGCTTCCAGCAGCAATCGCTGATTGATCATCTGCAACGCCGACTGCCCGCCGAGACGCCGGCACAGCGCATTCAGGTGCGCAGCACTGATCCCCAGGCTGGCGGCATAGCGCTCGATTGACAGGTGCTCGCGAAATTGCAGTTCAAGCAGCCGGATGAACTCCTGCAGATGCTCTCGCCCACGGTCGCGCTGCTGGGCTTCGGACATGGCGAGTGCGAGCGAGCGGCGGCTGATCCAGACCAGCAGCACACTGATCAGCGACTGCAACATCAGATCGCGCCCCGGCTCCTGATGGCTGTACTCCCGGCTGATCGACTCGAACAGCGCATCCAGGTAGCGACGCTCCGCGCCGATCGGGTAACAGGCGGCACTCATCAGCACCTGGCTGTCCAGAGGGCCGCTGAGCTGCTCGACCAGAGGCAGGGCCAGGCTGAGCACATGGCCTTCGACGTCCTCGGAGAACCTGAAGCCATGCACGCTGAGGGCGGGAACCACCTGAAGCGAGGGTGACTCGACCCGGTTCACCACCCCTTCCACTTCCAGCACCGCCTTACCCGCCTGCACATACAGCAGCTGCACCAGATCACTGTGGCGATGGGGTTTGATTTCCCACTCATGCAGGCGGCTGCGCTCGGCAATCGACTCGCAATGAATCAGGTCCGGCGTCGGCCAGGCCGCCGTTTCGCCATAGAGTTTGAACACCGGAACCGGGGTCACAGCCGACTGGAGCATGCTTCTTCCCAAACAGAAAAACCCGCGAAAAGTCCATGAAACTTGCTGGATATTGCCTTCAACGCGCGATGCCATCCACAAATAATACAGGAGAGAGCCGCACTGCCTTCCCATCGCCAGCAGCCAATCACCGAGGACAACAACAATGAAGACTCAAGTCGCGATTATCGGCGCCGGTCCGTCAGGCCTTCTGCTCGGCCAACTGCTACACAACGCCGGCATCGACAACGTCATCGTCGAACGCCAGAGCCCCGAATACGTGCTGGGCCGCATCCGTGCCGGTGTACTCGAACAAGGCATGGTCGATTTACTGCGTGAGGCGGGTGCCAGTCAGCGCATGGATCAGGAAGGTTTGGTGCACGACGGCTTCGAACTGGCCTTCAATGGTCGCTGTGAACGCATCGATCTGAAGGAGCTGACCGGCGGCAAGACGGTAATGGTCTACGGCCAGACCGAGGTTACCCGCGACCTGATGGAAGCCCGCCAGGCCAGCGGTGCCACCACTTTCTACAGCGTGCCGGACGTGCAGCTGCACGAACTCAAGGGCGAGAAGCCCTACCTGACCTTCACCCTCAACGGCGAGACGGTGCGCCTGGATTGCGACCATATCGCCGGCTGCGACGGCTTCCACGGCGTGGCGCGCAAATCGATTCCGCAGGGCGTGCTCACCGAGTTCGAGCGGGTCTATCCGTTCGGCTGGCTGGGCGTGCTGGCCGACACGCCGCCGGTCAACGAGGAACTGATCTACGCCAACCACCAGCGCGGCTTTGCCCTCTGCAGCATGCGTTCGCCGACCCGCACCCGCTACTACGTGCAGGTGGGCGCCGAGGAGAAAGTCGAGGACTGGTCCGACCAACGCTTCTGGGACGAACTGAAAAGCCGCCTGCCGGCGGAAACCGCCGAACGCCTGATCACCGGCCCCTCCATCGAGAAGAGCGTTGCGCCACTGCGCAGCTACGTGGTCGAACCCATGCAGTATGGCCATCTGTTCCTCGTTGGCGACGCCGCGCACATCGTCCCGCCCACCGGCGCCAAGGGGCTGAACCTGGCGGCCAGCGATGTCAGCACGCTGTACCGCATCCTCCTCAATGTCTACTGCGAAGGCCGCCACGAACTGCTCGAACGCTACTCGCAGGTGTGCCTGAGACGCATCTGGAAAGCCGAGCGCTTCTCCTGGTGGATGACCTCGATGCTGCACCGTTTCCCGGACACCGACGCCTTCAGCCGTCGCATTCAGCAGACCGAACTGGACTACTTCGTCAGCTCGGAAGCCGGCCGCAAGACCATCGCCGAAAACTACGTTGGCTTGCCCTACGAACCGATTGAGTGAGTTTCTCCGGCTCCCGGCGGCGAAACTGCCTCGGGAGTTTTTACAGCCGGACGTGCTGCCCGGGATTACTAAGCGCTGATCGAGCCCCGCTCCACAACATCTGGGCGATCGCTACATTCCGCTCGCGCCAGCCGGACTGCCACGGCCACCCGCCATGTCCAGGGCCGGCACCGCAGCGCCCAGAAGAACAACGATACGTTGGCCAGGTCCGGGCCTGTACCGGGTTTGGCGCGTTCTGCAACAGTCAGGAGGACTTTTCAGAACATCCCTTACGAGTCGTCTCTGGACTCCCCTGCTTGACAAGTAAAAAGTAATGCAACCAATAGGTAACGCCCGCCCATCTCGGAAGACCGCCAGTTCTATACTCAAAGCGAGTTGTGCACGAGCAAGAGGCGATCCATGCAAGCGCAATGTGCCACCACTGAAGAGTTGGAGTACCTCAACCGGGCGCTACGGACCCTGAGCGGAAGCAACCGCGCGCTGCTGCGTGCCGAGGACGAATGCGCGCTGTTCCAGGAGATCTGCCGGGTGGTGGTCGAAGAGGCCGGTTACCTCCTCGCCTGGGTCGGCCGCGCCGAGCACGACGAGGCGAAGACCGTCACGCCCGTGGCCCATGCGGGGCTCGAACAAGCCTATGTGGACTCGCTCAAACTCACCTGGGCGGACGCCGAGCGCGGCCGCGGCCCTACCGGCACCGCAATCCGTACCGGCAGCCCGAGCATCAGCCGCAACATCCGCACCGACCCGAACGTGGCGCCGTGGCGCGAAGGGTCGATCGAGCACGGAATCGCCTCGGTGTTATCCCTGCCGCTGCGAGTCGAAGGCGAGATCTTCGGCGCCATCGGCATCGGCGCCTCAGAGCCGGATGTGTTTGGCGTAAAAGAGCTGGAACTACTCACCGAGGCTGCCGAAGATCTGGCGTTCGGTATTGAAACCATGCGTACCAAGGCCAGGCGCAGACAGGCCGAGCAGGAGATTCAGCGCCTGAACCGCGCCCTGTCGACGCGGGTGGCGGTCAACCACGCGCTGATTCATGCCACGGACGAGCCGGCCCTGCTCAAGGAAATCTGCCGGGTGCTGGTGGCGGATTGTGGCTACCGCCTGGCCTGGGTCGGCTACCGTCAGGGGGATGAGGACCAGCCCTACCGCCCTGTGGCCCACGAGGGGTTTGACAAAGGCTTCCTCGCAGTCGGATTCGCCTGGGGATCCAGTGCGGAGGGGATGGCCTTCATTCGCAAGATCCACGCGTCGCTCGAGAGCGGTCAACCGGTGGTGCTGCGCGACATCCTCAACGACCCCGAGGCCCCGCTGCGCGAGGAAGCGCGCGAGCGCGGCTACGCATCGGCCATAGTGTTGCCCCTGCGCGTCGAAGGCGAGCTGATCGGGACGCTGGTCATCATGGCCGCAGAGGCCGAGGCGTTCGACCCCAAGGAAGTCGAGTTGCTGGTCGCCACAGCCAACGACCTCGGCTTCGGCATCAGCACCTTGCGCACCCGCGCCAGGGCCGCCGAGGCGGAGGCCACCATCAAGCGCATGGCTTACTCCGACGCCCTCACCGGGCTACCGAACCGGGTCCGCCTGCGCGAGTTGCTGGAGGAAGCGATAGCAGCAGCCAAACAAGAACGGCGGCCACTCGGCCTGCTGCAGCTGGAAGTCGGGCGCAACCGGGAGATCAATGAAATCCTCGGTTACCACGAGGCCGACCGGCTCCAGCAGGAAGTCGCCGACCGGCTGGTGCATGCGGTTGGCACCGCGAACGCGGTTGCCCGGGTCGGCGAATGCGAATTCGCGGTGCTGATGCCCAGCGGCGGTGCCGAGCAGGCGTCGCAGTTGGCACAGCGGATACTGGTGGCGCTCTACGATCCGATCGAGCTTTCGGGGCTTTTCCTCGATGCCCGGGCAAACATCGGGATCGCCCTGTATCCCGGTCACGGCACCGACCCCGAGGCGTTGATCCGCCGGGGCAGCATCGCCCTGGCGCAGGCCAAGCGTTCCAGCACCGGCTATGCGCTGTTCAAGGGCGGCCTGGATCAGGAATGTGCCCAGCGCGTGGCGCTGATGGGCGACCTACGGCGGGCGATCGAACGCAACGAACTCCTACTGCATTACCAGCCGAAGCTGCAGATCGCCACCAACAAGGTGTGCGGCTCGGAAGCGCTGGTGCGTTGGCAGCATCCCGTGCACGGCCTGCTCGCCCCCGACGAATTCATCAAGCTCGCCGAGAGCACCGGGCTGATCACGCCGCTCACTTACTGGGTGCTGGACACGGCGCTGGGCCAGCGCTACGCCTGGCATGAAGAGGGCATCGAGCGGCCGGTGTCGGTCAATCTCTCGGCGTGGGACCTGCGCGATCCCAAGCTGCTCGAACGGATCAACGGTTCCTTCGCCACCTGGGGTGCACAGCCGGACTGGATCGAGTTCGAGCTGACCGAAAGCGCCCTGATGGAAGACCCGGTAGCGGCGATGGAGACGCTGGTACGGCTCAAGAATCTCGACGCGCGACTCTCCATCGACGACTTCGGTACCGGTTATTCATCGCTGGCCTACCTGCAGCAGTTGCCGGTGGACGCGCTGAAGATCGACCAATCCTTCGTCACCCGCATGACCAGCAACGTTGGCTCGGCGAAAATCGTGCGCTCCATCATCGAACTCGCGCACAACCTGGATCTCACGGTAGTCGCCGAAGGCGTCGAGGATCAGGCCACCTTGACCCAGCTTGGACTGCTCGGTTGCGACATCGCACAGGGCTACACCATCAGCCGACCGATCCCCGCGGAGCAGTTCCGCGATTGGGAAGCGCAATCGGCCTGGCACTGAATCGCTACGGATTTCGTAGGCACCTGTGGAAGTCCTTGCAATGGGGAGGAGTCCATATGCGGACTGTCGAGCAGGTCTATAGACGCCGGGGCTATTCACAGGTCCGTAGGTCGGGCTAACCACCTACGAGGCTTTACCCCCCGCAATCAACTCATACCGCACTGAGCTATTACCCAGCGTGCCCACTCTTAAACTGCTCTGGAAAGACGACGGCAGCGAAGTAGTCGCCGCTAACCAGAGCGCTGAGCCCGTTCCGATTCATCCAGGTGCTCTAGCAGCGCCGCTATCGTTGCATCCCGCAGCTTGATTGCCTCCATCCAGCCCGGCCCCTCCGCCAACAGCGGGGGGCAGACGTTGACGTGGATTGCACCGTGGCGCGGGAACCACTGACCGGCGCGCAGCACCATACGCGCGCCGCGAATTGCGACCGGCAGCAGCGGCACGCCGGCACGCGCGGCGAGCACGAAGGCGCCCATGTGGAAGGTGCGCAAGCCTTGCTCGCGGGTAAAGGTCCCCTCCGGGAAGAACACCAGGGGCTGGCCAGCCTGTAGCGCCTCGGCCAGGGGCTCGGTGTCTGCGGCGCTGCGCTGCAGGTCGAAGCGTTCGACGAAGCGGGCGCCGAGTTTGCGCAGGAACAGGCCGGCGATCCACTGGCCAGCCAGCTCGCGCTTGGCAACGAAGCTGAACTTCGGCGGCAGGGCCGCGCAGAGAATGACGCCGTCGAGGTAGCTGGCATGGTTTACGGCCAGCACGCTCACTCCAGACTCAGGCAGGCGCTCCAGCCCCGTGACGCTGAACGGCACACCCGCCAAGCGCATGAACAGCCGTGCGGCCGCGCGGGTAAAGCTGCGACACCAGCTCTGGCGCGGCAGGATCGCGACGCCCAGCCAGGTCAGCGGTGTGACCAGCCAGAACAGCAGCCAGATGTAAGCGGCATACAGCGCGGCGCGGCAGGTCCGCCAGCTGCGGCCGAAATGCCCGCGTACGGCCTGCAGCACCAGGCGCAGTAGCTGGCGCCACACGGCGAGGTGCGGCCGACCCACTTCTCCGCGCTCATACAGTTCGCGGCTGGCAGCACGGCGAATCTTGCCGCTGGAGGTCTTCAGTACGCTGTGCGGTGGCGCCAGGACGATATCGTCCGGCGGCACACCGGTGAGGTCGACCACGATACGGTTGACCTCCTGCTGCAGGCGTTGCCGCGCGACAGCTTCCTTCTCGTAGCTTTCCGCCAACACCACCAGGCGCTCGGTGCCGGTGGCCGGGTCAGGACTGCCGAACACCGCGATGCAGCCTTTGCGCAGGCCGGGCAAATTGCCGACCGCCGCTTCGACATCGTAGGGGTAGATGTTGCGCCCGGCACGGATGATCAGGTCCTTGGCGCGGCCGGTCAGGTAGACCTCGCCGCCGGCCATGTAGGCGAAGTCGAGCGAGTCGATCCAGCCGTCGCGCAGCACTCGGTGGGTCTCTTCGGGGTTACGGAAGTAGCCACTGGTGGTGGACGGCCCGCTGAATTGCAGGTGACCTTCGCTGCGCTCGGGGAGTTCGACCCCGCTGCCATCGACGATGCGAATCTGATGGCCCGGCAGCGGCCGGCCGCTTGAGACGAAGCGCAGCGTTGCGCTGGCGTCCGCTTCGGCGGGCAGCGCGTTGCCGCGGGCCTGGAACGCCTCGCGCTGCACCCGGTCGATCAGCGGCCCTCGGTCCAAGGGAGGAAAGGCCACGCCCAACGTGGCCTCGGCCAACCCATAGACCGGCGCCAGCGCGGTGGGCGCCAACCCGTAGCGAACGAAACGTTCGGCAAAACGCTGCAAGGTATCCGGGCTGACCGGCTCGGCACCGTTGAAGGCCAGGCGCCAACTGCTCAGGTCCAGGCCCTCGAGGTCGCCGTCAGCAAGTTTGCTCAGGCACAGTTCGTAGGCGAAGTTGGGCGCCGCCGACAACGTGCCGCGGAAGCGGTCGATGGCCCATAACCAACGCGCCGGCCGTGCCAGGAAAGCCAGCGGCGACATCAGCACCAAGCTGTAGCCGTAATACAGGCTGCCCAGCCAGGCACCGATCAGGCCCATGTCGTGATACATGGGCAGCCAGCTGACGAACACGTCCTGCGGCCCCACGTTCAGAGCCCCACCCATGGCGCGCAGATTGGCCAGCAGATTGGCGTGGCTGACCATCACTCCCTTGGGCTGGCCAGTGCTGCCCGAGGTGTACTGCAGGAAGGCGATGTCATCCGGTTGCCGCGGCGGTGTGAGGCACTCGCCCCCCTCGCCCGTCAGCTCGGCCACGCTGGCGATGCGAGTCAGGCTCGGGACCTGCGGCCGGAGCAGCTGGGCGAGCAGCTTCGCTTCCGTCACGGTAATCAGCACTTTGGCCTCGGCGTTGCGCAGGATGCCGGCCTGGCGGCGCAGGTGATCCTCTATCTGCGACAGGCGCAGCGGTGGGTAGATGGGCACCGGCACGCCACCGGCCAACAGGATGCCGAAAAAGCCGTGGAGAAAGTCGCGGCCGGTGGGCAGCATCAGGGCCACGGTCTGACCGGCGAGCAAGCCACTGCGTTGCAGCCCTGCGGCGACGGCCAGGGCGCCCTGGTGCAAGGCGCCGTAGCTGATGTCTTCCGGCTGGTCGCTTTCACCCAGCAGGCGCACGTGGGGATGTTGCGGCTGATGGCGCACATGCCATTCCAGCACCTCGATCAAGGTCCGCGCGGCGTCCGGCGTCTGCCCCGTTGTTGTCGGGGCCTCGCTGGAGTCGCTGGTGGGCAACGGGCACAGCGCCTCGGCGCCATGTCTGCTGTGCAGCACGCGCAGTACATCGGCGGGGGTGTCCGCCGAGGCGAACAGGTTTTCCGGTAAGCGCACACCGAATTCGTGTTCGATGCGTGACCACAGCTCGACCCGGGCCAGGCTGTCTACGCCCAGGTCCCGGTCCAGCACGCTGTGCAAGGTGACTTGCAAACCTTCTGCCGCCTGCGGGCGCAACTCGGCCACGGTGCGCTGGACAATTTCGAGCAATTTTTCCGCGTCCCCATCGGAGCGGGGAACGGCGCGGGTTTCTGGAGGCGGACGAGACATCGGCGGCCCCTCATGACAGGACACTCTGAGTGTAGATCCTTGCCAGCTGCCATTATGCGCCTATGGCGGCGACTGGGAGTGCCATCATGGACTGGAGCGTTCGCAGGATGGGTGGGCCAGGGCTAGGCTCTTAAGGACGCAGCGCCTACAGAGAGATCGCCATGCCAGCCAGCCTTGCCCCGGGAGTGATACGCCGAGAAATCTGGGCCTGGGCGATGTTCGATTTCGCCAACTCCGGCTACACGACTGTGGTGATCACCGCCGTGTTCAACGCCTACTTCGTCGCTGTGGTCGCCAAGGGCGAAGCCTGGGGTACGCTGGCCTGGACCAGCGCCATAGCCCTCTCCAACGCCCTGATCATCCTGACCGCGCCGCTGGTCGGCGCCTACGCCGACGCCTTCGCTTGCAAGAAGCGCCTGCTGCTGTTCAGCACCGTCGGTTGCGTCGCCTTTACCTCTGGACTCGCGCTGGCCGGGCCGGGGGAGCTCGGTGTCGCGATCCTTTTCATTGTGCTATCCAACTTCTGCTTCGGCAGCGGCGAGAACCTGATCGCCGCCTTCCTGCCCGAACTCGCCCGTGCGGATGCCTTAGGCAAGGTGTCCGGCTGGGGCTGGGGGTTCGGCTATATCGGCGGCCTGGTCAGCCTGGGCGCCTGCCTGGCCTTCGTCAGCTGGGCCCAGGCGCAGGGCCAGACTGCGGCACAGTTCGTGCCGGTGTGCATGCTGATCACCGCGGCCTTGTTCGCCGTAGCCAGCGTACCGACCTTCCTGTTCCTGCGCGAACGCAGCCAGCCGCAGCCAGGGCGCGGCGACATGCCTATCCCGCAAGCGGTGCTAGCGCGCTTCGCGCAGACGCTGCGGGAAGCCGACCGCTATCGCGACCTGCTGCGCTTCCTTGCCTGCACCGTCTGCTACCAGGCCGGTATCTCGGCGGTGATCACCCTGGCTGCCATCTATGCCAATCAGGTCATGGGCTTCAGCACCCAGGACACGCTGCTGCTGATCTTCGTGGTGAATATCACGGCCTCCATCGGCGCCGTGCTGTTCGGTTGGCTGCAGGATCGCCTCGGCCATCGCGCCACGCTGGCGCTGACCCTGCTGGGCTGGCTCGGCATGGTCGGTCTGGTCTGGGTGGCGCGCGGCCCCGGGCTGTTCTGGCTGGCGGCCAACCTCGCCGGTCTGTGCATGGGCGCCAGCCAATCGGCCGGCCGCGCGATAGTCGGTCTGCTGGCGCCGCCGACGCGCCTGGCGGAGTTCTTCGGCCTCTGGGGGCTGGCGGGAAAACTGGCGGCAATCCTCGGCCCCATGACCTACGGCCTGACCAGTTGGCTGTCCGGCGGCGATCACCGCCTGGCGATGCTGATCACCGGCAGCTATTTCGTTGTCGGCCTGTTGATCCTGGCCGGCGTCGACCTCGAGCGCGGGCGGCAGGTAGCTGTCAGCCGTACCGAGAGTCTCGGGAAGTGAGAGGGACTATCCATATCGGGTCAGTTTTCGCCTGTCGCGACTGCCTCAATTCGGCCAGGAGCGGTCCGTGGATCCGGGCTTAACCCAGGCCCATTATCACTGTGCTTTGCTCATCAGCCGCTGAGTCAGCTTCCTGGAGGCAAGGGCGTGACAACCTGATTGACCCGCTTGGCGTAGACTGACCACTGTCCTTGAGGTGTGGCTTAAACGGTATTGATTTCTCGGCTAATCTGATTTCTCCATGTCCGTGTCTGCGTTTGGAGGGTCTGATGTCTTTCGTAGATGCAATCGTTGCCCAGGTTTTGCTGCTTGAGACAGCGCTCTACCATACCCACGCTCGCATAGAGGCCAGGACAGATGGCGAGGCTCTGCATGACTTGCGGATCAATCTGCGGCGCATGAGAAGTCTGTTGCGACCATTACGCCGGATCGGCGCAGTAGCGCTGCTCAATGAAGCAGCTGCCGAGGTTGGCAAGCTGACTACCCCAGTGCGTGATCTTGAAGTGTTGATCGATGAGCTTGAACGGCAGGGGCTCACACAACAGGCCAATGCCCGGAAGGCTATCCTGCAGTCCAGCTATGGCAGCATCGTGGAAAGCTCGACGATCAATCAGCTCTTTTCCCGACTGGATGAATGGCCGTCAGCCTTTCGTGATGCTGAGCGTGATGGCGAATTACGCCAGATCAGGAAAAAGATCGCCAAGCGCTTGCGCAAGCAGGTGGAGCGATTGAAAGCCGCACTGACAGACCCTCAATACGATCGCCACCAGCTACGGATTCTGGTCAAGCGCACCCGTTACGCAACCGATGCGTATCCTCAGCTTTCTCCGATATCCGCGGAGGCAGCAGCTTCGCTCAAGGTTGTGCAGACTGCACTGGGCGCTTGGCATGATCATTATCAATGGTGCCTCAAGGCCAGACTGGAGGAAGACCTTCAAGTGCTACAGCATAAATGGCAGGTAGCGGCTACCGCGGCGCTTATGAGTGCTGAGGTGGAATTATTTCAGCTTGCAGAGTTGCTGGCGAAGAATCAGCAGGCGTAAAAAAGGCCGCCTGAAGTGGCAGCCAGAAAAGTAATAAGCCCCTACCGATGCAACTCAGATGTTGCTTGCGAAGTGCTGCCAGATAATGACAACTCGGTTAACACTTCACTGCAGCTTGCCGGTAGGGCGTGAGGCGCATCGAGTCGAGCTTGCAGCCGCGCGGCATAAGCTTGCGCCTCACCCTGGCTGCGGAAATTCACAGTGCAGGTGTCCAGTCTTACCACCCAGCCAGCCTCGCCCTGTACTTCTTCTATCTCGACGTTCATCAGCAGAGTCCCGGGAAGCATTGCAAAGGTGCTGATGATAGCTCGCCACCATGATGGTGACCAACACCTTTAGAGGTCTTTAGGTCGGTGTTCTCAGGCGGTTTTTGTCTATTTCAGAGCGGTTGGGAATAAGCGATTTACTAATGCACGATCTCCCCCTTTCTGGAGGGGCTGAGTGCCAAATTTCGGTCAAGAAAGGTCACTTACTCATGGCCATAAGTTCGATCGGCGCATCCCTGCGACCGGGTCTGTCGTGAATAAAAAGAATGCTCCTGTTAATTCTGCAAGGAGCTTACTGAGCAGTGTCCAGCAATGCCTGCTTCGGGTTTATAGGCGCGTCAGTGCCTGGTCTTCACAGTGGCGAACATGTTGACGCGATCGTGAATCTCCTGCAGGGCATGACGAAAGGGATCATGCCGTTCGCTGGTAACCGGATCCTCGAAGTTCCACACCATCACTTCTCCGGAGGCCGGCATCCGCTCAGCCTCCCCGGACGACTTGTCGCAGAGAGTGATCACGTAATCGAACTGTTGCCCCTCGAACTCATCGATGGCCTTGCTACGCAGGCCGGTCGTGGCGATACCGATGTGATCGAGGGACTCGAGCGTGCGTGGGTCCACCTCACCGGCCGCAATGCCGGCGCTGAAGGCTTCGAAGTGTTCGGCGTCGGTATGCCGAAGAAGCGCTTCCGCCATCAGGGAACGAACATCATTGTTAGCGCAGACGAACAGCACTCTGAACTTGTCAGCCATAGCTACTTTTACCTCGTCCAGCCTGTTTGTTTAGTGGTCGAAACAAAGCACTTTCCATTTCAGCAGGGCTTTCTGACAGCGGTATTTCAAGCCGATGAAAGGCTCCAGCCTGTCATCGTTCTGCAATGAACCTTGCACAGACTGATCATCAAACAGAATCTGGTGCGTGTTTTTGGGCTGCTAATGCAGCCTTTTTTGTTTCTCCGCGCGGGCCTCGGCGATATGTCGCAGGCATTGGATCCCATCGAACCACCCGTGCATCTGATAAGAGCATGGCAATTCGACGACGACTGCTTTTCTCTACCCTCATTTTATCGAGTGCCTGTTCAGTCGTTATGCGACACCTCGGCAACGAGAAGGGACGCCTGAACCCGCGCGCTCCAGCCGACTGCATTCGCGCCGGCGGCTCGCGCGTTGTAAGTTCAGCCGTGCGAGCTGCGTAGCCTATCGAGACGGTCGAGCAGTTCTTGCGGAATCCGCTCCTCCACCCGCGTCGTGCCGGCGTAGAGAACGCCTTCGTTGCCGTCGAGCGTGATTGGATCGCCCTCCCTCAGATCCAGGCCGCCGATGGACACGACGCGCCCCAACTCGTTGATCGCCAGGCTTTCGCAGCCGACCAGGCACACCTTGCCGAGCTGGCGCGCCACCACAGCGGCATGCGAGGTGCGTGCGCCCCGCTGGGTCAGCAAACCGTCGGCCAGATCGAGGGCGGCGATGTCGCGCGTCTCGGCATCGCGCCGTACCAGCACCACTGTGGCGCCGGCAGCCTTGCGCTCCCGCACTCGCGCCTCGTCCAGTGCGATCTCGCCACACACCACACCGCTGGCCGCACTGGCCGCGTGGGCAAGCGGCGCGAGAATCTGGCCATCCTCGGCCGCCACCACGCTCAGCGCGAGCGCCTGTGCATCGAGCGACCGCGTCCTTTCAAGCGCTACTTCCTGCGTGATCAGCCCTTGATCGCAGAGATCGAGCGCAATGCGCGCCGTCGCCTGTGGCGTGCGCTTGCCGCCTCTCGTCTGCAGGAGGTAAAGCTGGCCATCCTGCACGGTGAATTCGAATTCCTGCATGTCGCCGAAGGCC
Source organism: Pseudomonas cavernicola (assembly GCF_003596405.1). Lineage (NCBI taxonomy): Bacteria > Pseudomonadati > Pseudomonadota > Gammaproteobacteria > Pseudomonadales > Pseudomonadaceae > Pseudomonas > Pseudomonas cavernicola. Next base: position 190,337 of record NZ_QYUR01000003.1, read on the forward strand.
CGCTCGAGTTGCGCAGTAACGCGCTGCAGTGAGTCCCAGACCCTGGGCGCAACGGCTGCCAGCTCGTCGTGCCCTTGTGCACTTCGCCGGCCGCTAACAACGTCTTCACCTTGGGCATTGAAGAGGAAGTCGACCCAGGGCGAGGGCTCGCCACTAATCGGGTTGCGGGTACAACCCACACCCGCTCCTGACATCCCGCCGGCATTGCCGAACACCATCCGCTGCACCGTCACTGCCGTCCCCATCGAGTGCGGCAGGCCGTGCAGCTCACGATAGGCGTGTGCCTTGTCGCTGTGCCAGGAGGCGAAGACGGCGGCGGTCGCCTCGCGCAGTTGCACCTGCGCATCCTGCGGGAATGCCTCACTGGCCTCCCGTGCATAGGTTGCCAGATGGCGGTTCGCCACCTCCCGCAGCGCGGAAAAATCGAGTTCGAGTTCGTCGTTATCGGCGCGCACCGCATCGAGGTCCGCCTCGAAATGATGCGCGTCGATACCGGCAACCACTTCGCCAAACCTCGCAATCAGGCGGCGGTAGGCATCCCAGGCGAGGCGCGGATGCCCGGTGAGCCGCACCAAGCCGGGCAGGGTCGCGTCGCTGAGACCAATGTTGAGCAGCGTTTCCATCATCCCCGGCATGGAAACCGGTGCGCCCGAGCGCACCGACAGCAGTAACGGGTGCCGCGTATTGCCGAGTCCGAGGCCGGTAAAACGTTCCAGCTCCTGCAGTGCCTCCTGCCAGAGCTGGGGGCCGAGCTCCACCCGCCCGCACCAACCCGTGCCGAGAACGAAGGCCGGCGGCACGGGGAGGCCCAGTGCAGCCATGCGGGCGAGGTTCCAGGCCTTGAACCCCAAGGCTGCCGGGCTCGCAGCCGCGGGCAGCGCTGTGCTGCCGCCGATGAAGTGGATCAGCCTGAGCGCGCGCTCTTCGTCCGCCGCTTGCACGGGATCGAGTCGCGGGTTCATACGCCCCCCACGCGGCTAAACGCAAGCTTGCGCAGGCCGTAACCGGTGGCGAGCAGTGCATCGGTGGAAAGCTCGAGTGCCACAGCGAATTCCGTGCTCAGGTTCAGCGTCGCCGCATCGGAGACGTGCTCCGACAGCGCACGCCGGGCTTCGCGTAGCAGGATGTCGCACTGGCGCTCGGCATTGAGCACCCGCCACAACGCAGCCACGAACTCCTCGTGGTCCTCCCCGCTACTCTCCTCCCCGAGCGTGCATGCGATGGCGAGCGCCTTCACGTGGTCCTGCGTGGCCGCAAGTACCTCATCGGCCAGCAGCTGTATCACCTTGCGCACTTCACCCCGCCAGCCCTGGTGGTGGTCGTCGGCGATCAGCGACAACAGGAAGGCCGACTCCTCGAGGCAATCGGCCACATCGTCGGCACGCTCGATCAGGCGGGTGAACGGTAGCCAGCGCGGATGGCGTTCGGCGCGGGCGCGCGAGCTCATCACCAGCAAGTCGGCCTGGCGTTCCCATTCCTTGGCACGCTCGGCCAGCTTGCGCGCAGCGTTCTTGTCGCGTTCGTGTCCATGCGCGAGGGCATCACGCACGCCCTCGGCAAGCGCGTGGCAGTACGCCGCATGTTCGGTCAACAGATCGAATTCGTCGCGCCGGCGCCGCATATGGCGTACTAGCAGCAGCCTCGTATCGTCCGCGATCAGCGCGAGCGGCTGGCGCTGCTGCATCGCCTGGCTGGAGAGCACCAGCACCTCATCGAGGAACTCCTTCGCCAGCGCCGGCCCCATCACCTGGTCGAGGCGGTCGCCGATGTGGAAGTAGTCCGCGCCCAGGGCCTGCATGGCACCGTAGATCAGTTGTTCACCACCGGCCACCAGCCAGGCCATGTGGCCCACCTCGCGGCGGGCAGCTTCGGTGAGGACCGCCACCGCATCGGCCTTGCTGACGAACTGCACCAGACGTTTGCGGGCGCGGTTCCAGTCGATCAGGAACACGATGCGCGAACCAATGCCTTCGAGCTCGCGCTGCAGCGCATCCTCGTCTTCGCACTCGAAGGTCGCGGTGCCGACGTGATAGGCCTCGCCCGCATTGAGACCGGCCGTGGTGCGCGTTTCCGGTGCGGACCAGCTAGCGCCGAGCTCGGCCAGCATGGACTGGAAGAAGGCGAAACGCTGACGGTGCAGATCGGAATAGGTCAACGTGATGCGCATCCCTTCCACTTGAACCACGAGTACGTGCGCGACGTTGACGCCGATGTCGTTCTGCAGCAGCAGGCGTTCGCCATCGCGGGTGGCGGCCGTATCGAGCCCCGGATGGTTCAGTTTTAGCGCACGGGTGCGATTGAGACCGCGCATGAAGGAGGCGACCCGGGGGCGATCCTCATCGTTCAGCTGCCAAACATGAGCGCCGTCGATGGTCTCGCTCGCCATCTCAACCGCCATGCGGTTGAGCACCTTGTGCAGATCCATCACCAGCAGGTGGAAGCTGTCCCCTCCCCCGCGCTTGCCACTTGTCAGCGCCTTCAGCTGCGTTGCCTCGAGCGTATCGTCCGTCAGCGCGTCGAGCCAGGCGCACCAGTGGTCCACCCGGCTATCCAGTTCGGACTCAGCGGCATTGCCGCCCTCGACCAGCGGGCGCGCCATGATTCGCAGATCGTCCCGCAGCATGGCGGCGACGCGAAGGAAATCGGGCACGTGCAGCGCTTTGCCTTCCCGGTAAGCCGTGCCGGGCAGATCCTTGAGCCAAGGAGCGCCGATCTGTGCCGAGGCAAACTCACGCGTCAGATCCAGCGGCGCCGCATTCGGCTGCTCCGCGTGTGCCTGCGCGGCTTGCAGCACCGTTAGATACAGCTTCAGCCGGTCATTCGCAGCCAGCGCAGCGTTGATCCAGGCTGGGCGCAGCAACTGCATCTGGCCCAGCGACGCGATGACATCGAGCTTTTCCATTCGATCTCCACGCTTGCACGGCGCGATTCAGGACACCACATGTGGCATGTAATGCCACCCTCCCGCTTGACACCCTCGGCTGCAACGCCCCCGGCCCCTGCACCTGTCATCGAGCCGCCACACTTGCCTCATTGGCCGGGTGATCTAGCACGTGAGATGCAAGATCGCGTTGGTCTGGTCATGCTGTTCTTCCAGCTTCGCTATGGCTTCTGCTGTCGGCACGATGACCAATTCGATGTGCCGACGCTCAGCCTCGCGCCTCACCTCTTCCATGACTGGCAACGCCCCGGTGCCGGTGCCAATTACCAGCCGCCGGCAGTCCCAAGGGATGTCCTCCTCAATTGACAGCGGGGTGTGACCAAAGGCATCGCGGAACTTCTTGGACGGTTTCTTCCTGCGTTTGCGGACCTGTCCATGAGCGAGCACCACGTCATGAGGATAGGTGACCCCGTCAATGCTGATGGTGCCAAAAGAAAATGCATCGAAGCGCATACCCACCTCCCCCGTGTTCTGGTGTCATCGACGGGCTGAGTCAACACCCACTGGAGTGATCATTCGATTATCTAAGTATGGTCGCCGTAATCACCATGGCCAGCGAGCCCGGATTGGGGCCTGTGGCGCGTGACATGTCACTACGTAATCGCTTGATGCATCGGAAGCCTGGATACTGCCGCCTGTCAGGTTCCCAACCCTCCGGCTCGTGAACATTTGAGAACTTCAAAAAACAAAGGCCCAGCTATCTCCGGCTCAGCGGTTCGCCCCACCAGTCGTCAGCGACTCAGACCAAGCCGCTCATGCCACTGGGCGATGGACTCGTCGGGGTAGCCGTCGAACTGTTTGTCGCCGGGCCGCACATCGACTTCGACCCAGGAGGACTTCGAATCGAGCAGCAGGTGGGTGTGTTCTGGCGGCACCGGCAGCGGCGTGTCGATGGCCGAGGCGAAGGGATGAATGAGGTCCGGCCACTCCGGGCTGAATAGCCACAGGGCGCTGCCGCAGAGCCGGCAGAAATGCCGCTCGGCACTGCTGGTATGGGCGCGGCGGTCGCCCTCCTCCTTGATCTTGGCGTGGTAGATGGCAATCTGCTTGCGCCCCGTGACTTTCAGGCTATGGGCATCGCCAGCCAGGTTGATCGAGTAACCGCCACCGCCCTGGGTTTTGCGGCAGATCGAGCAATAGCAGCGTTGATAGGGATACGGATGGGCGCTGGTCAGACTGAAAATCACCGCACCGCAGTGACAGGAACCTTTGAGCTGCATGGCTGGCCCTCGTGGCGAACGCACATGGTTGGCAGCAAAGTCGAGTGTTTCCCGGCCAAGCACATCGTCGCTTTGCGGAGCTACGTTGCGGAGCTACGTTGGTGCCGACTCAAGGGTGCCCTGCCGCGGTCAGGGCGTCGGCGGCTCCTCGACTTCGCTCCAACTGCTGTCCGGATCGAAGCTCGGCATGGCCTTCGCCAGCTTCGCGCTGTCTGAGCCCTGGTCCTTCTGGAACACCTGGCCGTCGTGGCTGATCATGAAGCTCATCACACCGCTGTCGCCGTACTTCGCCGGCCACGCGATCAGGGCAAAACCGCGGCTCATGTTATCGCCGAGCTTGTAGCTGTAAGCGCCGCCCGGCGCCGATGGGCCCTGTGCATCGAGGATACGGTAGTTGTAACCATGCCAGTCGCTGCCCGGCTTGGCGTCGCCGAACAACGGGCCGAGCGGGCTTTCCTCGATACCCGGCTCCTCGGCCCAATACAGACCATCGTACTTGCCGTCGCTGCTGATGAACTTCTGCGCGTACTCAAGCGCGCCGTCGCCATCACGGTCGACCTCGGCGTAGTCCACCTGTGCATCGTAGTAGGCCAACTCTGCCTGCACGGTAGACAGTTCGTTACGACCGATTCGGCGTTCGCGGATCTCATCGCCCCCGGCCTTGGCATTAAAGGCCCAACCGTCCTTGCCCCGGATGATCGGCAGCGGCAGTGTCCATGGGTCGGTACCGACCACCAGATGCGCTTTATCTTCTGCGTCGGACTGGATCTTGTGCTTCTCCCGATAGTGGGCGAGGAAGGCATCGACATCATCGCGATCGATGTCCCCGGTCGGGATATACGAGCGCCAATCGTTGCCGAGCAAGGCCGCGAGCCGTTCAGCGTCGGCCTTCTTGCTGCCGAGTGCGGTAACCAGGGCTTCGGCGGCGGCATCCGGGCTGGGAAAAGCCTGCTGCGCGTGCGCGCTCTGGGCCAGAACCGCCAGCAGCGCAATTGGGAAAATACGGAATGCAGCATTCATCGCGAGTCTCCTGTCAGCGCCGACCACCACCGCCGCGAGACGGTGCCCGGGCGGGGCGTTGCACGGCATGGCCGCCGCTACGTGCCGCCTGCGGCCGACTAGCGGCGGCGCGACTGGCTTGGCCGCGGCTGGCTTGCACTCGTGACGATGAAGGATTGCGGGCGCCGGAAAAGGCATTGTTGCGCGGCCCCTGCGCGCTGGTGTGCTGCTGACGCGCGTTCTGGCGGACCTGCGGATTGTTTTGCACGCGCTGGCGCTTCTGCTCGCTGACCTGCGCGCGTTGGCGCACCTGGGGTTCTTTGCGCACCTGGGGCTCCTTGCGCAGCTCGCGGCTCGCGGTCTGGGCCCGTTCGCGCGCCTGGCGGTTGCTGGTGGCCGGGGATTCGATGCCGCGCTGCGTAAGCGACTGGCGGGCGCGCTCGCGCTCGGAGGCTCGCGCCGGATCGTGGCCGCGGAAAGCGTCACGCTGTTCGGCGCCGGCCAGGCGTCGGCCACTCTGCTCGCGATTAACGCGGTCGCGGTAAGGCACGCCGTCGCGGTTGACCGAGTTGTGCTTCCAAGTGTTTTGATTGGCGTTGATCTGACGATTGACGTTGATGTTGTTGTAGCGGTTGACGTCGATGTCGACATCGCCACGGCCCCAGTTGCAGTCGCCCCAAAGCGAATTGACGATCGCCACACCCGCGCCGAAGGCCAGGCCGGCGGCGAGAGCGGTGCCAACGTAGTAACCCGGCGGCGGTGGGTAGTACGCCGGCGGGTAAGACGGATAGGGCCAAGTGCCGTAGACCACGCTCGGGTTATAGCTAGGCACGTAGACGGTCTGCGGCTGGGCCGGCTCAATGATGATGGTCTGTGTGGCTGCGGGCTGCTGCACCACCACGGTCGAGTTGGCTGGTGCCGGAGCGGCCGGCTGCACGGTGACACGCTGCTGCTCGTTGGATTCGAGGTTGCCGGCAGCTTGCGCCTGTCGGCGCAGGCGTTGCACGGAATCCATCACAGCGTCGGGCTGTGCGAGAAAGGCATCGCCCACGCGCTGCACCCAGGTCGGGTCCTGGCCCAAGGTGGCCAGCGCTGCTGGGAAGGCGACCAACGATTGCACGCTTGGATCCCAGGGCTCGTTCGCGACCTGACGCACGGCGGCGTCACCGCTGCTGTCCGGATGTGCCTTGGACCAAGCCGCAGCGTCGGCGACATCGCCCGGATAGGTTGCCGCCATAAGCACCTGGGCCAGCAGCGCGTCTGGATACAGGGCCAGCGGCGCCAGCATCTGATCGAGTTCCTCAGGCCCGAACACGGCCTCGGCCGGCTTTGTCGGTGCCGGTTCCGGTGTGGGTGTGGGTGCAGGTGTGGGCGCAGCGCCTGCTACGCCCGCTGCGGGGGCGGCCAACGCCTTCGTGGCGGGGGGCTTGTCCTCGTCCGAACAGCCGGACAGGGCCAGCACGGTGAGCAAGATTGCGCTGAAGCAATGGCAAACACGCATGACGCTTCTCCCACGGAAGAAAAAGCGGGTCTAGACGCAGGGCCGTGGCGACCGCCATCGGCGGGGCGGAGCCCCCAGAATCATAGCCGAGCGATTAGGGGGGCGTAGTGTTTTATTAAGATGCATCACTACCCCCCTTAGCTGCGTTTGGCTGAGTTAGCTTCGAGGGTGTTGCTGGCGTTTGCGCCTTCGCTAGGGGGCGTTCTCAATTTGTTGCCAGTATCGTCGCCCACTGCCCTCGTCGTCTTTTGGGGTAATGGATGATCCGCTGTTGGCTGCGAGACGATCAGTCGGGACGCATCAAGGATCTGCTGCCCGGTAAAGTCAGCGATCGAGGGGTGACTGCCCGAGAGCTATGGTCACTGGCACCGCGTCAATGTGCGTTAAGGCTTTGCATTCGATGTGACCACGCATTTGCATAGGGGATGACCACTTCCGCGGCCACCCGACCGGCTCAAAACGATCGCCTGTTGAGCGACTATGCTGGGCTTACCGACTTCACAGCTTTGCGGCGACCTGCAAGGAGATAATCGATGTTGCCCACGCTCACTTCCGAAAAGGCGCTGTCCCGTGGTCTGCTCGATGTACTGATTCGTGCCGGGCTGATCGCCGTTCTGGTGATTTTCTGCTTCCAGATCTTTCACCCATTCCTCGACCTGATGCTCTGGTCGCTGATCCTGGCGATCACCCTCTACCCATTGCAAGGCAGGCTCAAGGGCAAGCTGGGTAACAATGAGGGGCGCACCGCGACGCTGATCGTGCTGATCGCCATCGGCATCCTCATGGTGCCAATCTACCTGTTGGGCACCTCGATAGCCGACTCGGTGGAGAATGCCCTGGCCATGGTCAAGACTGGTAGTTTCCATATCCCGCCGCCGGGCGAATCGGTGGCCAGCTGGCCACTGGTGGGTCAGACCCTGTACGACTTCTGGCTGCAGGCCGCCACCGACCTGACCGGCGTGCTGAAAAAACTCCTGCCCTATCTGAAAGGCGCCAGCTTGAGCCTGCTGGGCAAGCTCGCCGGCGTCGGTGTGGGCCTCCTGATGTTCATCTTTGCCTTGATCATCGCGGGCATCTTTATGGCCTATGGCGACAACGGCAGCCGCAGCGCGGTACTGATCGCCTCGCGCATCTCCGGCCCGGACAGGGGGCCGCGAATCGCCACGCTGTGCACCGCCACCATTCGCGCAGTAGCCCAGGGCGTGGTCGGTATTGCCTTTATCCAAATGCTTCTGGTCGGCGTCGGCTTTGTGGTCATGGGTATTCCCGGCGCCGGCCTGCTGGCCCTGGCCGCGCTGCTGCTTGGCATCATGCAGCTGCCAGTGGTGCTGATTTCCCTTCCGGTGATCGGTTACGTCTTTGCCACCGAGGGGGCCAGTGTGGCGACCATAATCTTCGCCATCTACAGCCTCGTTGCCGGCATGGCCGACAACGTGCTCAAGCCGCTGCTGCTGGGTCGCGGCGTCGATGTACCGATGCCGGTGATACTGATCGGCGCCCTGGGCGGCATGGTCACCAGCGGCATCATTGGTCTGTTCATCGGCCCGGTTGTTCTAGCGGTCGGTTACCAGCTGTTTTGGCAGTGGGTAGAAGACCAGCCGCAGGGTGACGAGCCAAGCGAGCAGAAGCAGACTTGATGCGGTCGCGGGCGTCCTTATGTTGCGCACTCTTCGCCCGGGCCGGTTACTCCTGCTTGGCGCACTTTGCCTTAGCGGTTGCGTGCGTCTCGGGCCGGACTTCCAAGCGCCAGGTGAAGCATGGGTCGAACACTGGAACAGCCCGGCTATCGAGCAGGCCAGCCAGCAGCGACCACAACCCGACACCCTGCAGTGGTGGCAAGTCTTCGCCGACCCGATCCTCGACCGTCTGATTGCCGAAGCAGATGCCCACAACCCGGACCTGAAGATTGCCGGCTTGCGGGTGATGGAAGCCCGCGCCCAACTGGGCATCGCCCAGAGTGGCCGTTACCCGCAACTGCAGCAGGTCAGCGCCGATAGTTTGTACCTGGACCGTAACCAGTCCGGTGGGCGCAACCCGCAGGACAGCCATTCCTGGCAACACAGCGCCGGCTTCGACATCGGCTGGGAGCTGGATTTCTGGGGGCGCTTCAGCCGCGCCATCGAGTCGGCCGATGCTGCCTACTTTGCCGCCCAGGCCAACCATGAGGACGTACTGGTGTTGCTGCGCGCGCAGATGGCGGACAGCTACTTCGCCCTGCGCACCGCCGAGGCGCGCCTGCGCATCGCTCGCGACAACGCTCGGTTGCAAAAGCGCAGCTATGAGATCACCGAGCGGCTGTTCAACAGCGGCGAGAGTGCCGAGCTCGACCTGCAACAGGCCAAGACCCAGTACCTGAGCACCCTGAGCAGCATTCCCGACTTTGAAAGCCAGGTATTGCGCACCCGCAATGCCCTGTCCGTGCTGATTGGCCGTCCCCCCGGCTCGCTCCCGGAGCTGGCGGAGAAGGAGGGGCTGATCCCGCTGATTGACCGCGCGGCGCTGCAAGACGTACCCGCCAACCTGCTGTTGCGCCGTCCGGATATACGTGCAGCCGAACTGCAGGTTGCCGCCCAGTCTGCACTCATCGGCGTGGCCGAGGCCGATCTGTACCCTTCGCTGAGCCTGCTGGGCAGTATCGTCTGGTCCACCACCACGCTGAGCGGCGCCCCCGACACCCTGGACCTCGTCGGCGGCCCAAGCCTGCGTTGGGACGTGTTCGACCATGGCCGTATCAAGAACAACGTGCGCGTACAGGACGCCCGCCTGCAGCAACTGATAGTCGCCTACCAGGACGGCGTACGGCAGGCGGCGCGCGAGGCCGACGATGCCGCCAGCGGCCTGATCAAGTCCCTGGAGCGCGAGCGCATCCTGCATGAGGCGGCATTGGCCGCCGAGCGCTCGCTGACCCTGGCAAACGCCCAGTACCGTGAAGGCTACTCGGATTTCCAGCGCGTGCTGGATGCCCAGCGGGCGCTATTCGCCCAGCAGGACGCCTACCTGGTCAACCGTAGCAATGCCGTGAGCAACCTGATCGCCCTGTACAAGGCCCTTGGCGGTGGTTGGTACAGCGAAGAACCGCTGGTCGATCCGGCCAGCCGCCAACAGATGCAGCAACGCACCGACTGGGGCGAGCTGCTGGATGAGCCGAGCCGTCCGGCCGCCGACGCCAGCCCACTTGTGCACAAGGTAAGTTCCGATGAGTGACACCCAGCAGAACTCCGCAGACGCCCCACCGAGCTTGCCAGCGCCCGCTGCCGACCCGGTAAGGAAGGGAATCAACTGGGTAGCCTGGCTGATCGGCCTGAGCCTGGTCTGGTATCTGCTAGCCGACCGCTTCACGCCTTACACGCAGCAGGCGCGGGTGCAAGCCTTCGTCGTCCCGGTGGCCGCGGAAGTGTCGGGGCGGGTGACCCAAGTGCGAGTGCGCAACAATCAGGACGTCAAGGCCGGCGAAGTCCTGTTTGAGGTAGATCAGCAGCAATATCAGATTGCCGTCGATCGTGCCCGCGCCGATCTCGAGTCGACACGCCGACAGATCGGCGCCAGCACCGCCGGAATCGACTCGGCGCAGGCATCCTTGCGCGCAGCCCAGGCCAACGAACTCAAGGCGCGACAGGATAGCCAACGCCTTGAGCGCCTGTACCGCGAAGATCCGGGCACCATTTCCCTGCGCCGCCTCGAGGTGTCCCGCGCCACTCGCGAGGAGGCCATCAGTCAGGTCGCCGCGGCCCGGGCCGAAGTGCAACGCGCACGTGAACAGCAAGGCGGCAGCGAGGAAGATAACGCCCAGCTGCGCAGCGCCGCCACCGCCCTGGAAAAGGCCGAACTGGACCTGGCCAATACCCGGGTACGGGCACGCTCGGCCGGGCTGATCACCGATCTGCGCACCGATGCCGGACAATTTGCCGCTGCCGGAAGCCCGGTCATGACGCTGATCGCCATCCACGACGTATGGATCAGTGCAGAAATGACCGAGAACAACCTGGGCCAGGTCGCGCCCGGCACCCCGGTTGCCATAGTCCTGGACGCCCTGCCTGGCAAGATACTCGAAGGTCGTGTGCGCAGCGTCGGTTATGGCGTCAGCGTCGGCGAGAGCACGCCGCCCGGCAGCCTGCCGACGGTGCAGAACAGCCGCGACTGGCTGCGCCCGGCCCAGCGCTTTCCGGTCGTGGTCGAAATCACTCCGGGTGAATTGACCGAGCTGCGCGGCATCCGCGTCGGCGGCCAGGCCGAAGTCATGGCCTTTCCCCGCGAGGGCAACCCGCTCAACCCGCTGGGCCGCCTGTTCCTACGCCTGATGAGCTGGCTGTCCTATGCCTACTGACAGCGCCAATGCCCATTGAACGCGAGCCCCGCAGCCAGCGTGCGCTGCGCCTGGCCAGCGGCACCGCGCTGTGCCTGGCCGCCAGCTTCGGCCTGGACCTGCCGATTCCCTTCCTGTCGCCGTTGCTGGCGCTGTTTATGCTGGCCTCGCTGAATCGGCCGTTGCCCCTGAAGGCCGGGCTGGGCCTGACGCTCATGGTGCTGCTGACCACCGGCAGCGGCCTGCTGCTGATCCCGCTGCTGCGCTACTACCCCTTCAGCGGTGTGCTGCTGATCGGCCTGTGCCTCTTCCTGGCCTTTCGTTATGGTTTGCGCGGTGGCAACAATCTGACCGCGACATTCCTGGTGGTCGGCCTGACCATGATTTCCGCGGCCGGCACCGCCGACTTCGGCCTGGCGGTCATGGTCATCGACGCCCTGGTCAAGGGCCTGCTCCTCGCCGTGTTGGTGTTGGCCCTCAGCCACTGGCTATTTCCCGAGCCGGCCAATGCTCCGGCCCTGCCGGTCGCCCCAGCCCTGCTGGCCGAAGAAGCCGGCTGGGTGGCGCTGCGCGCCGCCCTGGTGGTGCTGCCGGCCTTCCTAGTGGCGCTGATCGATCCGGCCAGCTACATGCCAATCATCATGAAGTCGGTCAGCCTCGGCCAACAGAGCTGCACCACCACGGCTCGCGATGCCGGCCGCGAGCTGCTCGGTTCGACCCTGCTCGGCGGCCTGCTGGCGATCCTGTTCTGGGGCGCCCTCAGCATCCTGCCGCACCTGTGGATGTTCTTCCTGTGGATGCTGCTGTTCGGCCTGCTGCTGGCGCGCAAGCTCTATGCTCTGAGCCCTACCCGGCTGACGCCTGGCTTCTGGCTCAATACCCTGGTTACCCTGATCATCCTGCTCGGCCAGTCGGTGCAGGACAGCGCCGCCGGCAAGGATGTCTACACCGCCTTCGCCGTGCGCATGGGGCTGTTCATCGCCGTTACCCTCTATGCCTGCCTGATGGTCCGCCTGCTCGACCAACGCCGCCAACGCCGCCGCGTGCGGCAACATGCCTGCTGAAGAGGTCACCCATGCTGCTCAACCTGCTGACCGGCCTCCCCGTGATGTTGCTCTGCCTGCTGCTGCAGGCCATTTTCGTAGCCATGTGCCTGCGCCACTACGTGCGTTTCAGGCATGCCCAGCAAAGCCGCGAATCGCAATTGCTGGATATCCTGTTGCTGTCGATGGTGATGCTGCTGATGTTGCTCGGCAATTTCGTGCAAATGGCCATCTGGGCCGCGCTGTTCATGCTGCTCGGCGAATTCGGCGATTTTGCCACCGCGCTTTATCACTCGGGGGTCAACTTCGCCACCCTGGGCTATGGCGATATCGTCATGTCCGCACGCTGGCGCCTGCTCGGCCCGCTGGAGGCCGCCAATGGCATCCTGATGTTCGGCGTCTCCACCTCGGTGATGACCGCTGCGGTGATGGATGTCATCAAGCACAACATGGCCAGGCTACAACAGAGCGAACGGCCATAGGCCTGGTAAGGGAAAGCCGAGTGTATGCAGTCCCAGGGAGGTGTGGTGCGCCCTTGAACTGTTTCCTTCCTCGGCGACACAGCACCTGCGCAGCAGGTGCAGGATGGAGCGAAGCAGATCTATTTGTAATGTGGGCCGAATGCATCGATACCCATCCGTTTCCAATCCCCAATCAATTAGCCCCGATATTCCCGTCTGGAAATGTTTCCGGGGGAGGCTTTGCGACTAGCGTGGCTGGATGTGATTGGGTCCGGAGCACTCAGGGTTACGCCGCAGGCGGCTGCGATCCAGACGCTAGGCGCAAGCTGAGTCCAGCTTGCGCAGTGCCGCCTCGAAACGCAGTAGGCGCCCGGCGTTGCCCAGCCCCCCTCTCCAAAATTCGAAGTAGTCACGCCAGAGTAGAATCCCAGTACCTAGTGGCCTGTACGGCTAGTTGGTTAACTCAAGTTCGGATGCCTGGAGTCCTGAGACCAGGCGCCGTGACGAGTCATAGCTGGGCTATGGCGAGGAGCGGCAACGCAGTATCGGGGCTTCAGGCGCCGAAATTGACTAATGGAACTAGCCACACAGGCCACTAGTACTCGTTGGGATGTGTTCAGCCATAAGGCTCATCGTCAGAGAGTCCTACGGCATTCCGCTGCTTATGGATCTTCTTCAGCAGCACTGCTAGCAGGTCTTGAATGGCTGCTTTCGGCCAATTGCGGTCGGTCGATGGTTCTACGAAACTGGCGCTGCCAGATAAGTTCGGGCAATGGCTTGCCATCTTTGCCGTGCCTCGCAATTACAACCAGAAACGATGAAAGCGGAGATCCAAGTGCCCCGAAACGACCAAAAGCTCATCAACGATGAAGTATGGGTTCAGATATGCAAAGCCAACGAACTTGACCCAGAGAGGCGCCTCGTTGCCCGGTTGGCGATTCTGAGCGATAAAAACGCACAGGACTGCACAGTTTACAGGCCGAACGAACATGATCCTGACGCGGAAGAAGAGGACCTTGGCGATGCCAAAATCCTGTTCACTGGTGCATTCCAGGCGCCAGAAGAATGGGATGAGGAGGAGCGCGTCGATTTTTTTGGCGATGCCGACCCAGCGTCGTTCATGACCGCCTTCATCGAATGCGAAGCCAAACCCGCGTCGGCCAGATTCTTCGCGCCTGAAGTTGGGGACTATGTTGCGACCATGCCGGGACTGGGAGCGGTGGTGATGTTTTATGTGCACGACTACAGCGAGGATCAGAATGGCAGAAAATGCATCCTTATCCGGGACGATGAGCCGATTGCCTGAGCCCACTCGGCCCGTTGCAGCAAATACGCTTGCGGTATAAGGCCGACAGCTGTCTCGTGGGAGTGTCTGCTTTCGGCCCGGCGTGTGTAAAAACGCTCGAGAGATCAACTTGGGAGAAGCCCGACCTCCTGTAAGGCGCGACAAGCGATTCTCTCCATCTGGGTATGGGGTCAAGTACCCCCTAAAACATCCAAAATTTGCGTTTTTACCGCGAATGTCTAGAAAATTCAGCCCGAATCAAAACCGCAAGTGCATCGCCAACACTTAACAAAGCCTCGACTTTTGCCTGACGAAAACGATCAGGCTTGAAGCCAAGACTCAACAGTGGAAGCGCCGTACTGCTCTTTCCAAGCCTTGAGTACTTTGTGGTTACCACCCTTGGTTTCTACCACTTCACCAGTTTGCGGATTTTTATAAATCTTGAGTACTCGCGGACGGCGACCGCTTGCTGTTGCCTTTACAGGTTTAGCGCGAGCACCTGCGGGTTGAAGGATGGCAATGACTCCGCTCAGGTTCTTGCCGTAAGACTGCATCAAGTTTTTGAGCTTTTCTTCGAACTCGATTTCTTTCTTCAGCCCGGAGTCATTTTTCAACGCTTCCAGTTGGGCTAGTTGTTCTTGTAGCGCCTTCTCGGCGGCACGAAATTCAGCGAGTTTTGACACGGCAAACCTCCTTATGGCTAAAAATTAAAGATCGGTAGTGTCGATTAATTATAGCAAATTAGACTGAGGGTGATCATAACGTTGACCGCCCCCTTCTGGTTTTAAAGCACCTCTTAACGTCAATTTCAGAGTGGCAAACGACGGTATGAAGGAGAGCTTCGTGAAGACGATAAACCGAGATTACATCATGACATGCCCAACCCCATCCAATCTTCGCCGCTGGTGCGCGAAAGGCATGGATCGGCGAGGAGCGGACGACTGTGAGGCATTCCTTGCTGTGATAATTGGATGTGCCGAGCGCGGCTTGAGGGAGATGTCCCACCCTTGCAGATGCGTGTCCAAACGAAATTTAAGCCTCAGAACACCGACATCCGGGCGACGTGCCCAGTTACGCCGGGTACTCCCTGAAATTCATGTTGAAGCTCGTTGCTGCCCAGATTGCAATGCTGCTTCATCGATGAACAGACCCGAGCACGCAGAGGCTTTGCGCTAGGTGGCGTTATATTCCTTTTTTCAGTGGCGTCATGGCAATGTTTGAATCGGGGTTTATGGCAGTCGCCGGCGGCTTACTCGGAGAAATACTATTAATTCCTGCTCTTTTCTTTCATCACGCAGCATTTGCCACGACAAAACGTATTCTTAGCCAGCTATTTGCAGGCTGGCAATGCCCTCTAACAATGCGTATATGAGGGAACTAATGGGGCTGGAGTGATTAATCCAAATTAAATCACTACGCCCCCTCTACCGTCTCTGAGCCAACCCGCCAAGATTGATAACTCCAGGTACTTAGTGGCACGTCGTTGCGCCCAAAAAATCTGAAACTATCCTGTTGTTTCTACGACACTTCTAAATTCTTTGCCGGTGTTGTCCCGATGGCGGCTCTTGCATGACCGTTAGCGAACTAGACTAGTTGTATCTCTGAAGCAGATGTCTCCAGAGAGGCAAGGAGGTGTTAAATGGCCATTCAGGCAACCTATCGGGAAATTGAACAGACCCTAGGTCTGGTACCGGAGTGGATTAGGCAGATGCCGGAAGGCGGAGCGAGCGGGTTCTGGACCGTGGCCCGGGACTTCTGGCTGGCGGAGACCAAGATTCCTAATAAGTACAAGGAATTGATAGGTCTGGCAGTGTCCGGCGCGACCCGTTGTAAGTATTGCGCCCTGTTCCATACCGAAGCCGCGCGCTTATTTGGCGCGAGCGACGAGGAAATTGCCGAAGCCAGCTTGATGGGGGCGCTGACCATGATGGGCAGTACCTTTATTAACGCCCAGCAGATCGATTACGAGAAGTTCCGGCAGGAAACGCTGGATATCGTCCGGTATGTCAAAGAGCACCCGCAGTCCAAGGCCGCTTAGGCCGTTGCGGGAGCAGGCCCTTCGCCAGCTGACGAAGGATAAATTGCTTGCAATCACCAGCGATGGTCCGAGAACCACCGCTCGGTGGCAAGCTGCTGTGCTGCGCGCCATCAGGGAACTGATGCAATACAACGAAACCACCCGGGAAGAAAACCAAGACCTGCGCATTCCCTTCGCCAAAGCACTCCATGACATATACGCGGAGCAAAAGTCCGACGCAGAGTTAACGGAGATGGTGTTGCTTATGCTGGAAGTGGAAACCGCCCTCTTTCTCGGTGAAAGATCCCAAGCGGGAACGGCATCTGGGGATCCGGAATTCAAGGGAGCGGAGTGATTAATCTGAACTAAATCGGTACGCCCCTTATCTTCCGTCCAGGTGCTGGAAGCTGCGCTTTCGCACGGAGGAAGACTCGCCCGGACCAGGCACTGACGCGATGCGCCGCCCCTACGATTTCTTTGGATAGTCGAGCGCTACTTTTGCGGGCTTGATCTTCCCGATTTCTGACCACGACTTCGCATCGAACCTGAACTCGGCGACGGCGCACGTCGGCATCTGGGTGATCTCGCCTGAGAGGCGCTGCGCGAGTTCGGCCAACTCGGGGTTGTGGCCAAAGATCATCACAAGCTTCAGCTGGTCGCCAAGCTCGCGGATGACCTCGAGCAGGTCATCCGCCTCGACGGCATACAGCCGATCGTCCACGACGATGTCCTTGCGCCTGTAATCGAGCTTCCTGGCGATGATCTCCGCCGTCTCGAGCGCGCGTACAGCCGGGCTCGACAGGATCAAATCGGGCTTCACATCGCGCTTGGCCAATCGCTCTCCGATCTTCGGCGCGTCACTTCTGCCTCGATCGTTCAATGGGCGGTCTTTATCGGGCTGCGCAGCGTCATCCCAACTCGACTTGGCATGGCGAATGAGAAATAACCTTTTCATGCCGCCTCCAGTATCCGCGGAAAATCCGACCAAAGGGGTCGTAGTGATTAATCTAAATTAAATCACCTCACGGCCTTATCGGGACGCGCCCTCTAGTGTGTTGACCCAGAAATATTGACTCGATGGCATGGACTCGTAGGGCCGCGCCAGACAAGAACGAGTGGATCGTGCCAGTGGTTGCCGAGAGCATGGATGGCAAGGTGGTCGGCGACGACGGAAGCAAATACCCCTCACTTGCCTTGCGCGGTGTCGTGTATCCCTTCGGTTATGCCGTAGCCGTTTCGTGGCCCAGGTGATTGTTTCTAGCTTGTTGGTCGCTGATGGATGAAAGTAGTCAACCAGCGCATCGACCGGAAACTTCCAGCCTGTTTTTTGACGCGGCAGAGTTCAGCAAATCGGTGATCCCATCAGTTCTACGAAATGGCGCACCAGCTCGAACGACATCACCACAACGACCCTTCCACGACCCGATCGATCAATATCTACTGCAGTAGCAGATGTGTCGGGATGAGCTGTCTGATCAATCCTACTGAGGAGTGATCCTGCAGCTCTTACGGTTACGGATCTCATCTTCCGAAGGTCGCTCTTTCACGAACTCAAACCTCGGCTCCCCCTCGCTGTACGTCACCAGCCATCCCCACTCCAATTCAGACTCATCCTGGCCAGGTTTCGGTGGCGCAGCCCACCATGGTTCTTTGCTCACGATCTGGCGCATATGCGTTCGCTCCCGATGCAGGTTGCCTAATGTTTAAATGAAGCAGCGCTCGCATAAGGTGCAACTCAAATCGCTCCTCATCGTGTTGAGCACCGTACGCAGCTATAGGCGGGCGGACATGCTGAGGAGACAGGGATGAGTAATACCTACGAGCAATATCGAAGATTTTTGGGATGGCTCGCCCACGAGCATATCCGGGCGACACCTGATGTCCGCCGAACGGCAAACTTGGTCGAAGCTCATTTTCGCGAAGTACACGCAACGACATCCGCGGCTCGAAGCCGCTCCGGACTCGTGAGCCGATTGTTACAGCAGGAGTTCGCTGGCATCTCGGACGAACTACCCGCCATTACGGAGCAGGCGGAGCAGAACGCTGTCCCTTGCCCTACGCAAAAGCCTTGAGGTTCCTGCGTTTACGTCGCCCGAGAAAGAAGCCTTACTGACCGGACTGAGGAAACTAATAGGCATTTCCGAAGCAAATCTCGTTTGGAAATACCTCAACAAAGGTACCCACGTTGAATACGACAGAGACGATTTCGAGATCGCAACAGTTGAGCTAGCCCTTCGAACATTGAAAGAACTGAGTGAAATGAAGCTAAACGAGGATAGATATGAGAAGCGAGGTAGCCTAGATGGCCCTGGCGGACAACGCTTTCTTGTCCACCGAATTCACGAACGGACTACCTATATTGGGTCGAATGCTGCCGGTCGCGACAGCTCCGACTTGACCCGAAGCGGGCGTTTAAAAAGCGGGTGGACAAAAAGAGCGTTGTCCACCGTGCAGTGCCCACTGCTCCGTGAAGGGTGGAAAATCCGCGCAGCGGTGTTCCACCGTTGTACTTCCCGGCTACCTCGCTGAGAGGCGCGCAATGCTCGTTTCAGCAGTAACGCGCCACCGCGTCGGCCAGGTCGGCGGCGAGCCAGGCCGATGGCGCGTTCAGCTCGTCGCCTGCGCGGTATTTGCCCGTCTGCACCAGGCAGGCACGCAGGCCGGCAGCCAGGGCACCCTGGATATCCGCCACGACGTCATCACCGATCATCAGCGAGTCTTCGGCACTTACCCCGAGGTCGTCCAGGGCGCTGGCAAAGAACGCTGCGGACGGTTTGCCAAGCACCAGCGCGGGCTTGCCGGCTGCATATTCCAGGGCGCGGACGAAGGGGCCGGCGTCCAGATGCAGGGCGCCTTGGCTGCGGAAGTAACGGTTGTCGCCCATGCAGATCAGCGGCGCGCCGTCGATCAGCAACTGGAAGGCGCGGTCGAGGTGTGCGTAGTCAAAACGCATCTCCGCATCGCCGAGCACCACGGCGTTGGGTTCCGGCTGATCGAGCAGCCCGGCGAACTCCTCTTCGAGCCCCGGATGGATCAGGCAATACGGCCGCAGCCCGTGTGCCTGCACGTGGCGGAGCACGGCTTGCGGCGCACTGAATATCTGCGCGGGCTGCACGGTGAAGCCCATGGCGGTCAATTGCCAGTGGATGGCCGCCGAGCCCTGCCGCGATGTGTTGGTGACCAAGCGCAACGGGTACCCCTTGGCCTGCAGCGTGCGCACCGCTTGCAGCGCCCCAGGCAAGGGATGGTCGTCCTCGTAAAGCACCCCACTGATATCGAGCAGCACTGCCTGAAACATGGCCGGACCCTCCGCGCCTGAAACCAGACTCTAACAACATTAGGTTTTGCACCGGCACATGCAAAGCGGCGTGCAGGCCAGCGAAACCATTGCCGCAAAACCTTTTCCCAGCCTCACTTCGTAGTGAGCACGAAGCCTTCCGGCGCGGGGGCACGAAAGGTGATAAGGGCTCAGCGTTGCAGTGAGGCAAGTCGAGCAAACAACGGTTCTTCACGGCTCATCAGGCAAGGTCTCTGCTGCTTCAGCCATGCTATGAATAAGGGGTAGCGTTATGTCTTTGTCCTTCACAAGGTTGCAATGGTGCTGGAGCGCAGCCCTAGACAATGATCGCAATCTCCATGTAGTCAGCGAGCCGAATCTCTTTTACGCCTACCGCAAGGAATAATCGCAAAGCACTCGGCTTAACCACACCAAGGTAAAGGATATGGAAGTGCTTGCAGCCACCTCGAGCCGAGCTATCCCGCGTACGGTCTGGGCGTTGGGATTCGTCAGCTTGTTCATGGATTTATCGTCAGAGTTGGTACATAGCCTGCTGCCCCTGTTTCTGGTGGGTACGCTGGGCGTCAGCGTGCTGACCATTGGACTGATCGAGGGGGTGGCGGAGGCTACAGCGCTGATCGTTAAAGTCTTTTCTGGGGCGATCAGCGACTTCATCGGTCGTCGAAAAGGGTTATTGCTGCTCGGCTATGGCCTGGCGGCGCTTACTAAGCCGTTGTTTCCCCTGGCTGCCTCGGCGGAGATGGTCTTTACCGCCCGAATCCTGGACAGGATAGGCAAGGGAATTCGCGGCGCTCCGCGTGACGCGCTAGTCGCTGATGTGGCCCCACCGGCTATCCGCGGAGCCTGTTTCGGGCTGCGTCAGTCAATGGATACCGTGGGTGCCTTTTTGGGGCCGATCCTGGCAATCCTGCTGATGGTTTGGTTTGCCGAGGATATTTCGCTGGTGTTGTGGTTTGCAGTGATTCCGGCACTGCTGGCGGTCGGACTAGTCTTTTTCGGGATTAGTGAGCCGAAGCACGAAGCCACGCCACACCACTTCCGCTCGCCCGTCCACCTGAAATCCTTGAGCCAATTCTCAAAGGCCTACTGGTGGGTCGTCGGGATAGGCGCAGCCTTCACCCTGGCACGCTTCAGTGAGGCGTTTCTGGTGTTACGTGCGCAACAGTTAGGATTCTCCGCCACCTGGGTACCCCTGATCATGGTAGTGATGGCCGGGTTCTACATGCTGTCGGCCTACCCAGTGGGGAAATGGTCAGATCGCATCAGCCGCACAGCCTTACTGAGTGTCGGTTTGCTGCTGCTGATCCTGGCCGACCTGGTGCTGGCCTACGCCGAATCAGTCGCCATGGTTCTGCTCGGCGTCGCCCTGTGGGGACTGCACATGGGTTTCAGCCAAGGCATTCTGGCGACTCTGGTAGCGGACACGACACCTGCCGACCTCAAGGGCACCGCCTTTGGCATATTCAATCTGGTGAGCGGAATTGCGTTGCTGCTGGCCAGTGTAATCGCCGGCTGGCTCTGGCAGGTTTACGGCGCCGCGGTGGCTTTCTATGCCGGCGCAGGGTTTTCTGCAGCGTCGCTGCTGCTGCTTTTGATTAGACGGCGATTACACTGAATCCTTGACCTTCATGGCCTGGCCCCACTCCTGACTGTTCTGTGCCGGATTATCGCGACGGTCGCGGAAGCGGTTTCAGCTGTCCTGAGCGGACTCGGCCGAGCTGGTTTTTGCCTGCTCCGATTCGGACGGTGCGGTCTGTTTGGCGATGGCCTGCTCGTGAGCAGCGTTTTGGGCGTGTTGTTGCAATGCGACGTTACGCGCAACAAACGTGGAGGACTCTTCAGCAAGACTGGGTTGTGCGAAAAGCAGGGAAAATGCAGAGAAAGTGGCAGCAACAAGCGGACTACGCTTCATATCTTGATCCTCAAACAGGACTCTTCTGGAACTCGAGGCCATCTTAGTGAGGAGCAATGAACGGAAAAACAGTTGTTTCAGAGAATGACTTTTACCATTTACACAACAATTGACTGATTTGGAATTGAACCAACGCCGGAACGCCCCTGATCGCATTGTTACTAAACCAACACCTTGGTGGGTGACCACGACGGACTCAGCCTGGGATGATGGTATCCAGCGTCTACGACGGGAAAGCACTTGGTACCCGCCGCGGATTGCGGCTCAGCCTCTAAGCCGCTGTGCGTCGATCGCCGCCGAGACCAGCCGGGCTTCATCTCCAGGAAGCGTTGCCTGGTAATGGCTGCGCAGGCCTCTCGTCGCGGCGAAGCTCATGCAGGCACGTTCTATCGCCGGGATATCTTCGGTGTCATGCCGATCGCGCGGCTTGGCCAGGATCAATTTGCGCTTATGTGCAAAATCTCTCTGCGCACTCTCAGACAGCTTGAGCAGGATGAAGGCAATCCCACCCTGCAAACGCTTAACGGGGTATTCAATCGTTTCGGTATGGCGGTAGTTATCGTGCCTCTGCGCCGCTAACGACAGTCGCAAGCTCAAGTCGCCGACTTAGCCCCCTCCTCCGGCAATCCTCTACAGACTCGCCGCGCCCAGCGCAAAGGACTTGAGAAAGCCCGCGTAAGGCTTGGCCAACGGATAATCGAGATCACCCAGCTTGCTGGTGCTGAGGTTCAGCTCCGCCAGCAGTTCGACGATTTTCAGCGCGGCACTGACGCCATCGATCACCGGGACGCCGAGTTCCTGCTGCAATGCCTCGGCCAGGTGGCTCATGCCGGCGCAGCCGAGCACGATGGCGCCGGATTCGTCTTCCGCCAGCGCCTTCGCGCAGGCCTCGCGCATGGTTCGTTGCAGCGCCTGCGGGTTATCGTCCAGCGCCAACACAGGCACCTCGACGGCATGGATGCCGCGGCAGTGCTGGTTGAAGCCATAACGCTCGACCAGATGGCGGGCGATGACCTTGGTACGGCCGAGGGTCGTGACGATGCTGAAGCCGGTAGCGACCCAGGTGGCCACGTGCATGGCCGCCTCGGCGATGCCGATCACCGGCTGGCGGGCGATCTCCCGTGCCGCCAGCAGGCCCGGATCGCCGAAGCAGGCGATCACGTGACCCTGCGCCCCCACCAACTCGCCCTGACGAATCGCCTGTAACAGCCCGGGTACGCTCAGTGCCTCGTCGTAGTGCCCCTCAATGGAGGCCGGTCCAGCCACGTTGGTGACGGCGACGACTTCGGTACCCGCTCGCGCCACCCGCCGCGCCCCGGCGGCGATAGTCGCGGTCATGACGGCGCTGGTGTTCGGGTTGATCAGTTGGATCTTCATCGCCTGTACCTTTAAGCCTCGATCAGGTGCTTGAGCGGGTGGTAGGCGGACTTGAGCGTCGCGGCGACGTCCAGGATGGCCTGCTGGATGCCGTTCAGGTGCATGCAGGTCAGCTCGATGGCCGCGTTCTGGTTGCCCGCCTCGATGAACTCGACCAGCCGCAGGTGCTCGTTCTCGCGGCAGGCGTCATGGCTCTCGTTATCCAGGGCGACGGCGTACAGCGAGGCGCGCGAGATCAGCTTGCGGAACCAGTCCAGCAACACCGGATTGTTCAGCGCCTCGGCCAACTTGATATGGAATTCACCAAGCAATCGGATGAATTGCGCGTGGTCGCCGCTCTTGGCCGCCTGTTCTTCCAATGCGAGGTGATCGCGCAGGTCTTGCAGCACCGCGCTGTCCTGCCGCCGGCAGAGCTCGGTGACTATGCCGATCTCGACCAGCCGGCGGGTCTCGAACAGCGAGCGGATCTCCGCGTCGCTGGGCAAGGATACCCAGGCCCCCTTATTCGGCGCAGTCGAGACCAGGCCATCGGCCTCTAGCTGCTTCAAGGCGGCGCGCACCGAGGTGCGGCTGACCTGGAACAGGTCGGCCAGCGAGGCCTCCCCCAGTTTCATCCCGGGGCGCAGGCTGCGTTTGCTGATGGCCTCGTAGACCCCTTGGTAGACGCGCGCCACCGTGGTTTCAGGATTCTTCTCTGCCATGCATGACTCCCTACTAAGTGAGCAACCCATTGAGTGCGAGCCCGGAAAGCGACCCGCGCAAAAGAAGTTGCACGGCCAGCATAAACCGAGTATTTCTAGATTGCATTCAAATTTTGCATACAAAAACAAGAGGAGTGCACCATTTTGGAACACAGAGCATCCATCGAGGTGCAGCGCGTCTCCAAGCGCTACACCGACGATCCCGAGGTGGCACCGGCGCTGAATGACGTCTCGGTGAACATCGCCCACAACGAGTTCTTCACCCTCCTCGGCCCCTCCGGCTGCGGCAAGACCACCTTGCTGCGCGCCATCGCCGGTTTCGAACACGTCAGCTCGGGCGACATCCTGATCGGCGGCCAGCGGGTCAACGACCTGCCGCCGTTCAAGCGCCGGGTCAACACTGTGTTCCAGAGCTATGCGCTGTTTCCGCATATGAGCGTGGCGGAGAATATCGCTTTCGGCCTGGAGATGCAGGGCTGCGAAAAATCGGTCATCCCCGGCCGGGTCAAGGAGATGCTCGCCCTGGTACAGATGGAGCACCTGGCACGGCGCAAACCGTCCGAGCTGTCCGGCGGCCAGCAGCAGCGTGTAGCCCTGGCCCGCGCCCTGGCGCCGAAGCCCGATGTGCTGCTGCTGGATGAGCCGTTGTCGGCGCTGGATCTCAAGCTGCGCAAGGAGATGCAGGTCGAGCTCAAACGCGTGCAGCAGGAGGCCGGGATCACCTTCATCTTCGTCACCCACGACCAGGAGGAGGCGCTGACCCTCTCCGACCGCATCGCCGTGATGTCCGCCGGCAAGATCCTGCAAATCGGCAGCCCGAACGATATCTACGAGCGCCCGCAGCACCCCTTCGTCGCCCACTTCATCGGCGACATCAACTTACTCCCCGGCAGCCTCAAGCGCGGCGAGCAGAATGAGAGCCTGTTCCAGCCGACTGGCATGCCAGTGCAGATCCCCTGCAATCCATCCGCCCGACTCGACCCGGCGAAGGTACAACTGGCCTTCCGTCCGGAGCGCTCCAAGCTGGTCGACCCCTCGCAGCCGCACCATCTGCGCGGGGTGATCGAGGCGGTGCTCTACGTCGGCACCGCGACCCTCTACCAGTGCCGCCTGAGCAACGACGTGAAAGTCATGCTGCGTGAAGGCAACGAAGGCCTGAACGGCGCCCGCGCTGTTGGCGAGACGGTGGCCGTGCATCTGCCGCCGCATGCCTGCCTGCTGATGGAGGCCTGAGATGAGCGTTAGCAGCACTTCACCCGCCGTGAGCCGCCTGCTACTGCTGAGCCCGGTCGTGCTCACGCTACTGGCACTGATCGCCATTCCGCTGGGGATCATGGGCTATATCAGCCTGCTGCCGCGCAACCTCTATGGTGGCGTCGACTGGCAGGCCGATTGGCAACTGCAAAGCTATGTGCAGCTGTTCTTTCAGGAGGATTTCGACGGCAATCTCGAGCTCAACTGGGTCTATGCCCAGGCGCTGCTGCGCTCGGTCGGTCAGGCCGGCGGCACCACGTTGCTGTGTTTCCTGTTCGGCTTCCCTGTGGCGCTGTGGATGACCAGCCTGGCGCCGCGCCAGCGCAACCTGATGGTGCTGCTGATCACCATCCCGTTCTGGACCAACCTGCTGATCCGCAATTATGCCTGGCTGATCATCCTCCGTGAACACGGCTGGATCGCCCAGAGCCTCAACGCGCTGCTGCCCCAGGCGGGGGGCATCACCCTGCTGTACAACGACTTCGCCGTCTGTGTCGGCCTGGTCTACAGCTTCCTGCCATTCATGATCCTGCCGATCTACTCGACCCTGGAGAAGCTCGACTGGCGTCTGGTTGAGGCCGCCTATGACCTTGGCGCCAACCGCTGGAAGGCGCTGCGCCGGGTGATCCTGCCGCTGACGATGCCTGGCGTGATCGCTGGCGCGCTGCTGGTCTTCGTACCGAGCCTGGGGGCCTTCATCACCCCGGCGATCCTCGGTGGCGGCAAGACGCTGATGATCGGCAACCTGATCCAGCAGCAGTTCGGCACCGCGCGCAACTGGCCGCTGGGCAGTTCACTGTCGTTCCTGCTGCTCGGCATCATGCTGCTCGCCCTGGTGTTCTATGCCCTCTACAGCCGCAAAGCGGCCAAAACCGTCCGCCGGGGAGCCGTCGCATGATCGCCCAGCACCTGAAAAAATTGCCGCTGACCCGCGAAACCAGCCTGCTGATCCTGGCCTATCTATACCTGCCGATCTTCGTGCTGATCGCCTACAGCTTTAACGCCAACCGTTCGGCGACGGTCTGGACCGAGTTCTCCTTCGCCTGGTACGGACGCATCCTCGCCAACCCGTCGATCCAGACCGCAGCGCTCAACTCGGTGATAGTCGCCGGGCTAGCCACTGTCTGTGCCACCGCCATCGCCCTGCTGGCGGCGCTGGCGACCTACAAGCCGTTCTACGGGCAGAAGATGGTGGAAGGCGGGATCAACCTGCCACTGATCCTGCCGGAGATAGTCACCGCCGTGGCCACCCTGCTGCTGTTCATGGCGCTGGGGATCAAGCTCGGCCTGCTGACCGTGATAGTCGCGCATGTCGGCTTCTGCATCCCCTTCGCCTACCTGCCAATCCGCGCGCGGCTGAACGATCTGGACAAGAGCCTGCTGGAGGCGGCCAACGATCTCTACGCCAATCCCTGGCAGAGCTTTCGCCGTATAACCCTGCCGCTGCTCTGGCCGGCAGTGCTGTCCGGCGCGGTGCTGGCGTTCGTGGTCAGCCTCGACGATTTCATCATGACCTTCTTCGTCGCCGGCCCCGGCTCCACCACGCTGCCGGTGTACATCTTCTCCGCCATCAAGGCCGGGGTGACCCCTGAGATCAACGCGATCTCGACCCTGATGCTGGTGATCTCCATCGTGCTGGTCGTGCTGTCCTACTGGCTGGGGCAGCGCGGTAAGCCGGAAAACCCATGAGCACTTGTATCCGTAGTTCTTCTGTCCGCAATTCTTCTATTCGTAATGTTCCCTGCACGGAGAGTAAGACGATGATGTTGAAAGCACTGCGTTACGGGGCGGCCGGTTTCGCCCTGAGCTGTTTCACCAGCCTTTCCGCCCAGGCGGACGAGCCCAAGCAACTGTTCTTCTACAACTGGACCGATTATTACCCGGTCGAGCTCCTGACCAAGTTCGAAAAGGAGACCGGCATCAAGGTCACCATGGACGGCTACGACAGCAACGAGACCCTGCTGGCCAAGTTGCAGGCTGGCGGCGCCGCCTACGACGTGATAGTGCCGTCGCACTCGATCATGCGCACGTTGATCGAGCAGGATCTGCTGCTGGAAATCGACGCCCCGGAACTGGCCAACTTCCAGTACGTGAAACCGACTTTCCGCGATCCCTCTTTCGATCCGGGCCGCAAGTTTTCCGCGCCTTACCTGTGGGGCACCACCGGCTTCTCCTACGACAGCGCACGGGTGCCGGGCGGCAAGCTGGACGATTCCTGGAAGGAGTTCTTCGAACCGCGCCCAGAGCTGAGCGGCCAGCTCGCTGCACTGGATACCTCGAGCAGCGTGATCAACGCGGCCAGCCACTACCTGGGCGTCGACGAGTGCAGTGAAAACCCGCAAGACGCCAAGCGCATCCTCGAGCTGTTAGAGAAGCAGAAGCCACACCTGAAGATGTACAGCTCGGACAATACCGTCGACCGCATGGCCTCCGGTGAAGTGATCATGATGCAGAACTGGAACGGCTCCACCGCCCGCGCCACCCTGCAGAAGAGCACCATCAAATACGTCTACCCGCGTGAAGGCGTAGCCATGTTCCAGGACAACTTCGCCGTGCCCAAAAGCGCGCCGCATCCAGGCAACGCCAAGGTATTCATCGACTGGATGATGAAGCCTGAAAACGCCGCCGCCGTGTCCAACTCCATTGCCTATGCCAACGGTATCGAGAGCGACAAGCTGCTCGAAGCCAAGTGGAAGGTGATGGACGCCATCAACATGCCGGACGAATACGCCGCACGTCTGCGCCCGGAAAAAGAATGCAGCAACAAGGCCCGCGAGCTGCAAGACCGCATCTGGTCCAAGCTCAAGGGTTGAGCTCGGCTAAGCAAAGTAGGGTGGGCTTCAGCCCACCTTCAAACTCGTCGGTGGGCTGAAGCCCACCCTACGGGTACATCGCGTTCTCAACGAGGTTTGTATGGCTGACTCCTACTGGCTGCGTAATGTCCGCCCCTTTGGCGGTGCGGCCGAAGACTTTCTCATCGGCGACGGCCTGATCGCCGAGCGCCGCCCGGCTTCTCATGCGCCACTGGCCGCCGGCGATATCGACGGCGCCGGGCAGTTGCTGACCCCGGCCCTGGTGGAAAGCCATATCCACCTGGACAAGACTCTCTGGGGTCAGCCCTGGCGACCCAACAGCGCCGGGCCGACGCTGAAGGACTACATCGCGAACGAGCGCCGCGTGCTGCGCGAAATCGACGCGCCCATTGCCGAACGCGCCGGTGCCCTGCTGGAGAACTGCATCGCCCGCGGCTCGCTGACCATGCGCTGCCACGTGGATATCGACCCCGAGTTCGGCCTGCGCCATGTCGAGGCCATGCTGGCCTTGCGCGAGCGCTATCGCGACCTGATCGACCTGGAGCTGGTGGTCTTCCCGCAGACCGGACTGGTCAGCCGCCCCGGCACCGCCGAGCTGATGCGCGAGGCCATGGGCCTGGGCGTGGAGAACGTCGGCGGCCTCGATCCTTGCGGCATCGACAACGATCCCATCGCCCAGCTCGAGATCGTCTTCCAGCTGGCCAGCGAGTTCGACCGCGGCATCGATATCCACCTGCATGACAAGGGCGAGCTGGGCCTCTGGCAGATCGCCCGCATCGCCGACTACACCGAACGCCACCAGCGCCAGGGCCGGGTGATGATCAGCCACGCCTACTGCCTGGGCATGGCGCCCTGGGCGCAGGTGCGGCCGCTGGCCGAACGCCTCGCCGTCCTGGGCATCTCCCTGATGAGCTCGGCGCCGGCCGACTGCGCCGTGCCGCCTTTCCTCGATCTGCGCGCTACCGGCGTCAATCTTTGCCTCGGCTCCGACGGCATCCGCGATGCCTGGTCGCCCATGGGCAACGGCGACATGCTCGAGCGCGCCATGCTGCTGGCCTTCCGCTTCGACCTGTGCAAGGACGAGGAACTGGCCGCCGCCTTCGACGCCGCCTCCTTGAGTGGCGCCAAAGCCCTGGGGCGCATGAACTACGGCCTGGAGATCGGCCAGCACGCCGACTTCCTCCTGCTACCGGTGCAAACCCTCGGCGAAGCCGTGGTCGCGCGGCCGCCGCGCCAGGTCTATCGCGCCGGCCGGCTGATCGCCGAACACGGCCGCTTGCTGGAAAGCCGTCTGTGAACCGGCCCCTGCGCATCGGCCTCAAAGCCAGTTGCGTGGTCGGCTTCGATGGCCGCCAGCATGTGCTCTGGCGCGACGGCGAAGTGGTGTTCGAAGGGGCGCGCATCCTCTTCGTCGGCCGCGGCTTTCCTGGCGAGGTCGACCAATGGATCGATCATGGCAACGCCCTGATCGGCCCCGGCTTCATTGACCTCGACGCACTCGGCGACCTCGACTCCACGGTGCTCACCCTGGACAACGGCGACGAGCGCCGCATGGGGCGCATGTGGTCCGAGGAGTACCTCGCCACCGGCCCGCGCGAGAGCTACTCCTTCGACGAAGAAGTGTTCAAGTACCGCTACGCCTTCACCCAGCTGATTCGCAACGGCATCACCACCGCCATGCCGATCACCTCCATGTACTACCGCGAGTGGGCCGAAACCTACGATGAGTTCGCCGCCGTGGCCGGCGTAGCCGCTGAACTGGGGCTGCGCGCCTACCTCGGCCCCTGCTACATGAGTGGCATGAGCTACCTTTGCGCCGACGGCAGCCTGGCCCAGCACTGGGACGAAGCCCGTGGCCTGACCGGACTGGACGCCGCCGAACGCTTCTTCCGCAACTTCGACGGCGCCCACGATGGACTGATTCGTGGCGCCCTGCTGCCTGACCGTATCCAGACCTGCACCCCGGCCCTGCTGCAACACACCGCTGCACTCAGCCGCGAACTGGATGCACCAGTGCGCCTGCACTGCTGCCAGTCCCCCGGCGAATACGCGCTGGTGCAGCAGCTACGCGGTCACTCGCCGCTGGGCTGGCTGCAGCAACTCGACCTGCTCGGTCCGCGCAGCCTGCTGCCCCACGGCATCTACACCAGCGGCGACGACGACCTGCGACGCCTGGTGGACGGCGGCGCGAGCCTGGTGCACTGCCCGGTGGTATTCGCCCGCGATGGCGAAGCGTTGAATTCCTTCGGCCGCTACCGCGCGCTGGGCATCAACCTGGGGCTGGGCACCGACACCTGGCCGGCGGATCTGCTGGACAACATGCGCCAGGGCCTGAACATCGCCCGACTGATGGAAGGCAACGCCGAACAGACCAGCGCACTGGATATGTACAACGCCGCCACCCTCGGCGGCGCCCAGGCCCTCGGCCGCGACGACCTCGGCCGTCTGGCGCCTGGAGCCAAGGCCGATATCACGGTGTTCGATCTCGGCGGCTTGCACCTCGGGCCGCTGTTCGACCCGCTGAAAAACCTGCTCCTCGCCGGTCGCGGCGACGACTGCATCGCCAGCTATATCGACGGCCGCTGCGTGATGCAGCACGGCCAGGTGCAAGGTGTGGACTACCGCGCCCTGCAGCAACAGGCCCAGCAGCAATTCCACACGCTGATGCGCAGCCATAGCGACCGCGCCTTTGGCCAGCCGGACTGGCGCGGCCTGTTCAAGCCGGCAATCCCTTTCGCCGACGCTTATAGCGCTGCCGCGCCACTGTGCGCGGCGAGCACCCCACAAGACTGACAACACCCCTTAGAGAACACCGCTATGCAGAGCTTCGACTTCAGCCAACTGAGCGCACGCGAGAAATACAAGATTCTGATCGGTAGCGTGGTGCCACGCCCTATCGCCCTGGTCACCACAGTGGATGCCGAAGGCCGGGTGAATGCCGCCCCCTTCAGCTTCTTCAACGCGCTCTCGGCCGACCCGCCAATCCTCGCCCTCGGTGTGGAGAACTACAGCGACCAGAGCCCCAAGGACACCACGCGCAATATCCAGCTAAACCAGGAATTCACCGTGAACATAGTCTCCGATGCTCTGGTGGAAGCCATGAATGTCTGCGCCGTGCCCTTCGCTCCGGGCTTCGACGAACTGACCGCCGCTGGGCTGACCGCTATACCCGGTACCCGCGTCGGCTGCCCGCGCATCGGCGAGGCGCCAGTGGCGCTGGAATGCCGGCGGATGATGGCGCTATCGATAGGCCAGTCGCGCGAGATCATCCTCGGCGAAGTGCTGATGGTTCATGTCCGCGACGAGCTGATTGACCCCAAGACCCTCTACATCGATCAGATCGGCCTGGATGCCATTGGCCGCATGGGTGGCCACGGCTACGCCCGCACCCGCGACTATTTCGACCTGCCGACCCGCTCGCTACAGGCCTGGAACGAAGAACCGGGCGCTGGTGAGCGCCTCTGGCCTACAGCCAGATAGATCCTGAGCACCTGAGCACCAGGGGCGATTCAGTTCTCTCCCTTCACTCCAGGCAGCGCTCTAGGAGCCCCACGGCGCTGGTCACTGGGGCTTCGCAGGTGCGGTTTCGGCACACATAGGCGGTGGCTTGCCCCGCGAGCGTATGCCGGCCCATGCCGATGGGCACATCCTCGGCAAAGGCCAGCACGCGTGCCGGCAGGTAGCGGCGCTGCAGGCTCGCCACCAAGGTGCTGGCGGCGGAGCGTTCGCCAGCGATGACGATGCCGATCGGGCCACGCTGTACGAAGTCCTGCGCCGCCAGGAGATGGGCGAAGCCGAAGGGATTTTGGGCGGCTGCGGCGCGGTACATCGCGAACACCTGCTCGGCACGCTCGCGGTAAAGCTCGCGGCCGGTTAGCTCGAAGAGCCGTAAGAAAGCGAACACGCTGGTCGAGGTGCCCGAGGGCCAGGCATTGTCGTGCGGCGAGCGTGGCCTGTGCACCAGCGGCTCGCCATCGCTGGGCGTGAAGTAGAGCCCGCCGTCCCAGAACTTCTCGAGGATCAGCTCGACCAGCT
The DNA here is from genome assembly GCF_003596405.1 of Pseudomonas cavernicola. Classification (NCBI taxonomy): domain Bacteria; kingdom Pseudomonadati; phylum Pseudomonadota; class Gammaproteobacteria; order Pseudomonadales; family Pseudomonadaceae; genus Pseudomonas; species Pseudomonas cavernicola. The sequence goes on from NZ_QYUR01000003.1 coordinate 221,497, forward strand.
GCGTGGCGCGTTCGAGATAACGCTGATCGAAGCCGCACTCGTAGAGATCGAGCAACGCGTTGGCGAGGAAGGCGTAGTCCTCGAGGAAGCCTGGAACCTTGGCCGTGCCCTCGCGCCAAGCCCGATACAGGCCACCCTCGGGGGTCGAGAGGCGCTCCAGAATGAAATCGGCGGCGCGCCTCGCGGCGTCCAGGTGGCTCGCGGTTCCCGTCGCCTGGTAGGCGGCGCAGAGGCCCTGGATCATCAGCGCGTTCCAACTGGTGAGGATGTTCTCGTCGCGCCCCGGACGAGTGCGCTGGGCTCGCGCCGCCAACAGCTTGTCGCGCAAGCCCGCCAGTTGCGCTTCCTCCGCCGCATCCAGTGCGGTTGGGCGGTACAGCACCGTGGTGCCATGCTCGAAGTTGCCGGTGGCGCTCACGCCGTAGGCCCGACAGGCCAGCGCGGCGTCCGCGTCGCCGAGGACGGCCTCCACCTGCGCGGGTGTCCACACATAGAATTTGCCTTCTTCACCCTCACTGTCGGCGTCCTCGCTGGCGTAGAAGCCGCCCTCGGGGTGCGTCATGTCACGCAGGGTGTAGTCGATCGTCTCCTCGAATACGCGCCGCCAGGCAAGCTTGCCGGTCGCGCGATAGGCGTCGGCATAGAGCTTCACGAGCTGGCCGTTGTCGTAGAGCATCTTTTCGAAATGGGGCACGGCCCAGCGCTCATCCACGCAGTAGCGGGCGAAGCCGCCGCCCAGGTGATCGTAGAGCCCACCGGCCGCCATGCGATCGAGGGTCAGCTCCAGGGAGCGCAGCAAGTCCGGCTCGTGTAGGCGCTGATAGAGGCGCAGGACGAGATCATGGCAGGCCGGGTTGGGGAACTTCGGGGCTTTGCCCAGTCCACCGTGCACGCGGTCGGTGTTCTTGGCAAACAGCCGAGCGGCGGCGGCCGGCTGATCTTGCTCCGGCGGCGTCTCGCCCTCCAGCATTAGCGTCTCCATGACGCGGTAACCCTGAAGGAACTGCTCGACGTTCTGCCGCAGCGCCGCGCGGTTGTTCTGCCAGGCCTCGCTCAGACCGCGCAGGAGCTGGGTGAATCCAGGCCTGCCATAGCCCTCCTGCGGCGGGAAGTAGGTGCCGCCGAAGAACGGCTCGCGCTGTGGGGTGAGGAACACCGTCAGCGGCCAGCCGCCGCCCTGCCCCAGCATCTGCACGACCTTTTGATAGATGTCGTCGAGATCGGGCCGCTCCTGGCGGTCGACTTTGATGTTGATGAAGCGCTCGTTCATCAGGCGCGCGACCTCCGGGTTCTCGAACGACTCGTGAGCCATCACGTGACACCAGTGGCAGGCGGCATAACCCAGCGACAGGTGGATGGGCTTGTCCTCGTCGCGCGCGCGGCGGAACGCCTCCTCACCCCATGGGTACCAATCGACGGGGTTCTGTGCGTGTTGCCGTAGATAGGGCGAGGTTTCTTTGGCAAGTCGATTGCTCATCGCTGGCTCCTCACAATTGGTTCTTCACAACAGACCAAGCTGCAGGCGGGCTGCTTCGGACATGCGGCTTTGATCCCAGGGTGGCTCCCAGACGATCTCGACCTCGACCTCGGTGACGCCGGGGATCGTCTGGACCTTGGCCCGCGCCTCCTCCTTGAGCACGTCGCCCATCCCGCAACCGGGCGCGGTCATGGACATCTTGATCTCGACTCGCTGGCCGCCGCCTTCGAGCGGCTGAGTTTGGCATTGGTAGATCAGCCCGAGGTCGACCACGTTGACCGGAATCTCCGGGTCATAAACGGTTCGGAGCATGTCGAGCACCTGGCCTAGATTAAAGGCTGCGGCCGCCTCTGGTTGACTGCCCGCCTGGGGTACTGCCAGACCCAGGGCGTCGGCATCGCTGGCGGCAATCCGCGCGAGCTGGCCCCTGGCGGTCTTGACCGTAAAGCTGCCGCCGAGCGCCTGGGTCACGACGACGCGCTCACCCCACGCCAGTTGCACATTCTCCCCACGCGGAATCAGGGTGGCCGCGCAGTCTCGCGTGAGTTCGATCAGATGGGCGCGGCCTGGCTGGTTCGGGTTGTCATACTTGAAGCCGGCGCCGCGCAGTTCGTGCACGAAGTCGATGAACAGGCCATCGGCTCGCCGCGCGCTGGCGGGATCGAGCAACAGGGTGATGCCGGCCGTTTCGACGACGACATCCTCCTTGGCGCCAGGCTCGAAGAGGAACTCATGCTCGAAGCGCTGATTGATCTTGAGCCGCAGCCAGACCCCACCACCTTCGGCCAGGGCGTCGCACAAGGTTCGCTGCGCCGCGTCGCTGAGGCGAATGCTGGGGATAGGCTGATCAAGTGCCATGGCTTACTCCGTCGAGACTTGTGAACCGCCCCCTTCGAGGGCGCTGCGCAGTGTGTGCCAGGCCAGGGTGGCGCACTTGACCCGCACCGGAAACTCCCAGACCCCCGAAAGCACCGCGAGCTTGCCGAGCTCTGCGGCTGTCACCTTGGCGTTCGGCCCCTCGGTCAGCAGCGAATGCACGCGGGCAAAGAGCGCCAGCGCCTCCTCTTGCTTTTTTCCCTTGACCGCCAGGGTCATCAACGAAGCCGAAGCCTGGGAAATGGCGCAGCCGACCCCCTGGAAGGCAATGTCTTCGATCACGCCGTCCGCGAGATTGATATAGATCCTGAGCTGATCGCCGCACAGCGGATTGAAACCCTCCGCCGTGCGGGTAGCGCCCTCGATCGGGCGGAAATTGCGCGGCCGCTTGCCGTGGTCGATAACCACGTCCTGGTAAAGGTCGCGCAGCTCATCGCTGCTCATCGGAACACCTCCTGGACCTTGGCCAGACCGGCCACCAGCGCATCGATGTCTTGTTCCGTGCTGTAGCAGCCGAGCGAGGCGCGGGCCGTGGCGGCCAGGCCGAATCGCTGCATCAGGGGCTGGGCGCAGTGGTGCCCGGTGCGGATCGCGACCCCCTCACGGTCGAGGATGGTGCCTATATCGTGTGGATGAATCCCATCGAGGACGAACGAGATGACGCTGACTTTGTCCTTCGCGGTGCCGATCAGCCTAAGCCCGGGCACCGCCGCGAGCGCCTTCAGCGCGTAGGCCAGCACAGTCTGTTCGTGGGCGGCGATGGCCTCTGGCCCCAACTCGTCGAGGAAGTCGATCGCCGCGCCGAGCCCAATCGCTCCGGCCATGTTCGGCGTACCCGCTTCGAACCTATACGGCGGCTTGTTGTAGACGGTCTTCTCGAAGCTGACCGAGAGGATCATGTCGCCACCGCCCTGGTAGGGCGGCATCTCTTCGAGCAGCTCGCGGCGGCCATAGAGCACGCCGATGCCGGTGGGGCCGTACATCTTGTGGCCCGACAGGGCATAGAAGTCGCAACCCAGCGCGCGTACGTCGACCTTCAGGTGCGGGGCTGCCTGGGCGCCATCGACCAGCACGCGCGCACCTCGGCCGTGGGCGAGTTCGACGATGCGCTGGATCGGATTGATGGTGCCGAGCACATTCGAGACGTGGGTGACGGCCACCAGCCGGGTCTTAGGCCCGATCAGCCGTTCCAGTTCATCGAGGCGGAGTTCGCCAGTGTCGTCGATGGGGACTACCCGCAGCTGGGCCCCGGTTTGTTCACAGAGCATCTGCCAGGGCACGATGTTCGAGTGGTGCTCCATGGCGCTAATGAGCACCTCGTCGCCCGCGCGGACATGAACCTTGCCATAGGTTTGCGCCACCAGATTGACCGCCTCGGTCGTACCGCGGACGAAGACGATCTCCTCGGCGTGCTCGGCATTGAGGAAGCCCTGGACCTTGGCCCGAGCCTTCTCGTACTCCTCGGTGGCGCGCACGGAGAGGTAATGCACGCCACGGTGCACGTTGGCGTTCTCTTTCAAGAAGAAGCGCGACATCGCCTCGATGACCGCCTGCGGTTTCTGGCTCGTCGCGGCGCTGTCGAGGTAAATCAGCGGCTTGCCATAGATCGTCTCCGCGAGGATCGGGAACGCCTGGCGCACGCGCTCGACGTCGTAGCCTGCCGCAAGGTCGAGCTGTTTCGGTAGTGCCTGAAGGCTGCTTTCGAGGTCACTCATGCCACCACCTCCACGCCTCGTAACTGCGCGGCGACCAGTCGCTCCACATGGGCCCGCAGCGGCGCCAGGCGAATGAGCTCCAGCATCTCGCTGACGAACGCGTAGGTCAGCAGAGACCGCGCCGCCGCCAGGGGAATCCCTCGCGAGCGCAGGTAGAAAATAGCCTGCTCATCGATTTGGCCGACGGCGGCGCCGTGGGCGCACTTGACGTCATCGGCGAAGATCTCCAGCCGTGGCTGGGTGTTGGCCTGGGCCAACTCCGACAACAAGAGATTCTTGTTGGTCTGGCTGGCATCCGTCTTCATCGCGCCAGGGCGCACTATGATCCGCCCGTCGAAGACCCCGTGCCCGCGATCATCGATCACGCCCTTGTAGAGTTCGCGGCTGGTGCAGCGCGGCGCCGCGTGCTCGATGGTCGTCTGGTTGTCGAGGTGCTGCTCGCCCCGAGGCAGATACAGGCCGTTCAGGGCGACCTCCGCGCCGGAGCCCTCGAGCACGACCCGTACCTCCTGCCGCGCGAGCGCCGCGCCGAGTGCCGACGAGTGCGCGGCACAGTGACTGCCCTGGGCCTGGCGCACGCTGAGCAGCGCGACATGGAACGCCGCCGTGCTCTCGTTCTGCACCTTGTAATGCTCGAGTACCGCGCCCGCGTCGAGCACGACCTCGGTGACGGCATTGCTGAGGTAGACCTCACCTTCGCTGCCGACGTGGCTTTCTACTATTGTCACGCGGCTCCCGGCCCCCACCAGCACCAAGGCGCGCGAATGCGACACCAGCGGCGTGGCGCCTGCGGTCGAGAGGAATACCAGGTGGATTGGTTCGGCAACCGTCGTGTGCGCTGGGACCTGCACGAACGCCCCGTCCTCGGCGAGGGCCGCATTGAGCGCCGCGAAGGCCTGCGGCTGCGCCCGGAACGAATGCGCGAGCACGGGTTCGAAGGCCCCGCTGCCCGCGCGGAGCAGCGCAGACAGGTTGCTCACCCGAGTACCTTGAGGCAGCCCCTTGAGCGCCGATAGCTCAGCGGCGAAATAGCCATTGACGAAGACCAGCCGCGGGCCACCGTAGTCGCCGGCGAGCTGCTCGACGTACGCGGCCGACAGCCATTGGCTCGCGCCCGGCTCGGCCGGTTGGAAAGGGATCTCCAAGATGGGCGCGACTCGCGTGTACTTCCACGCCTCGTCCTTTGCCGTGGGAAAGCCGTGCTCGGCCACCCACTGGAACGCCGCGCGGCGCAACTCATGCAGCCAGGTGGGATACCGGCCGTTGGTTTTGGGCTCAAGTCGCGCGAGAAACTCCACGCTCGCCGCGGTGTTCATAGCGTGGCTCCGGGTGCTGCCGGGTCTTGCTCGAAGCTGGCATAGCCGTGCTTCTCGAGTTCGACGGCCAGCGCCTTGTCGCCGGACTGCACGATCCGGCCGTTGGCCATGACGTGGACGCAGTCGGGGACTATGTAGTCGAGCAATCGCTGGTAGTGCGTAATGACCAGCAGCGCACGGTCCTTGCGCCGCAGCGCGTTGACGCCGGCCGCGACGATCCGCAGCGCGTCGATGTCGAGGCCCGAGTCGGTCTCGTCGAGGATGGCGAGCTTGGGCTCCAGAATCGCCATCTGGAAGATCTCGTTGCGCTTCTTCTCGCCGCCGGAGAAACCTTCATTGACGGCGCGGTTCATGAAACTCTGGTCCATCTCGACCAACGCCATGCGCTCCTTAGCCAGCGCGAGGAAGTCCAGCGCATCGAGCTCCTCCAGTCCGCGCTGCTTGCGCACCGCATTAAGTGCCGTGCGCAAGAAGTAAAGGTTGCCGACGCCGGGGATCTCCACGGGGTACTGGAACGCGAGGAAGACGCCGGCGACCGCACGCTCTTCCGCCGGCATGCTGAGCAGATCCTGGCCCTCGTAGAGCACCTCGCCGCTGACCTCATAGATCTCGTGGCCCGCCAGCACCTGGGCCAGCGTGCTTTTGCCCGAGCCGTTCGGCCCCATGATCGCGTGCACCTCGCCGGCGTTTACCCGCAGTGTGATGCCCCGCAGGATTTCGCGGCCCTCGACGCTGGCGTGCAGATTCTTGATCTCGAGCATGCTCCCACCTCCGGCCTCAGAGCTTGTGAAAAAATCGAGCGCCGTAGCGAGGCCGTCACCAGGCGTCTGGAGGCGGCCGCAGTAGGCAGGAGTTTTTTTCACAGGCTCTCATCCCACGCATCCCTCCAGGCTCACGCCCAGCAGTTTCTGGGCTTCCACCGCGAACTCCATCGGCAGCTCCTTGAACACCTCGCGGCAGAAACCGTTGACGATCATCGGCACCGCATCCTCCTCGCGGATGCCACGCTGCCGGCAGTAGAAGAGCTGCTCTTCGCTGATCTTCGAGGTGGAGGCTTCGTGCTCGACCTGGGCGCTCGGGCTCTTCACCTCGACATAGGGGAAGGTGTGCGCGCCACACTGGCTGCCCAGCAGCAGTGAGTCGCACTGCGTGTGGTTGCGCGCGCCGGTCGCCGCCTTGAGAACCTTGACCAGGCCGCGATAGGTGTTCTGCCCATGGCCGGCGGAGATCCCCTTCGAGAGGATGGTGCTGCGCGTGTGCCGGCCGATGTGGATCATCTTGGTGCCCGTGTCCGCCTGCTGGTGGTTGGTCGTCAGGGCGACCGAGTAGAACTCGCCGACCGAGTAGTCGCCTTGGAGAATCACCCCCGGATACTTCCAGGTGATGGCGGAGCCGGTCTCGACCTGGGTCCAGGAGATCTTCGAGTGCGCACCGGCACACTTGCCGCGCTTGGTGACGAAGTTGTAGATGCCGCCGCGCCCTTCGGCATCGCCCGGATACCAGTTCTGCACGGTGGCGTACTTGATCTGCGCGTTATCCAGTGCGACCAACTCGACCACCGCCGCGTGGAGCTGGTTCTTGTCGCGCATCGGCGCGGTGCAGCCCTCGAGGTAGCTCACGTAGGCGCCATCCTCGGCGACGATCAGCGTGCGCTCGAACTGACCGGTATCCGCGGCGTTGATGCGGAAGTAGGTCGATAGCTCCATCGGGCAGCGCACGCCCTTGGGCACGTAGCAGAAGGAGCCGTCGGAAAAGACCGCCGAGTTCAGCGTGGCGAAGAAGTTGTCGCTGTAGGGGACGACTGAACCAAGGTATTTGCGCACCAACTCGGGATGGTTCTGCACGGCTTCGGAGAAAGAGCAGAAGATCACGCCGACCTCGGCGAGCTTGTGTTTGAAGGTGGTCGCCACCGAGACGGAGTCGACCACGGCGTCCACCGCGACACCGGTCAGGCGCTCCTGCTCGGCGAGCGAAATGCCGAGCTTGCCGAACATCTCGCGCATCTCGGGGTCGACCTCGTCGAGGCTCTTAGGCCCCGGCGTTTTCGGCTTCGGCGCCGAGTAATAGATGATGTCCTGGTAGTCGATGGGCTCGTAGTGAACGTTCTGCCAAGTCGGCTCCTGCATCGTGAGCCAGTGGCGGTAAGACTTCAGGCGCCAGTCGAGCAGCCATTGCGGCTCGTTCTTCTTCGCCGAGATCAGGCGGATGACGTCTTCGTTGAGCCCACGCGGGGCGGCATCGCTCTCGAAGTCGGAGACGAAGCCGTACTTGTACGCTCGGCTGCTGAGTTCGCGGATCTTGGCATTGTCAGTGCTCATCGCTTCCTCCTAACGCTTCCATCACCATCACCTAACGCTGCGCATGCGGATCCTGCCCGCGCGAACTCACTCGAGTGCTCGACGAGGTATCGACAACCTCTGGCAGAGTGTTGCGCCGAGCGGTCTTGGCGGTGGCTGACATCGTCCGCCCCTGCTCCTAACCGCTTTCTCGTCGGACGACTCAGTAGGTTTAACTATACTCCATCCGATGATTTAGCAAGTATGTTCTTTGCAAAGTACATATAGTCTTTAAATTCAATAAGTTGGAGTTTGATCTGTTTGAATTAGCTGTTGCAACACATTCTTCGACAAGCGTAAAACTCACAGGCTTGCGGGTGGGCTTCGCCTTTGAGTTCGTCCCACTTGCGGCCCATCAATCCACCGACTGCCGCACCAGGATATCGTCGCCGTCCACCTGAACCTCGAACTGCTCGACTCGATACGCCGGTTCCGTGAGGCACTCGCCGCTGGTCACATCGAACTCGTAGGCGTGCATGGGGCAAGTCACCACGCAGCCGCAGAGGGTTCCCTCGCCCAGCGGTCCGTCCTCATGGGGGCAAGTGTTGTGGATGGCGAAGTACTCGCCGTCCACGTTGAACAGTGCGACGGGCGTTCCGCCCAGGTACACCGTCTTGCCGGTACCCGCTTCGATGTCGCCAACACGTGCGACCTTGACGAACTCACTCATGGCGCCACTCCAGGGTGCGGCCGACGCAACTAGCAGAACGCTAAGCCGCTAAATTCAACAGCTAGACGGTTGCCCCTCGATTGTCAATAATGAACTTTCTAAAGTATGGAAAGGAAACCAGCATGCGCATTCCCAGCAAGAGCTCCGAGGCTCCGGGTTCCGGTCGGGATCGTGTTCTCTTCCTGCTCAAGAGGGATGGGCCTCAAGCCACAGCGCGGGTAGCGGAACAGTTGAGCGTGACGGCTATGGCCGTGCGGCAGCACCTTTCGGTGCTCTATGCAGAGGGGTTGGTCGACTTCACCGACGAGCAGCGCAAGATTGGACGCCCCGCACGCGTCTGGCGGCTGACGCCCAAGGCCTATGCCCGATTCCCGGATCACCACGCAGGGCTGGCGGTCGACATGCTGCAAGTAGTGCAGAGCGCCTATGGCGAAGAAGGCCTGGAGCGCCTGACCGACGGCTGGACGCGCAAGCAGGTGGCCGCCTATCGCACACAGATGCCCCATCAGGACATGCCACTCGACCAGCGCGTGGCCGCCCTTGTGAGGATACGCTGCGAAGAAGGCTTCATGGCCGAGAGCAGATCAGCCCAGGATGGAACGATTGAACTGGTGGAGAACCACTGCGCGATCGCCAAGGCAGCGCACTTCTGCACCAAGCTCTGCGGTGGCGAGCTGAGGCTTTTCCGTGAGGTGCTTGGTGAAGGCGTCACAGTCGAGCGCGTCGAGCACTTCCTCGCTGGCGACCGTCGCTGTACTTACCGCATCCTCGAAACCCCAGGCCTACCCGGGCCAAGCGCCGGCCAATAATCGTCTGTGCTGTGCGCGCCAGAATCGACGGGCGCCGCAATGCTCTGTGCTAATCACATCCACTTCCGATCGGGCTTTCACCTCCCACCAGGTCCGTTTAGCTTTTAGCCCTGCTCCAGATTCGCCAGGTTTCGATCGCCGAGACTTGCGGACAGCGGCAGTAGGCTAAGCTTTTGGCAGCGAGCCCTGGCGTCGGCACAAGAAAGTATCCAGTCACGGATTCCTCCCCTGGATCTCATCCCGCCCGATACATCCGCCGCAAAGCATTTGGCTATGTCCTAGTTATGCGCTGGGCTGTAGCTTTTTGTAGGAGCGAGCATCGCGAGCGAAAGCAGCAACGCAAAGGCTTCGCTCGCGATGCTCGCTCCTACAGGTTCTACGCAGCAACCGCTAACCCAGCCTACAGATCACGCTAGGTATACGAATTAACCAGACGGGCCACTAGTACAGAGCTAAACATTTCGCGCAGGACTGACGTGATGACCGAGCCCCTCCTCAGCTTCGAAGAACTCAAGCGCGCCGCTGCCGCCGGCGAGATCGACACTGTGCTCGCCTGCATGGTCGATATGCAGGGACGGCTGGTCGGCAAGCGGTTCCAGGTCGAGTTTTTCATCGACAGCGGCCATGAAGAAACCCACTGCTGCAATTACCTGCTGGCCGACGACATCGACATGGAGCCGGTGCCGGGTTACGCCGCTGCCAGTTGGAGCAAAGGCTATGGCGACTTTGTGCTGAAACCCGACATGGCCACGTTGCGTCGCGTGCCGTGGCTGGAGTGCACGGCGCTGGTGCTCTGCGACGTGCTCGATCATCACCATAGACGGGACCTGCCGCACAGCCCGCGGGCGATCCTGAAAAAGCAGGTCGAGCGACTGCGCGAGCGCGGCTACAGCGGCATGTTCGCCTCTGAGCTGGAGTTCTATCTGTTCGACGAGAGTTATGAGGCAATCCACGAGCGGAACTACCACAACCCGAAGACGGCCGGCCACTACATCGAGGATTACAACATCCTGCAGACCACCCGCGAGGAGCCGGTGCTGCGGGCAATCCGCAAGCATCTGCAGGCGTGCGGCATTCCAGTGGAAAACTCCAAGGGCGAATGGGGGCCGGGCCAGGAAGAGATCAACGTCCGGTATGCCGACGCCCTGACCATGGCCGACCGCCACGCCATCATCAAACATGCCTGCAAAGAGATCGCGCAGCTGCAAGGCAAGGCGATCACCTTCATGGCCAAGTGGCGCTATGACCTGGCCGGCTCCAGCGGCCATATTCACGCTTCGCTGTGGGATCTGACTGCAAATACGCCCTTGTTCTTCGAGCCGAAGTCTGAATTCGGTATGTCGGCACTGATGCGCTCCTGGGTCGCCGGCCTGCTCAAATACGCCAACGACATCACCTATTTTCTCGCGCCCTACATCAACTCGTACAAGCGCTTCCAGGCCGGTACCTTTGCGCCGACCCGGGCGGTGTGGAGTCGGGACAATCGCACTGCGGGCTTTCGTTTGTGTGCGGAGGGCAGCAAAGCCATCCGCATGGAGTGTCGCATCGGCGGCGCCGACCTTAATCCCTACCTGGCCTTCGCGGCGTTGATCGCCGCTGGCCTGGCCGGCATCGACGAGAAGCTCAGCCTCGCTGTGCCTTACGAGGGCGATGCCTACCTTGACGAGCAGTTGCCGGAAGTGTCGAAGACATTGCGCGATGCCACCGCCGCGCTCAAGGCCTCGGCCATGTTGCGGCAGGCGTTCGGCGACGAAGTGATCGACCACTATGTGCACACCGCCAGCTGGGAACAGAGGGAATACGACCGGCGGATAACCGACTGGGAACTGCGCCGCGGCTTTGAGCGCTATTGAGAAACCTATGACGGCGATGATTCAACTCATCTCACCGGTCGATGGCCGGGTCTATGCCGAACGCCGCTGTGCCGATGCGACGCAGATCGAACTCGCGCTAGCTGCTGCCTCAGCCGCCCAGGCGCAGTGGAAGCGCCGGCCACTGAACGAGCGCGCCGCTTTTTGCAGTGCAGCCGTGGACGCGATGCTGGCGATGAGCGATGACATCGTGGCGGAATTGGCCTGGCAGATGGGCCGCCCGGTGCGTTTTGGCGCCGGCGAGCTACGCGGTTTCGAAGAGCGTGCCCGCCACATGATCGCCATTGCACCTGAAGCTCTGGCTGCGGTCGAGCCCTCCCCCATCGCGGGTTTCCGTCGCCATATCAAACGCGAGCCGCTGGGTACGGTACTGGTCGTCGCGCCCTGGAATTACCCCTACCTGACTGCCGTGAATTCAATCATCCCGGCGCTGATGGCTGGCAACAGCGTCATCCTCAAGCACGCCACGCAAACGCTGCTGGTCGGCGAACGTTTTGCCGAGGCGTTCCGCCGAGCCAATCTGCCTGCGGGGCTGTTCCACAACCTGTTGCTCGATCATGGGCAAACCGCCGCCATCATCGCCTCGGGGCGGGTGCAGCAGGTGAACTTCACCGGCTCGGTCGGCGCCGGCAAGGCGATGGAAGCTGCCAGCGAGGGTCGCTTCCTCGGCCTGGGGCTGGAGCTCGGCGGCAAGGACCCAGCCTACGTGCGGGCCGACGCCAACCTCGACCATGCAGTGGAAAATCTGGTGGACGGCAGCTTCTTCAATTCCGGGCAGAGCTGCTGCGCCATCGAACGCATTTATGTCGATAAAAGAATTTATCCGGTCTTTGTCGAGCGCTTCGTCGCCTTGACCCGCCAATACGTGCTCGGCAACCCGCTGGACGAGGCCACCACACTCGGCCCGCTGATCAACCCAGGCGCTGCCGAATTCGTCCGTGGTCAGATCGCCGATGCGCTGGCGCAAGGAGCCAAGGCGCTGATCGATGCAAAAACATTTCCTGCCGATGCGCCGGGCAGCGCCTACCTAGCGCCGCAGGTATTGGTCGATGTCACCCATCAAATGTCGGTGATGCGCGATGAGAGCTTCGGCCCGGTGGTCGGCATCATGCCGGTTGCCAGCGACGACGAAGCCATCGCCCTGATGAACGACAGTGAGTTCGGGCTCAGCGCCTCCATCTGGACGCAGGATCTCGCCGCCGCCGAACGCCTCGGCGACGAGATCGCCACCGGCACCGTTTTCATGAACCGCTGCGACTATCTGGACCCGGCCCTGGCCTGGACCGGGGTGAAGAACAGCGGGCGCGGTGCCACGCTGTCGCGCATTGGCTACGAAACCCTGACCCGGCCGAAATCCTTCCATCTGCGCCACGAGATCTAAGAACATGTTCAAGATCGTCGCGAGCGCAGGTCAGGCAAGGCGAAAACAGGCGAGGACGCGGAGTTTACGCGTTGTAAATGAGCAGTCCGAGCCGGTTTTCAACGCAGCATGACCAAGCGCAGCAGATATTGAAGAGGTTCTGAGCATGAGCCTGACCGCGAACTGGAACTACCCCACGAGCATCCGCTTCGGCGTCGGCCGCATCGCCGAGCTGGCCGATATCTGTCGCAGTCAAGGTATCCAGCGACCGCTACTGGTCACCGACAGTGGCTTGGCGCGGTCGTCGATCACGGCGGCGGCGCTGGACTCATTGCGCGCCGGCGGCCTCGGGGTGGCGCTGTTCGCCGACCTCAAACCCAACCCGATCGAAGCCAACCTGGCTGGTGGGCTCGACGCCTATCGCGCCGGTAAACACGATGGCGTCGTCGCCTTCGGCGGTGGCAGCGGCCTGGATATGGGCAAACTCATCGCTTTCATGAGCGGCCAGACCCGGCCCGTTTGGGACTTCGAAGACATCGGCGACTACTGGACACGCGCCGACGAAGGCGGCATCGCCCCGGTCATCGCGGTGCCGACCACCGCAGGCACTGGTTCCGAGGTGGGCCGTGCGGCAGTGATCATCGACGAGCGTACGCACACCAAACGCATCATCTTCCACCCGAAGATGATGCCGCGTGTGGTCATCAGCGACCCGGCCCTCACCGTCGGCATGCCGGCAAAGATCACCGCCGGCACTGGCATGGATGCTTTTGCGCATTGCCTCGAGTCGTACTGCGCCCCCTCTTTTCATCCCATGGCCGACGGTATCGCGGTGGAAGGCATGCGCCTGGTGGCGAATGCCCTGGTACGGGCAGTACACACCCCCTCCGACCTCGATGCGCGCGCGCAAATGCTGGCGGCTGCCGCGATGGGCGCCACCGCATTCCAGAAAGGTTTGGGCGGGATGCACGCGCTCGCGCATCCGGTGGGAGCCCTGTACGACACCCATCACGGCATGACCAATGCCACCTTCATGCCCTATGTGTTGCAGTTCAATCGCGCGGCAATCGAGGAACGCATCACGCGCCTGGCAGCCTACCTGCGCCTGCCAACCCCGGGGTTCGACAGCTTCCTGGCCTTCGTCCTCAAGCTGCGCAAGGACATCGGCGTGCCACATACGCTACCTGAGCTGGGTGTCGATGACCGGCAGGCCGATCTGATCGCGGACATGGCGATTGTCGACCCCTCCGCCGCCGGCAACCCACTGCCATTGACGCGGGACGGCGCCGCCAAGATTTTCTCCGCGGCTTACCACGGCCGTATTTAGAGCAGTCGTCTGTCCATGGCCGAGGCTTGAGCACGCAGCATGGATGGGTTTTAGCCGTTAGAAACAGGAGCAGTACGACAAGGGGTTGAGTGCGAAGCCAGCCCATTCGGCAACGCACAACGCGGATAGATGTGTATCAAAACCTACTAAGGGGCACACATTATGAGTCCAGTAAGCCAACCCGGCGCGACCACGCCACAAGACGACGACGTCAAGTTGTTGCACAGCATGGGCTATGCCCAGGAACTCTCGCGACGAATGGGCGTTTTCTCCAACTTTGCCATTTCCTTTTCGATCATCTGCATCCTCTCGGGTGGCATCAACTCGCTGGCGCAAGGCACCTCAGGCGCGGGCGGCGCAGCTATCGGCATCGGCTGGCCGCTCGGTTGCATGATTTCCGGCGTTTTCGCCATGGCCATGGCACAGATCTCCTCGAGCTACCCAACCGCGGGCGGCCTCTATCACTGGGGCTCGATTCTCGGTAACCGCTTCACCGGCTGGCTGACGGCCTGGTTCAACCTGCTGGGGCTGGTGACCGTGCTCGGTGCGATCAACGTCGGCACCTACTACTTCTTTTTCGGCGCCTTCGGACCGGCCCTGGGAATGGAAGACACCATCACCACACGGATCATTTTCCTGGCGATCCTGACCGGCATCCAGGCGTTGTGTAACCACTTCGGCATCGGCCTGACCGCGAAGCTCACCGACTTCTCGGGCTATCTGATCTTCGCCACGGCGGTCGCGCTCACCATCGTCTGCCTGGTAGCAGCACCAAGCTATGAATTCGTCCGGCTGGTTACCTTCGGCAATTATTCCGGCGAGGCCGGCGGCAACGTCTGGCCCCAAGTCTCGAACGGCTGGATTTTCATGCTTGGCCTGCTCTTGCCGATCTACACCATCACCGGCTACGACGCCTCCGCGCATACTTCCGAGGAGACCCACCAGGCGGCCGTTTCGGTGCCACGCGGCATGGTGATGTCGGTGGTCTGGTCGTTGCTATTCGGCTGGGTCATGCTCTGCTCCTTCGTACTCATGCTGCCGAGCATGGACGAGGCGGCGAAGCAGGGCTGGAACGTGTTCTTCTGGGGCATGGACACCCAGGTGAACCCGGCCATCAAGATGGCGCTCTACCTGGCGATTTTCATCTCGCAGTGTCTCTGCGGGTTGGCGACCGTGACCTCCATCTCGCGCATGATCTTCGCCTTCTCGCGCGACGGCGGCCTGCCATTCTCGAAGGCACTGGCCACGGTCTCACCTACCCATCGCAGCCCGGTGGCGGCGATCTGGACCGGTGCCACGCTCGCGGTGTTGTTCGTCTGGGGATCGTCCCTGGTAGCTATTGGCGAAACGCCGGTTTACACGATCGTCGTGTCTTGCACGGTGATCTTCCTGTTCTTCTCCTTCATCATTCCCATCGTGCTTGGGCTGTTTACCTACGGAACCTCGAAGTGGCCGACCATGGGGCCGTGGAACATGGGGCGCGGGCTGTTCTCGTTGTTCGCGATCCTCTCGATCATCTCGATGGTGCTGATCTTCGTCATCGGCATCCAGCCGCCGAACGATTGGGCGCTGTACATCACCATCGGTTTTCTGATCCTGACCGCCATTGTCTGGTTCGCCCTTGAAGCGCGCCGTTTCCAGGGCCCACCCATAGGCGAAATAATCGCCAAGCGGCAGGCGGAAATAGCAGCCGTTGAAGAGGCTTTGAATAAGCAAGCTGGAAGCTAACCGCCGGAGCTTTAAGAAAACGGGGTGCTGAGCGCCCCGTTTTTATGGTGCGCCAGGCATGGCGCGTAGCGCCGTGACTGGCGCTGTCTGGCTCACTGTGGTGGTGAGCTGGATGACTTGGAGGTGGAAGTCCTCTACACACCCGGCAAGGGGAAGTGTTAGCTGAAGGCAAGGGTGTCGCGGGCGACTGCGAATCTGAAGGAAGCCGAAGGCAAACTGCTGGCCTGACGAACAGGAAGCGGATTAGGCGGCGTAGCAGGGTGAGGTAGCCATAATTGCCAAAGCCCGATACTTGCACGGAACGCTACGACGTATATCCGACAGGCATAAGCAGGAAGGTCGCGCGAATTACCCTGGGAGATCTGTTCGCCTGCCATGTGCTACCGGCATCGTGAGGTGACGGGATGGGCGAGCAGAAGTCAGCCGAGGCCGTAGTAGTTGCTCGGAACCGGAGCAATGAAGGGCTGAACCTGCCATGAGCGGATAGTCAGGTGTGCTCTCTGAGCGGGTCGCAGGCACAAGCTCCCTTATACGGAGGCCTGGACAATCAGGAGGTAGGGGCCGGAAGTCCCGAGAGCCTGTCCGGGTGCTTAGACTACGCGGGCGACACATCGAACGAAACCAAGCTCGCTGATGCAGTTTGTCAGTAGGCAGGAACCGCCGTATACGGAACCGTACGTACGGTGGTGTGGGAGGACGGCGGGGGTGACCCCGCCTCCTACCCGATACATTGGTGAGCATCAAAAAGCAACTTCGGTTCACCAGGCTCATCAGCGCATCTCCCGCCTAGAGATACCGGTTGACTCACGGAAATTTAACTGGACCAACGGTACAGGCTCGATGGGGCGAACCAGAGCCTTCAAGCCTTTCGGCAGACGAAACGCCCACTCACCACCTTGCCCTTACCCCTCCCTGAACTAGTCTGAATATCCCTTGAACGCAGGTTTCCATTGCTTGAAAAAGCGGGAGGCTAATGTCATGGCAACTATCACAGGCACACCCGGTAACGATTCCCTATGGCGTTTCTCCTGTTTGGAGCGAAAAGGACCTAGACGAAACGCCATGACGCATACCTGCAGTCCCTCGCCAGCACGACGGAATGGAATCGCGGTCGGGAAGGTGCTGTTTGCAAGCTTGTGTTTGGTCCTGCTGGCACTTACAGAAAGGCCGGCGCACGGGGTCTTGCTCACCGAGACGACATGGGGTGGGGCTGGAGCCGAAGTCGCAACCGCTGTCGCCACGGCCGCCGACGGCAGCGCGTACCTCGTCGGCTCGACGGATAGCTTTGCCGTCGACGAGTTTAACCAGCCCGCGACGCGGATGTTCATCGTCAAGCTCTCGAATGGAGCGGTCGTCTGGCAGCGGATCTGGAACGGCCCGACCATCGTCGGGGTGACGAATACGTCAGTGGCGGTCGCTGCCGACGGTTCAGTTTACGTGGCCGGCATCACCGCAGACGGTGGCGGAAACGCCGTGTTGCTGAAATTCGATCCGGACGGCACCCTGCTCTGGGAGCGGGCCTGGGGCGGTACCGAGTCCGATAGCGCCGGCGCGGTGGCGACGCACAGCGACGGCTCAGTCTACGTCGCGGGCCGGACAACCAGCTTCGGCCCGAGCTCCGCCGGGGTGTTCGTCCTGAAGTTCGATCCGACGGGCGCTCTTGTCTGGCAACGGTACTGGGACGATGCCGCCGGCTTCGAGGCGATGGCCGTCACGCCGGACGGCAGTGTCTACGCGGCCAGCTCGAAACTGCGGGGAGGCAATCTTGCCCAGTTCGACGTGATGGTGCTGAAGCTGACGGACGCGGGCGCCCTGGTCTGGGCACGGACGTACGGGGCAGGCGAGGTCGTGGATGCGCGCGGCGGAATGGCCGCCGCCGCGGATGGGTCCATCTACACCGCTGGCGCCATCCAGGCGGCGAAGGGCGGCATCGTCGGCATCTCCGCGCTGGTCCTGAATATCGGCTCCGATGGCAGCTTGTTGTTCGGCAAGGAATGCTGCACCAAGGACGGCGACACCGGTGAAGGCATCGCGGTGGCGCCCGACGGCTCGGTTCTTCTCGCCGGAACGACGACGGCGTTGGGCGTCGGCTTCCAGGATGCATTCGTCGCGCGCCTGGAATCGACGGGCAAGAAGGTGACGGCCGCGGCAACCTGGGGTGGCACCGGCTTCGAGACCGGCGGCGGGGTCGCGGCTGCGGCCGACAACACGGTGCGGCTTGCGGCGACGACGAGCCAGGGCCCGCCGTATTCGCTGCTGGCGGCGTCGCTGAAACTGTCCGCGCCGAAATTCACCGTCGCGACCCCTGCGGGAGCGCTCGTGGATCCGGGAGGCACGGTTTCGACTCCGCCACACGGGGCGTCCGAACCGGCCGGCAGCACGACCTACAGCGGAAACTTCGAGGCGGCACTCATCTGGCTCACGCTGCCGTAACGGGCCAGCGTCGCCAGACGGAGGGTGGATAACGCCTTTTTTATCCACCGGCTCTCACGCCCTCCCCGACTACCCAAAGGTAATGAGCTAGCCAGGACGACCGTAGGGTGGAAAACCGCTGCGCGGATTTTCCACCCTACGGGGTAGGTGTTTTTTCGCCATCAATCACATCGTCCGCCTAGCTCACGGCCGCGACGACGGTCGGGAAACCGATCGTGCTGGTGAGTGAGATCAGGCTGTGATGGATCTGCTCTGGCGTAGCGCCTGCCGCCAGCGCCCGCCTGACATGACTGTGCACTGCGCCCTCAGAACGGGTCGCCGCCGCCGCGCCGAGCTGAACCAGCTGGATGACTTGCTCGTCCAGCGGGCCGGCGTGATGCACCGCAGCGCCCAGCGCCTCCACGGCATCGAAGTATTCCGGATACTGCTGCTTGAGGCGCTGATCTTCGTCATCGGCATCCAGCCGCCGAACGATTGGGCGCTGTACATCACCATCGGTTTTCTGATCCTGACCGCCATTGTCTGGTTCGCCCTTGAAGCGCGCCGTTTCCAGGGCCCACCCATAGGCGAAATAATCGCCAAGCGTCAGGCGGAAATCGCAGCCGTTGAAGAGGCTTTGAATAAGCAAGCTGGAAGCTAATCGCCACAGCTATGAAAAAAACGGGGCGCTCAGCGCCCCGTTTTGTCATGAAGCCCGGCAACTTCCAGATAGTTCGATGGCTTTGCTGGGTTACGGCTAGGCCTAACCCACCCTACGGTCGGCCAACAGGATTGGGCGGGAAGTCTTCAGGGCTTCCTTAATCCTCACCTCGTTTTACGGTAGGTGCCGATTAGCTCGGCCTGTGCCAGGACATGGCCGCGCATTGCGCTTTCGAGTTGGGCCTTGGTGGGCTGCCCCAGGTCCGGCAAGACGGTGTCCAGCGCATAGAGCTTGTGAAAATACCGATGGGTGCCGATAGGCGGACAGGGGCCACCGTAGCCGGTTTTCTTCCAGTCGTTGAGCCCTTGCAGCGTGCCGGGCGGTAGTGCTTGCAGGTCTTCAGCCAGCTCCGTCGTGGCCACGGGCAAGTTATAGAGCACCCAATGGACCCAGGTCATCTTTGGCGCCGCAGGGTCCGGCGCGTCCGGGTCGTCCATGATCAGCGCCAGACTCTTGGTGCCTGACGGTACACCGCTCCAGGCCAACGGCGGAGAAACATCTTTGCCTTCACAGCTGTAGAGCGCCGGAATCGGACCTTGGGCATGAAAAGCGGGAGAGTCGAGCATGAATGGCATGACCGTTACCTCTTTTTGAAGTGAGTTTGACAGCAGACTTGATACCGTGCACGGGCTAGCTCCGCTGTCCCCGATAGCAAGCACTATAGCCGCGCCACGGCGAACCAACGCAGTTCGAGGCGGCGAGCTAAAGAGCGCACGCTGATTAATCTGATCGCTCCCATGCTCCAGCGTGGGAGCGCAGCTGAGGGCGCTCCGCGTCCAAGCAGCCCGAAGTAGAGCCACATGGACGCTGGAGCGTCGAGGGCTGCATTCCCACGCAGAGCGTGGGAACGATCAAAAACCAAGGCAGTTCGAGGCGGCGAGCTAAAGAGCGCGCGCTGATTAATCTGATCGCTCCCATGCTCCAGCGTGGGAGCGCAGCTGAGGACGCTCCGCGTCCCAGCAGCCCAACGCAGAGCCACATGGACGCTGGAGCGTCGAGGGCTGCATTCCCACGCAGAGCGTGGGAACGATCAAAAACCAAGGCAGTTCGAGGCGGCGAACTAAAGAGCGCGTACTGATTAATCTGATCGCTCCCATGCTCCAGCGTGGGAGCGCAGCTGAGGGCGCTCCGCGTCCAAACAGCCCGATGTAGAGCTACATGGACGCTGGAGCGTCGAGGGCTGCATTCCCACGCAGAGCGTGGGAACGATCAAAAACCAAGGCAGTTCGAGGCGGCGAGCTAAAGAGCGCACGCTGATTAATCTGATCGCTCCCATGCTCCAGCGTGGGAGCGCAGCTGAGGGCGCTCCGCGTCCAAGCAGCCCGATGTAGAGCCACGTGGGCGCTGGAGCGTCGAGGGCTGCATTCCCACGCAGAGCGTGGGAACGATCAAAAACCAAGGCAGTTCGAGGCGCCGAGCTAAAGAGCGCACGCTGATTAATCTGATCGCTCCCATGCTCCAGCGTGGGAGCGCAGCTGAGGGCGCTCCGCGTCCCAGCAGCCCAACGCAGAGCCACATGGACGCTGGAGCGTCGAGGGCTGCATTCCCACGCAGAGCGTGGGAACGATCAAGATCACTACGCCTCTTATCGCTTTTATCGCTCCGGTTCAGCACCCGTGCAGGGTGGTGACACGACGCTAGTCGGGTAGTCACAAGCCCCCAGCGTTCGTGGCCTAAAATCCTTCAGTCAGGTTCTTGCCAAGGAGAGAGTTGCCATGAGTGCTTCTATCCACCTCTGGATTGCGACCCGCAAAGGCCTGTGGCGACTGTCCGGCACCGCGGAGCGGCGCCATTGGGACTTGTCCGGGCCGCACTTCCTCGGTCACATCATCCACCACGCGCTCACCGACCCGCGCGACCGCAACGTGGTGCTGGCTGCGGCCCGCACCGGCCACCTCGGGCCGACCGTGTTCCGCTCGAGCGATGGCGCCGACAGTTGGCAGGAAGCGCAGACGCCGCCCGCCTTCCCCGTCGAGCCGAACGGCCGGGTGCTCGACCATGTGTTCTGGCTTACCCCCGGCCACGCCTCGGAACCCGACGTCTGGTACGCCGGCAGCACGCCGCAAGGCCTGTTCCGCAGCACGGACGGCGGGCGCAACTGGGTGGGGGTGGATGGTTTTAACCAGCACCCGAGCTACCGCGCCTGGGCCGGCGATCCGAACGAGGGGCCACCGGGCGGCGCCAAGCTGCACTCCATCTTGGTCGACCCACGTGACGCCGGGCACCTGTACGTCAGCCTGTCCGCCGGAGGCACCTTCGAGTCCAGTGACCGCGGCGAATCCTGGCGCCCGCTCAACCGCGGCGTACGCGCCGACTTCCTGCCCGAGCCGCCACCCGGTGGCTACCACGAATACGGTCACGATCCGCACTGCGTGCGTCTACACCCCGCCGCCCCGGATCGGCTGTACCAGCAGAACCACTGCGGCGTGTTCCGTCTCGACCGGCCGGCCGAGACCTGGCGCGACATCGGCGCTAACCTGCCAACGCCGGATGGAGCGCGCTATGACATCGGTTTCCCGGTCGGCCTGCACCCGCGCGACCCGGATACGCTGTGGCTGTTCCCCATGGACGGCAGCGACGTCTGGCCGCGCGTGTCGCCGCTGGGGCGGCCGGCCCTCTATCGCTCGCGCGACGGCGGCGAATCCTGGGCACGGCAGGACTCGGGGCTACCCGTCGAACAAGCCTGGTTCAACGTCAAGCGCCAGGCACTCAGCGTGGATAGCTTCGACCCAGTCGGCGTCTACTTCGGTACCAGCAGCGGCGAGGTCTGGGGCAGCGCGGACGAGGGCGAACTCTGGACCTGCCTGGTGCGCAACCTCCCGGAAATCTACGCGATAGAGGCTTGCTGATGCAGTTACACCTACCCACCCACGTGCAGAGCTACACCGGCGGGGTCGCCGAACTGGCCCTACCGGACGCGCCTACGTTGACCGCGCTGTTCGTCGAACTGGACGCGCGCTACCCCGGCTTGCGCTTTCGTGTCGTCGATGAACAGGGGGCGCTACGCCCGCACTTCAAACTGTTCGTCAACGGCGAGATCGAGCGGGCGATGAGCGCCCCGCTACCGGCTGGGGCGGAGGTGATATTGGTCGCCGCACTATCGGGCGGTTGAAGCGCGTCTGTGACGGTGGCATTCGAGTACAGGGCGAAAGATCACAGTTATCCAGACAATATTGGCAATCGGAAGTGTAATTATGCTCAGCGAATTAATGTTCAAACTTTAAGGCGCTTATTTTAGAAGGCGCCATCTAAGTGCCACTACAGGCAGCCACACAGATAACCAATCCGCCACTGCCTATTGCTCAAAATGCGCGAGTTAGAGCATTCTTTTCGCCAGAAAAAAGTTTGTTTACGAATTTAGGTCGACTACTATTTCATGCAATTCATATAGATAAGCTGTCGAGTTAGTTGATTTTCGCGCAATGTATTAGTCGCTTTTACTCCAAGGAAGGATGGTTATGTTTAACGCTAATCGGATGCGGCTACCGCTTTTGCTCTCGGCAACATTGCTCTGCAATGATGTGGTTCTGGCGGATAACGCCGAGGTCGCGAACAAAGCCAACAACCCTCTGAATGTCGCGCCCTCGCTGAACTTCCAGGACTACTACACGCCTGAACTCTATGGCTCGGATGCCCATACCAACGACTTCTTGGTGCGCGGCACTCTCCCCATCCTGCCGAACGACTTGGTTGGCGTGCCGCAAATCCTGCGTGTCACAGCGCCTGTCAGTACCCGCCCCGACCCGCATCAGGGCTACAGCACAGGCCTTGGTGATATCAACCTGTTCGATATCTTCTTGCTCAAGCAGCAAGGTGTGCAATTGGGTGTAGGTCCACTGATCACCGCGCCGACTGCCGAGTTCGACGAACTGGGTACTGGCAAGTGGCAAGGCGGTCTTGCTGCTGTCGCTATCGATTCCTCACCACGCGGCCTGATTGGTGGTTTGGTGCAATGGCAGAAGTCTTTTGCGGGCGATGATCAGCGTGATGATGTCGAAAGCGCGACCTTCCAACCCTTCTTCATCCATAACCTGCCCAAGGGCTGGTATCTGCGCTCGACGGGCACCTGGACCTTCGATCTAGAAAAAGACACTTACTACATCCCGGTTGGCTTGGGTGCCGGCAAGGCCTGGAAGGCTGGCACTAATATCTTCAATGCGTTCATCGAACCGCAGTGGACCGCCTTCCATGACGACGATGGCCTGCCACAATTCACGGTATTTGCGGGAATCAACGTCACATTCGGTAAATAAATTCGCTGCTCAGATTACAGGATGTGTTTACCGGTACCGACGAATGACACCGAGCTGGAAAAATAACGCTCTACCAGAAGGACTCTGGATATGGACATGCGCATCAACAAACTCTACAGCGCCCTAGCACTCGCCGGCGTATTGGCTATCGGCAGCTCGCTACTTGGCCCTACGGTTTTTGCAGCAGACAACGTGCCCGGTCCGGTTGCCGGCACCAAGGTCACGGAGGCCTATGCCCGTGCCCAAACCAGAAGTGACCAATGGGCAATGGAAACTGCCACTGCTTGAGCAAGTAAATTAACTGCTATGTTTTGGGGCCATGCCTGGCCTCAAAGGCAGGTAGAGCTAAAACGATCAAGTAGAACTTCGTTAGCTGCCAAATACCAGGAGCAATCGCATGTCTCGCATCCCATCTCTAAAACGCCTGGTCGCCGTGCGACTCGTCACTGTGCTCGTCACGGCCTGCAGCCCCTTAGTGTTGGCGGACGAAGGCGGCATCAGCTTCTGGCTACCGGGCCAGTTCGGCGCGTTGGCGGCAGTGCCAACCAAGCCCGGCTGGAGCCTTCCGGTGATCTATTACCACGTCAGCGCGGATGAGAGCGCTGATAAGGCCTTCCCGCGCGGTGGGCGTGGCCGGGTTACTGCCGGCGTGGATGCGAAGGCCGACCTGCTGTTCGCTGGGCCAACCTACACCTTCGCCGAACCGTTGCTGGGTGGCCAGGCGGCGCTTTCGATGGTCGCCGCCGTGGGGCGCTCGGAAGTCGAAGTCGATGCCACGCTCACCGGCCCGCGCGGCCGGACAATCTCGACGGGAGTCAGCGACAGCCTGAAAGGCGCCAGTGATCTCTACCCGCTGGCCACCCTGAAATGGAACCAGGGCGTGCACAACTTCATGGTCTACGGCATGGGGAACTTGCCGGTCGGCGCTTACGACCCCGACCGGTTGGTCAACCTCGGGCTCGGCCATGCCTCCATGGATGCCGGCGGCGGCTACACCTACTTCGACAAAAAGAACGAGTTCTCCGCAGTAGCGGGCATGACTTACAACTGGGAAAACACCGACACCGACTACCAGAACGGCATCGACGCCCACCTCGACTGGAGTGCCTCGCACTTCGTCACGGAGCAGACCCACCTCGGGCTGGTCGGCTATTTCTACCACCAGGTTACCGGCGATGACGGCAGCGGCGCCGTGCTTGGCGACTTTAAATCGCGGGTCAGCGCCGTGGGCCCGCAAGCCGGGCATTTCTTCACAGTCGGCAAGGAACTCTGGTACACCAACCTCAAGGGCTTCTACGAGTTCGATGCAAATAACCGCGCGGAAGGTTGGAACCTCTGGCTGACCATGGCCATTCCCCTTGGCGGCGGCGAATAAGGACGGCACCTTGGCCCATTCGGAGGCACTGCGGCTAAGCAGTGCCAGCGCACGCCGTTGACCGACCTTTTGCCCTTCACCCGAGTTATCACCCGGTTTCCCGGTGGGCTTCTTGTGCGATTTTAGGTTCAGTTCCTTTCTTTGAGTTTGAGTTTGAGTCACAAGGAGAAACCATGAGTGTACGTGACGATATCCTCGGTTTGCGGTCCAGCATCGGTCTCGCCCTCTGCATGCAGTTGCTGAGCGCTGCGGTTAACGCTGCCAGCAGCCTGCCCGAACTGGGCAATCTGCCTGGCCCGCAGGCGGCCACGGCAGATGCGGAGACCTGCCAACAGCTGCAACAGAACTTCGATATCGATCTCAAGGAAGTGGTCAAAGCCGGCTGTAAGCCTTCCGACCAGCAGATTTCCAAGTTGATGGACAACCCAGTCGGCAACCTGGTGCTGCTGTTCAACCAGTACGACTACACCGCGCTGAAAGGGCCGAACTCCAACGGTACTCGTTACCTGGGCCGTTACAGCTTCATGCCGACCTTTCCCATCAGCCTGGGCGAGGATTGGAACCTGATCAACCGTATCCCGATGGCATACGTCAGCGCACCGATCAACCAGGATGCCGGCAATCTGGCCGGACTGAGCCCTAACGAAATACTCGCCTCCCCGGACTTTCACTCCGTGGTGCAAGACCCCTTCGAGCGCACCAGCGGTTTCGGCGACCTGGGCTATGTGGGTGTCGCCTCGCCGAAGGCGCCGATCAGGCTGGATAACGGCGCCAAGCTGGTCTGGGGGGTGGGCGCCACGGCGCTGTTCCCCACCGCCAGCGAGGATGTGCTCGGCCAGGGCAAATACTCGCTTGGCCCCACGGCGGTGCTGGCCTACATGAGTGAGGATTGGCTGCTCGGCGCATTCCCCCAGCACTGGTGGTCGGTGGCCGGCGACGATGACCGCAGCGACGTCAGCCTGACCAACCTGCAATATTTCATTCAGCGGGTTATTCCCGGGGATGCCCAGTGGCACGTTGGCATGTCGCCTAACGTCACCGTCAACTGGAAGGCCGAGAGCGGCAACCAGGTGACCTTCCCGATTGGCCTGGGTGCCTCGCGACTGGTCAAGCTTGGCGACCTGCCGATACGCATCGGCGCGGAGGTTCAGTACTCGGCCATTCACCCTGACGATCAAATCGCCAGCCGCTGGAATTTCCGCCTGACTATCGTGCCGGTCATTCCAACCTTCCTGTTTTAAAACCGCTGCACGTGTTTAAAACCGCAGCACTTGGACAAGCCTCGACAAGGAGAATCAATGAGCGCTCGTGACGATATTCTCGCCCTTCAAGCCAGCATTGCTCAGGCAGTACTCGGCCAGGATGAGGTGATCCGTCAGGTCGTGTTGGGCCTGCTCGCCAACGGTCACCTGCTGCTGGAAAGCCTCCCCGGCCTGGCCAAAACGCGCACGGTGAAAGCGCTGGCCAAGCACCTGGATGCAAAGATGAGTCGCATCCAGTTCACCCCTGACCTGCTGCCCTCGGACATCACCGGTGCCGAGGTGCTCAATCAGGTCGATGGCCGCAACGAGATCCGCTTCCAGCCTGGCCCTTTGTTCGGCAACGTGATCCTTGCGGACGAGATCAACCGCGCCCCGGCCAAGGTGCAATCGGCGCTGCTGGAAGCCATGGAAGAACGGCAGATTACCGTGGCCGGCATCAGTCACTCGATGCCCGACCTGTTCATGGTGCTGGCGACACAGAACCCGATCGAGCAGGAAGGTACCTATCCCCTGCCGGAAGCACAGATGGATCGCTTCCTGATGAAGGTACTGCTGGGCTATCCCAAAGCGGAAGACGAAAGCCTGGTATTGCGCATGCTGCGCGCCGAGGAGCAGGCCAGTGGGCATGGCAAAGCCGCTGCCGATGCCCAACTGGCACAGGCGGCTATCTTCGCCGCCCGCCAGGAAGTCAGCAGCATCCATGTTTCCGAGGCGATCGACTGTTACCTGATCGACCTGATCAATGCCACCCGCCATCCAAGCCCGTACGACGCTGATCTAGCCCGCTGGATCAACATTGGCGCCAGCCCGCGCGGCGGCATTGGTCTGGATCGCGCCGCGCGCGCTCATGCCTGGCTAGAGGGCAATGACTTCGTCTCCCCAGACGACGTTCGCGCCGTGGTTCACCCCGTACTCCGTCATCGCCTGCTGCTCTCTTACGACGCTGTCGCCGACGGCGTGAGCGCCGATCAGGTGCTCGATCGTTTGCTGGATAAAGTGGCCATACCTGTCTGAGCGAATTGGGGTTAAGCGAAACATGGAGGGCAAGATGCAAGAGCAACGGCAGGACGCGGACGGTTTCGTCTATGTCTCCCTGGCCCAGTTAATGGCCGTGGAGCACCGCACACGCGGCCTGAGCTTTTTTGCCCGGCAGCCGTTGTCGAGCATTCTTGCCGGCAATCACAGCTCACGCCTGCGCGGGCGCGGTTTGAATTTCGACGAGCTACGGCGCTACCAGCCCGGCGATGACCTGCGTCACCTCGATTGGCGCGCCTCCCTACGCTATGGCAAGCCCTTCGTCCGTGCCTTCACCGAAGAGCGCGACCGCCCGGCGCTGATCATCGTCGACCAGCGCATGACGATGTTCTTCGGCTCCCGTCGCAGCTTCAAATCCGCCACGGCCGCCGAACTGGCAGTCCTCTGCGCCTGGATGGTATTTCACGCCGGCGACCGGGTTGGCGGCCTGGTGTTCAACGACAGCCAGATCGAACGCATAACCCCAATACGCAGCCGCACCCGTGTCGAGGCGCTATGCGCCAGCATCGTCGGGCAAAACCACGCACTCTCTGCCAGCCAGCCGGAAGCCGAAAGCGCTGACGCCCAGATCGACAAGGTGCTGCAACACACACTGGCCATGGCCGGCCACGATCACCTGATCTGCATCATCAGCGACTTCGCCGGCGCCGGCCCACGCACCTTGCAGTTGCTGCGCGAACTGTCGGCCCACAACAACGTGATCGCCATGCAGGTTTACGACCCACTGGCCCTGAAACTGCCAGAAAAAGGCCGTTTGATGGTCACCCAGGGCGAGTTGCAAGTTGAGTTGGCAGTGGATCGGCGGCAGGTCCGCCAGCCACTCGGCGACTTTTTGACTGGCCGCTTGAAAGACGTAGCCACCCTGCTCCGCCGTAGCCAGGTGCCACTGATGATGTTCAGCTGCGGAGAAGAGCCCCTGGAGCAACTGCGGCGTGAAATGGGCCGTCTCAATGGCGCTCCACGATGAGCGCGGCCACGACTACAGCTGCAGCAGCTGCAGCAGCACCCGCCAGCCTGGATCAGCTCAAGGAACTGGCGTTGCCCGCACCGTCGGTTAGTTACCTCCCGCAGACCTGGGGCTGGCTGGTGTTGCTGATCGTTCTGCTGGCCGCCCTGGGTATCTGGTTGGGTCTTCGGTGGTGGCATTGGCAGCGCAACCGCTATCGCCGCGAAGCCCTCGCCCGCCTCAATGAACTGGAGCACAGGCTGAGCGATGCAGAGCTGCGCATCGCGGCCCTGCGCGAACTACCGGAACTGCTCAAGCGCGTGGCCCTGTCCATGCCCGAGCAGCCGGACGTGGCAACCCTGAGCGGCGAGCAGTGGCAGGCATTTCTGGCAAAAACCAGTGCCATACCCTTGCCGAAAGACTTCAGCCGGCAGTTGGCAAACCTCGCTTACGCCCCGGCAAACCAGCTGCGCAGCCTTTCCAGCACTGAGTGCAGCACACTCGTGGCCCTGAGCCGCAGCTGGGTGGAGACACACCATGTGGCAGCTTGATTACCCCTGGCTGCTGGTTTTGCTGCCGCTGGCGCTACTCGGTTATCGCTATCTGAACGAATACCGCGAGGCCCGCAGTGCTGTGCGTGTGCCCTTCTTCACCGCCATGAGCCGCGCGATAGGTCAGACGCCGAGCCAGTCCGGCGCACGCGGCAGCAACTGGCAACTGTTGCTCAACCTGCTGGTTTGGGCGTTGCTGGTTGTGGCAGTCGCACGCCCAGTCTGGGTCGAAAAACCCATCGAACAAACCCAGCCGGTGCGCGACCTGATGCTGGCCATCGACATCTCACAGTCGATGGAGGCCACCGACTACACCAATGCCAATGGCCAGCGGGTGGATCGCCTGACTGCGGTGAAACAGGTGGTGCAGGGCTTTATCGACAAACGTAAGGATGATCGCCTCGGCCTGATCGTGTTCGGTACAGGGGCCTATCCGCAGGCGCCGCTGACGCTCGACCATGCCAGCCTGAGCATTCTGCTCGATGAGATAGGCATCGGCATGGCCGGGCCAAACACCGCGATCGGTGACGCAATCGGCCTGACTATCAAGATGTTGGAAAGCGCCCAAGAAAAGGACAAGGTGCTGATTCTGCTCACCGACGGCAACGACACCGGCAGCGCCATTCCGCCGCAACATGCCGCCGAGATGGCCGCCAACAAAGGCATCGTCATCCACACCATTGGCATCGGCGATCCGCAAGCCACGGGTGACAGCAAGGTCGATCTCGATGCGCTGCAGCAAATTTCCCGCAGCACTGGCGGGCGCTTCTTCCGTGCCGAAGACAGCGATGCCCTGAATCAGGTCTACGCCACTCTGGACAGCATCACGCCGCATGAGGTGCAGAAGCTCAGCCACCAACCCAAACGCGACCTGTTCTGGATTCCGCTCGGTGCGGCAGTTGGCCTGCTTGCGCTTTATCACCTGATCGCCGCGATGCGCGGCAGGGCTTCCTGGACCGGCAACCCCAGCCGGTCGCAGGAGACTTAAATGGAAATCGACCTGAGCGCTTTCCACTTCCTACGTCCGCTCTGGCTGTTATTGGTCATCGTCGGGGCTTTGTTGCCGCTGGCCTGGCGTCGCAGCCAGGATCTGGAACGACGTATCGGCGGCAGCATCGCACCGGCCCTGCTGCGCCATCTAGTGATCACCCCCGAGGACTCGCAACGCCTGCGCCCGGCGCACTTGGCCGGCGCGCTGCTGTGTCTGGGCGGCATCGCGGCGGCTGGGCCGACCTGGGAGCAGGATCGCCCGCCCTTCCTGGAGAATCGTGCGCCACTGATTGTGGCGATCGATCTATCGCCCTCGATGGACGCCAACGATGTGCCGCCGACCCGGCTCGAAGCGGCCAAGCACAAGATGCACGATCTCATCCAGCGTCGCGCCGGCGCCCGTACCGGGCTGATCGCCTATGCCGGTAGCGCCCATTTGGTGCTGCCGGCCACAGAGGACCCGGCGCTGCTCGATAGCTTTCTCCAGGCGTTGTCCACCGACCTGATCGAAAGCCCCGGCAAAAACGCTCTGGCCGCGCTTGATGAAGCCAAACGCTTGATCGCCGCCGAGAAAGTACCGGGCACCCTGGTGCTGGTGACCGATGGCGCCGATACCACGCAACTCGATGCACTCAACAAGAGCCTGGAAAGCTCGGATCTTCAACTGTTGATCCTCGCGGTCGGCAGCCAGGATGGCGGCCTTATCCGCGACGCCCAGGGCCAGCCAAGGACCGACGCCAACGGCAAGCCGATTCTCGGCAGGTTCGATGAACAAGGCCTGAAAAAGCTCGCCGATGCCACGGATGCGCCCTTGGGTAGCCTGACCCTGAACACCGACGACCTCGACTGGATCGAGTTGCACGCACAAAAACACTTCCAGAGCGCCAGCAACGGCAACCAGGAAATTCACTGGAAAGACGCTGGCTACTGGCTGTGCTGGCCGCTGTTGTTGCTCGCCTTCTTCTGCGTGCGACGCGGCTGGAGCGTCAACTGGGTCGCCGGTCTGCTGCTGGGCTTCTGCCTAGTCGGGGGCCTTGGCCTGCCAACTGGTCCGGCCCATGCCGGGGTAGTTGCCGATGCGTTCCTCACCCCGGATCAGCAAGGCCGCTGGGCTTTCGAACACGGGCACTTCCCACAGGCCGAAGCACACTTTCAGGCTCCCTACTGGAAAGGCCTGGCCGCCTATAACGCGGCCGACTACGAGGCCGCACTGGCCAGCTTCGCCCGCCTCGACACTGCGCAGTCCTACTTCTATCTAGGCAACAGCTACGCCCGCTTGTACAAGCTGCCCGAGGCAATCGCGGCTTATGGCCAGGCACTCAAGCTACAGGCGCAGTTCCCCGAAGCCACGACCAACCTGGCACTGGTTACCGAGCTCTATAAAGAGCAGCAAGAAGAGGGAGAAAAAGCGCCGGACGAGAAGGCCGACAAAGAGCAATTCGACAACAAGACCGGTAAGGGCAAGACCGAGCAGGTGCAGGTGCCGAAAACGCCATCGGACGAACTCTGGCTACGCAACCTGAACACCTCGCCGGCAAAGTTCCTCAAGCAGAAGTTCAGCCTGCAGGACGCCGCGCAGAAAACCCGCACAGGAGTCCAGCCATGAAGCGCCTGCTGCTAGTACTCTGCTGCCTCTGGCCACTGCTGGCCAGCGCCGCGCCGAAAGTGCTGGTGGAGGCCCGCATCACTCCGGCCGGCACCGCAGTCGTTGGCAGTACCCTGCACTTGGAAGTGGATGTGCTGGTCGATACCTGGTTCACCGCCGCGCCACAGCTACCGCCCCTACAACTGTCGGGCGCGCTGGTCACCCCTCCGGGCGGCGAGGCAGTGCACCTCACTCAAGTCCGCGACGGTGAAACCTTCTTCGGCCTGCGCTACACCTACCTGATCACCCCCACGCAGGCGCAGCCCTACAGCATCCCGGCGCTGTCGATCAGTGTACAAGCGGGCCAAGCCAGCGCGCCGCTTACCGTACAGAGCCAGCCGCTAAGCTTCATCTCCAGCCAACCGGCAGGCGTCGCACCAGGGCAAAATTTGCTGGTGGCGCAAACAGTGAAGCTCGATCAGCAGGTGAGCCGCTCGGCCAATCCGTTGAAAGTCGGCGACAGCATTACCCGGCAGCTAACGACCGAAGCCGTGGGCGCACAGGCGATGTTGATCCCGCCGCCAGAGTTCGCCGAAGTGAAGGGGCTCAAGCGTTACCTGAAAACCCCGCAGGTCAGTACCTTGGGCAATGGCCGCGGAGATGTCAGCGGAGGCCAACGCAGTGACTCGGTAACTTATGTAGTCGATCAGCCTGGGCATTACACGCTGCCCGCGATCGAGCTGAAATGGTGGGATGCCAGCGCCAATCGAATACGGACCAGCACAGTCCCGGCGCTAGAGGTTGAAGCCTCGGCCAATAGCGCTTACCAAGCGCCCTTTTCCATCGCCGATGACCTCAGACAACTCGGCCAACAAACCCGCGTCCGACTCTCCCGCCATTGGCTGGCGTTGGCTGCATTGCTGCTGTTTGGCGGCGCGCTGCTGTACTGGGGTCGGCCTGTGTTGCTCCAAGGCCGTAGGGTTTTGCTCGCTTGGCGTGAAACTCGGCAGCAGGCTTATCTGAGTTCGGCGACCTATGCCTGGCAGCAGGTATCGGGCGAACTCAACGGCCAGCCGCCACAGCTCAGCGCACTCTACCTCTGGGCCAAACGCAGTCAGGGCGCGGAGGGTTTGCAGCACCTAGCCGATGATTTGACGCCAACATTAAAAAAACAACTGCTAGGCTTTCTCGAGAGCTGCTACGGTGCCGCACCTCAGCTTCAAAATGCTCTGCAGAGCCTGCGCCAGACGCTTCCAGCCCTGCATCGACAAGTACAGCAACAGCGTCCACAGCCAGCGGCAAAACATGGCCTTGCGCCACTAAACCCACGGCAACCACTACTCGCTAAGGAAGGCCAATGATCAAGCACTCCATACCAACTCTTCGCCTGCGCTGGCTTACTCTGCTGCTGCTTTGGCCGCTGTTGCTGCAAGCGGCCGAGCCACTGTCCTCTTGGAATGAGGGCCCATCGAAGAAGGCCATCACCGAGTTCGTGCAGACTGTCACCACGCAAGGCTCCAAGGACTTCGTCGCACCCGCCGAACGCATTGCCGTGTTCGATAACGACGGCACCCTGTGGAGCGAGCAGCCGATGTACTTCCAAATCCTCTTCGCCCTCGACGAGGTTAAACGGCTGGCCCCGCAGCACCCGGAGTGGAAGGAGCAGCAGCCGTTCAAGGCGGTGCTCGAAGGCGACCAGAAGGCCCTGACCGAGAGCGGCATGGACGGGCTGATCAAGATAGTCGGGGCCACCCACACCGGCATCAGCACCGAGGCCTTCACCGCCAACGTGAAAGCCTGGCTGGCCAAAGCCGTACACCCGAAAACCCATAAGCCTTACACCGAGATGGTCTACCAGCCGATGCTGGAACTGCTCGATTACCTGCGCGCCAACGGCTTCAAGACCTACATAGTCTCCGGTGGCGAAGTGGCCTTTATGCGCGCCTGGACTGAAGAGGTGTATGGCATTCCGCCGGAGCAGGTGATCGGCACTACCTTTGTCACCCAGTACCAGTACAACGACGGCAAACCGCAGATCCTGCGCACCCCGAAACTGGCCCACAACGATGACGGCCCGGGCAAACCGGAAAGCATCGATACGATCATTGGCCGCCGGCCGATCCTCGCCTTCGGCAACTCCGATGGCGACCAGCAGATGCTGCAGTGGACGGCTGCCGGCACGGGCAAGCGCTTCATGGGCCTGGTGCACCACACCGACGGCAACCGCGAAGTGGCCTACGACCGCGAGTCCAAGGTCGGCAAACTGGACAAGGCGCTGGATCAGGCCAAATCGGATAACTGGACGCTAGTCGACATGGCGAAGGAGTGGCAGCGGGTTTATAGCTTTGAGCCCGTCACAAAAGAGCAACAGCAGTAACCGAAGGTGAGTTTATGACCAGACATACGTTGGTCAGAGAACTTCGTAGTTTTCGGTAGGAATCCGAAAGGTCGCCGGTAGCGACTACAGACAGTGCAATGGAGGTCAGGTATGACTCGCACGAAACAATGGCTCCCCACGCTTGCCCTCGCGGCGGCGTCGCTAGTGGGGATATCAACGCTTGCTACGGCTGCGGAAAAACCGAACATCCTGGTGATCTTCGGCGATGACATCGGCCAGACCAACATCAGCGCCTATTCCATGGGCGTGGTCGGTTACAAGACCCCGAACATCGACCGCATCGCCAAAGAAGGCATGATCTTCACCGACTACTACGCCGAGAACAGCTGTACGGCGGGTCGCTCGTCCTTCATCACCGGACAGTCGCCACTGCGCACCGGTCTGTCCAAGGTCGGTGTGCCGGGTGCCCCGGTAGGTCTGCAGAAAGGTGACATCACCATCGCCCAGGCGCTCAAGGCGCAAGGTTATGCCACCGGCCAGTTCGGCAAGAACCACCTTGGCGACCGTGACGAATACCTACCGACCAACCATGGCTTCGACGAGTTCTTCGGCAACCTCTACCACCTCAACGCGGAAGAAGAACCCGAGCGTCCGTACTGGCCAAAAGACGACGCCGCCTTCGTCAAGGCCATGTCGCCGCGCGGCGTGATCCACTCCTTCGCCGACGGCAAGATCGAGGACACCGGTGCGCTGACCACCAAGCGCATGGAAACCATCGACGACGAGACCACCGCAGCAGCACAAGCCTTCATCAAGAAGCAGGTCGAAGCCGACAAACCGTTCTTCGTCTGGATGAACACCACGCGTATGCACCTGTTCACCCACGTACGCGAGTCGATGAAGGGCCAAAGCGGCATGCCCGGCAACGAGTACGCCGACGGCATGCTCGAGCACGATGGCGATGTCGGCAAGCTGCTGAAGACCCTGGACGATCTGAAGGTCACCGACAACACCATCGTCGTCTACACCACCGACAATGGCCCGAACCAGTTCTCCTGGCCGGATGCGGCAACCACGCCGTTCCGCAACGAGAAGAACTCCAACTGGGAAGGCGCGTTCCGCGTACCGGCAATGGTTCGCTGGCCTGGCAAGATTAAGCCGGGTGAAGTCTCCAACGAGATGTTCTCCGGCCTCGACTGGTTCCCAACCCTGCTGGCCGCCGCTGGCGATACCTCCGTTAAGGATCGTCTGCTGAAAGGCTGGGCGCCCACCTCCGGTGGCACCACCTTCAAGAATCACCTCGACGGTTTCAACCAGTTGGACTACCTGACCGGCAAGCAACCGAAGAGCGCCCGCGACGAGTTCTACTACTTCAACGACGACGGCGAGCTGGTCTCGATGCGCTTCGGCAACTGGAAAGCGGTGTTCTGCGAGCAGCGCGCGCCAGGCGGCTTCCAGGTCTGGAGCAACCCCTTCACCTGCCTGCGGATACCGAAAATCTTCAACCTGCG
This sequence comes from Pseudomonas cavernicola, assembly GCF_003596405.1. NCBI lineage: Bacteria > Pseudomonadati > Pseudomonadota > Gammaproteobacteria > Pseudomonadales > Pseudomonadaceae > Pseudomonas > Pseudomonas cavernicola. The sequence continues at coordinate 255,961 of NZ_QYUR01000003.1, forward strand.
CATGGACCCCTACGAGCGTGCCGATGTGGTCTCCGACCAGTACTACGACTGGGTCACCAAGAACGCCTACCTGACCGCTGTAGCGACCATGAAGGCCGCAGCCTTCCTGGAGACCTTCGTCGCCTATCCGCCGAGCCAGAAGCCCGCCAGCTTCAGCATCGACCAGGTGCGTAAGGCCGTGGATGCGAAGATCGAACAGGAAATGGCAGCGAAAGCCGCACAAAAACAGTAGAACCGTAAAAAATCAGGCCGCATGCCCCGCCGGGTATGCGGCCTGATCTTCTTTTGGGTTAGCGTGCTGACCCAAAAGAAGATCAGGCGCCCAGACGAGAACCGACTACATGCTTTCAGCGGCAAATTCATCACGGCGCACCAGCGCAGCAAACTCTGGGGCGAGTGCTAAGCGGGTATCGACCCTTAGCGGTTTTGCCATCCCCGCCCTGCTTTTCGCCTCAGGCACGGCAGCGCTTATCTATCAGGTTTTGTGGATCAAACAGCTCTCGTTGGTCGTTGGCGTCGAGGTTTACGCCATCACCACCGGCGTCAGCGCCTTCTTCGCCGGCCTAGCTCTGGGTGGGTTCGTTTTCGGCCGCAGGGCTGATCATGTCGAGCGCCCTTTGCGCTTGTACGCACTACTCGAAGTCGCTGTGGCCGCGCTTGGCATCGGCGCGACGTTCGGTCTGGCCAATGCGGCGGGTCCTTTTGCGATAGTGGAGGCCCGTGCCGGTTTGCTCGCTTGGGTGCTGCCCTTCGCGTTGGTGGGTATACCGGCCCTGCTGATGGGCGGCACGTTGCCGGTATTGATTCGCGCCCTCGCGCCGCAAGCAGGGCAAATGGGTGCAGCAGGTGGTCGTTTGTACGCGGCGAATACGGCTGGCGCCATTGCTGGGGCCTTGCTAACCGCTTTCTTGCTGATCCCCATGCTCGGTGTGCGTGGCACCGCCTTTGCCGCGGCAGCGCTCAACCTGATTGCCGCTTTCAGCGCCTTTGCCCTCAACCACCGGGCAGCGCCTCGCCCTGTTGCCGACTTACCGGCGATCGCGCCACGCCGCACAGCGCATGCACGCCTGGCCATCCTCCTCTATTCACTCGCCGGCGGCATTGCTCTGGGCTATGAGGTGGTCTGGTCGCAGTCCATCGTGCAGTTCATGAGCACCCGCAGTTTTGCCTTCTCCGTGGTGCTGGCGACTTATCTGGCCGGCCTCGTGATCGGCAGTGCGCTCTATGCACGCTGGGCTGATCGGATTCGTGATCCCTGGGGCGTTTTTGCCGTCCTGATCGCCGCGGCCGGGCTCCTTGCACTGCTTGAGATCAGCGTTCTAGGGCGCTGGCTGGTGCTCTTGCAGACACAGGTTGAAGCCCTCGTGCTGGCCTTGACTGGCAATGAACTCGCCGGCATGTCCAGCCGTTTTGCCGTCGCTGCCGCCTGCATCGTTTTCCTGCCGACCATACTGCTCGGCGCCGCCTTTCCGGTGGTATTGCGCATCGCGGTAGACGCCGGCCATGTCGGCCGCGACGTGGGCATGGTCGTCGCACTCAACACCCTCGGTGGCATCGTCGGGACGATGCTCACCGGTTTCGTCCTGGTGCCAACTCTTGGGCTTGTGCATACGCTCGCGGCACTGGCCATCTTCGCCGCCGCGATTGGTATCTTTGCAGTACTGCGCGGCCAGGGGGTTAAGCGCGGCACGCGCCAGGCCGCAGTGGCGATTGGCATAGCCGCGATTATCGGCGCCATATTCACCCCCACGGATCGTCTCGCGGATCTACTCCCCGGAGCTCGCAACGGCACGCTGGCATTCTACGAAGAGAGCCAGGGCGGTACAGTCGCGGTCGTCGAGCAACGACGCGGGCAAAGCCAGTTCAAGCGGCTCTATATCCAGGGCGTTTCCAATACCGGCGATGCGATGCCTTCGCTGCGCTATATGCGCCTGCAGGCGCTTCTGCCGCTGATCACCCAGCGCAATGAGCCGCGCTCGGCGCTGGTGATCGGCCTCGGCACCGGCATTACTGCCGGTGCGCTGCTGCGCTATCCGCAACTGGACACGCGGGTGGTCGCAGAGTTGCTGCCAGCAGTCGTGCGTGCCGCACCGCTGTTCCAGGGCAATTTCGGCGCAGCATCGGACCCGCGCCTCGAAATCCGTGTGCGCGACGGTCGTCGGGAATTGCTGCGCAGCACCGAGCAGTACGACCTGATTACGCTTGAACCACCACCACCGTCGGCCGCCGGGGTCGTAAACCTCTATTCGAGCGATTTCTATGCATTGGCGGCGCAACGCTTGCACTCCGGTGGCCAGCTCGCCCAATGGCTGCCACTGCCGACCCAGAACGACGAGGACACACGCTCGCTGGTGCGCAGTTTCCTCGATGTCTTCCCGCATGCGGCGCTGTGGACCACCGAGTTTCACGAGATGCTGTTGATCGGCTCGTTCGAACCGCTCGAACTCGATGTGCCCCGCATTGCCGCACGCTTCGAGCAGCCTGAAGTGGCCGGTGCTCTGCGCGAAGTCGGGATCGCCTCCCCGGCCGCCTTGCTCGCGACCTGGATTACCGATCGCAACGGCCTGGAACGTTATGCTGCCGACGCCTTGCCGGTGACCGACGATCAGCCACGCATCGAGTACGCGCCCTGGGTACGCAGCAATGAAATCGGCCGTGTTCTGCCACAGCTGCTGGCACTGCGCAGCGATCCGCCACTGCGCGATGCCGACGAGGCCTTCAGCACCAAGGTGGCCGATCAGCGCGAGCGTCTGCTCAGGTTCTACGGCGTGGGGTTGCACGCCTATGGCGGCGAACGCGAGGCCTGGGCGCGCGATATCAAGCAAGTCATGCGAGACGACGGTGGCAATCCTTACTACCGCTGGTTTCTCGGCGCAGGACCATGAATGCTGCTCAGTACCGCCCCACTAGCCCAGGTGATGCCTGGGCCGCCCTTATGCGTTATTTGACAGCTCGACGCCCCTCGCCGAAGCTGCGCCTAACCGTGAAATCAGCTCGCCAGAACATCGGAAGTTTGCATGCCGAAGCATAAGAAAAGCCCTGTTACCGCTCCTCTAACGACACCCACTAAGCGCTCATTCAGTCACATTTACCTGATCCTTGCCGGCCTATTGCTGCTGGTGACTCTGGGCATTTGGCTGTTCCTCCAGCGCAGCACGCCGCAGGCTGTGATTGCCCCAGCCACCGTAGCCACTCCGCAGGCGGCCAAGCCCATCACCACGCCTGCAAGCTTTGTCGATGAGACTCAGTGCCAAGGCTGCCACAGCGAGCAAGTCAAGGACTGGCAGGGCTCGCACCACCAGATGGCCATGCTCCCGGCCGCCAACGGTAACGTGCTCGGCAACTTCAACGCCGTGACTTTCAAAGGCGAAGCAGAAACGACGCGCTTCACCCAGCGCGATGGCGCGTACTGGATCAACACCCCAGGTCCGGATGGCAAAGCGGCCGACTTCAAAGTCGCCTACACCTTCGGCATCGAACCCCTGCAGCAATACCTGATCGAGATGCCTGGCGGGCGTTTGCAGGCCTCGGGCGTTGCTTGGGATACGCAAAAGAACCAATGGTTCGAGCTCTATCCAGGGCAGAAGATCGACTTCAAAGACGACTTGCACTGGAGCAAACCGACACAGAACGCCAACTTCATGTGCGTTGAATGCCATACCACCGATTTCAAACGTAACTTCGATGCCAAGACCAACAGCTTCGCCAGTCACTGGCAAAGCCTTGGTGTGGGTTGCCAGAGCTGCCACGGCCCGGCGTCAAAGCACTTGGAATGGAGTGCGACGAAAAAGCCTGCAAAAGACCAAGAAACCGCTAAAGGCTTCGACGTATCACTGCTTAAGACGAATGCCACCACCCAGGTAGAAACCTGCGCCCGCTGTCATGCGCGCCGCGCGCCGCTGGGCGATGGTTTCCAGCACAAAAACCGGCTGATGGACGACTACCTGCCCAGCGCCCTCACCCGTGAACTCTATGAGATCGACGGCAAGATCAAGGAAGAAGTGTTCGAGTACGGCTCCTTCACCCAGAGCAAGATGTTCGCCAAGGGCGTGACTTGCACCGACTGCCACAATCCGCACAGCAACGAACTGAAAGCACCGGGTAATGGCGTTTGCCTGCAATGCCACAACCCGTCCGGCAAGCCAGCCCGCGAGGGGATCGACGGCAGTGGCTTGCAGGCCAAGAACTATGACTCGCCCGAGCACCACAAGCACAAGGTCGGCCAGGCCGGCTCGCAATGCGTCGACTGCCACATGCCGGGCAAGCTGTACATGGTCAATGATTATCGCCACGACCACAGCTTCAGCATTCCTAACCCGGCACACGTGTCGAAGCTCGGCAGCACCGATGCCTGCCTCGGTTGCCACCGTGAAACCTCCAGCAGCAAGGTCGCCCAACAATTCAAGCTCTGGTACGGCGAAACAGCGGTTCACGATGGTGGCTATGCCGACGCCTTGCATCAAGCCCGCAATGGCCTGCCCGGTGCCGCGCGCATGCTTAAGCAGCAGTTGGAACGCACCGATCTACCCGCTATCCGGCGTGCCACTTTGCTAGCTGAGCTACCCAACTATCCCAGCCAGCGTTCCCTTGAGCTGGCGGCGGTTGCGCTGAACAACTCCGCACCGCAGGTTCGTGAGGCCGCAATCGATGTGGTTAGTGTCCTTAGCCCCGCGCAGCAGCAAATAGGGTTGCTCACACCGCGGCTTAGCGACCCGGTACGTGCAGTGCGTATCGCTGCCGCCTGGCAACTCGCGCAGCTTCCGGAACAGGACCGTGCGCCGATTGCCAAGCTCTGGCAGCCGGTTATCCGCGAGTATGAAGACGTGCAAAACAGCCTGAAAGAACGCGCAGAGGCCAACCTCAATCTGGCCATGCTGTATCAAAACACCGGTCGCATAACGCTGGCCGAGCCTGCGCTGCGCGATGCACTGCTGCGTAACCCGGACTTCCTGCCGGCGGTCGTTACTCTGGTTCAACTGCTGGACGCTCAGGGCCGCACCAATGAAGCGCGTCAGCTGCTGGAAGAAAACCTGGCCCGGCATCCAGACGCCGCCTTGCTGCAACACACCCAAGGCCTCGCCCTGGTTCGCCGTGGCGAGCCTGACAAGGCCCTGCTAGCCCTACGCAAAGCCGCCCAACTGGCCCCCGAGAACCCGCAGTTCAGCTTCGTGTTGGCCATCGCGCTACATGACAGCGGGCAGCAAGAGGCAGCCCGCAAACAGTTGGAAGACTTGCTCAAACGCCAGCCGACCAACCGCAACGCACGCTTGGCGCTGATCAGCTACTGGCATGAGGCAGGGCAGATGCAGGAGGTTCAGGTGCTACAGGCTGAGCTTGAGCAACAAAACCCGGATGATCCAGAGCTGCAACAAACCCGCTGAAAATCGTCGCAGGCAAGCCTGATGTTGGCGGCTTAATGCCTATCTGTAGGGTGCGTCACCCAAACGGGCGCACTCTACAGATGATCGGCAAGACCCAACCAACAGCAAGCGCTCACGATAGTTGCCCGGCGCACAGCCAAACCAACGCTGACAAGCGCGGGCGAAGCTCTGCACGTCGCCATAACCCAGGCGATCGGAGATTTCCGCCAAGCCCAGTTGCTGTTCGGCCAACAGATCCTCGGCGTAATAGCGACGGTATTCGTCGAGCATTTCCGAAAAACTCCAGCCCAACGCCTTGAGGCGACGCGCCGCGGTGCGCTCAATCAGGTGCTGGGTGCTGCAGAAGTCACTCAGCGCCGGGCCTTGCGCCAGATGGCTGCAGATATAGTCGGCGACCTCGTCGAGCAGGCTGCGCTGGCTGTGTGCACGCGACTGCTCCAACAGCGTGACCAGTGTTTCCTCTAGCACTTGGTTACCCGCGGTCAGCGGCAGGCTGAATAGCGCCGGATCGAGATGCACTGCGAGACAGGGCTGCCCCCAATGCACAGGTACGTGCAGCACTTCGGTGTAAGGCCTGCAGTCTGCTGGCTGCGCCTGCGGCAATGACACGGCGAAAATCGGATCGTGCTCCACGCCGCTGGCAATGAACTTGCGGCGGATCAGCCCGCAAATACCGATCAAGGTGTAGTCCGCGCTCTGTACGCCGGAGCGTAACGTGCCCGGCTCCACCAACCGCAGCTGGATACTCCCGCCGGCATGCAGCACCTCGGCGCGCAGGTGACCGTTGAAAAAGGGGAAGTGTTCGCAGAAATATCCGCAGGCGCTTTCTAGCGTGCCCGCAGCATCGAACAGGTAGGTCAGGCCGTTGGTCAACGTTGAGGTGAAGCGCCGGCCAGCCAGCAAGCCCAGCATCGGATCGCCGCTGGTTTCCAGCGCCAACGCCCAGAAACGCCGGGAAAGAAACAGCGGCGCTCGTGAGAATGGTGTGCGCAACTCGAAGGTACTGCGGCGCAACTCCCCTTCAATGCGTTCCAGCGCTATGCCGCGGGCAAGCAGCTCCTCAATCGCCGGCAGAATGGTCGGCGTATAGAAGGCGTTGGCTAGAACCGGCTGATCGTTTTTTGTCATGTACGGCTGAACGCTTACGGGGTGGCCAAGGGTAGCCTAGGGACCTTACGTAAAGCCTTACCCTGGAGCAAGCCGGTGCTCGACCTGCGCGATCTCGACCTGAACATTCTGTTGGCCTTCGACGCCATCTATAGCCAGTGCAGCATCACCCGTGCGGCTGACGTGATGGGCCTGTCACAGCCAGCAATGAGCAATGCGCTGCGCCGTTTGCGCCTGGTGTGCAACGATCCGCTGTTCATCAAAACCCATCTAGGCGTGACGCCGACATTGACGGCCCATCGCCTGGCCGAGCATGTGCGCGGCGCGTTGAGCAGCCTGCGTGAAGGCCTGCGGGTGATCCCGGCGCAGAACCAGGAACCCAGCCAGGTACTGCGGATCAGTTGCCTGGACTGCCTGCAGCCGCTGTTGCTCGATGCACTGCTCGACCGGCCCGGCACCGATTGGCAGGTACGCTACTACCAGCCACACCGGCGCGAGGCACTCGCTGAACTGGCGAGCGGCAAACTGGATATTTTGATCGACATCGACCAGCCCATCTCGCAACTGGCCGGCCTGCGCAAACTGCCCTTGTTCAGCGACCACTATGTATTCGCCCACGGCGCCGCTCTGGCACATGTGCCGCAGAGCCTGGAGGAATACCTGGCGGTGCCACAAATCCAAGTTTCCAGCCGTCGCGACGGGCTCAGCCCAGTAGATCTGGAGCTGGGTCTCAAGGGCCTGAAGCGCAACCTGGCACTGACCCTGCAAAGCTCGCTGGCAGCACGCCTGATCGCCGATCAGCACCCCTTCGGCCTGACGCTACCGAGTCGAGTGGCCAGCGCGCTTGGGCTAGACCAGGCACCGCTGCCCTTGGCGCGGCCGATAGCACTGACGCTGAGCCTGTACGTCGACGCCAAATACCGCCGCGATCGTGTTCGTGAGCAGCTCGTGGAGCGCCTGGTCACGCTGTTCCAATCCAGCGAAAGCGCAGCTGAAGAGAAGCGTCTGGCCTAGGCTCTACAGAGCCTCGTCCTCAGCCATCGGCCAGAGGCGCTGGTCTGCCGTGACGATGGCCGCGGTCATGGCCTGGGCTGCTGGTGACAAGGATTGGCCAGCGCGACTGACAAGTCCGTACTGGATATGCAAGTTGGAGAGTTCGCTAGGCACGTCATGCAGGGTCAACAGCTGCACCTGGCCACGTTGGACCGGCTCGTAAAGTGCCTCCATGGTGGCAACCCCAACGGCCTCGGAGCGCTCGACTATACGCAAAATGGCGTCGAAGTGATCACACTCCACGCTTGGCCGAAACTCCTCTTTACCGAGCACTCCGCCAAGGATCTTGCGAATCGCGGCTGGCATTTTCGTACCCACCACAGGAAAGCTCAGCAGGTCGGCCAAGCTGAGGTCCGTGCGCTCGCACAGCGGATGCTCGCGACGACAGAAAAACCGGCCGCGCCGTGGTCGCATCAGCTTCACCAGATAGCGTGGGTCGTCGATAAAATATCGCGCATCGGCGACGAAGAACTCCAGCTGTTGTTCTTTGAGCCGCTCAGCCAGGTATTCCCAGTGATTAACCTCGAAGCCAACGTTGATCGCGGGATGTGCGCGAATAAAGTCAGCTAGCGCCTCCGGCACTAGCTGTAAAGCTGGATAAGGGCCGCTGCCAAAACGCAGCTCACCGGCAGATAGACCGTTGTACTGGCTCAGTTCGTTGTGCAAGGCTCGCGCACCCGCCAATAAACGCTGGGCATGTTGTCGCACCAGCTCGCCCTGCCCGGTCAACCGGAACTCGCGACTGCTGCGATCGACCAACTGGCAGTCCAAGGACTGTTCAAGGCTTTGGATGCTGCGACTGAAGGCGGGCTGGCTCAAGCCGACAACATCGGCTGCACGGCAGAAGCTGCGGCAATCGGCGAGCGCGGCGAAATAACGGAGCTGACGTAAATCCAATATGCACTCCTTGCATGTGTTTATTTCATTAATTGCATTTGATAAATAGCACTGCAAGCTGCTCTAGTAAACGTCCTAGGCAAAGCGCTTCACTCGCAAAGGCACCGTTATGCAGCAGGAACCCTCAGTCGGCAGCGCATGGGCCAGCACCATTCTCAACTACGCCGCGCACTATGACTTACCGGTAGACAAGTTGTGCGCGCGTGTCGGCCTGTCGCCAGAGGCGCTGCTCGATCACTCTCAGCGGCTGCCCTCCTGGCAGCTTCAGCAACTATTCGCCGAATGCGCCGCCGCGGGGGCCGGCACACAGTTCGGCTGCGAGTTACAAGCCGGCCTGACCACCAGTTGCTTACAGGGCCTGAACATTCTGCTCGACTCTGCTGCCACCCTCGGCGCCAGTCTGAATTGTCTGGTGGAATATCTGCCGGAGATCATGGGCCACATACAGGTTGAGCTCTGCAAAGACGGCAACAACCATCGCCTGTTGTTCACCGCGCCAGGGGAACAGCCGCATGCCTATGGCCTGGACGCCAGCACCCTGGCCCTTGTACGCAACATGGCCAGGCGCGTCGGGCTGGCCCCTGCCGAGTTGTTCACCGAAGTCCACATCACTGCGCGACAACACTGCGGTGACACCCTCGATAGCTGGGGGGTAAACCGTCGTTACGCCGAACATCTCTGCCTGGTATTGCCGAGTGCCGCGCTGGCGCTACCACTGCTGGGCGCCAATGAGTTCCTCCACCAGAACTTGCTCAACAACTGGGGGCGGACGCCGAACCCGGCGACCAACGCAGGTAACGATGGCCTGCGCCTGGCGCGTTATTGGCTAAAAAGCTCGGATCAGCCAATTGAGAGCATCGCCACGCGGATCGGCTACAGCCAGGTCAGTAATTTCATCCGTGCCTTCCGCAAACAGTACGGCATCACTCCGAAAAAATTCCGCCTCTCGACCTGCTGAACTTCTCCTCGGCACCCTTCAAGTCAAAACTTAAGCAGCCTACCCTCGAAGCGGGGGTGGCCTTTTAGTCGGTTGTCTCGATGATTGTTTTTTGTCGCCAGGGGTTGTGTTCGTCGGACTGCAATCCGCAAGGCTCCCCAGGCTGTGCACGCCTTATTGGGAAGCAAACAATGACAAGAAACACTGCAACCACCGAGTTTCTTCGTATTCCCCGGAATAGGCGCACCCATCACCGCCCGCAACCGCTCACGCAGCACGCCTCGGATCATGATCATTTTTTGTCATCCGCTGCTTGTTGCGCTAAGCAAGCGCTCGGGCATGGTAACGACACTGCGACACTCGTATTCGGAGCCAATAATGACAACAAGCAACCCGATTAACTCTGCCACTCGCCTACCGAGCAAGCCTCATGATAAGCGCGGCTTGGGGCCGCGGGCCCTAGCGGTCTTGGGCTTATCCTCGGCCTACCAGCAAACCAGACGTTTCGACTCCCGTGACGAATGGAGCCTATCGAGCAGGCCCACCTCCAGCGTCGGCAACAACTGATCGCGGGCTAGCCTTTGCAACCCGGCCCGATGCCTGGGCTGATGAACAGCGGGCCCCAGCCAATACATATGACTTTCCCCGCGAACGCTGATGGGTACAGCTCATAGGGTCTATGCCGCAATGCGAAGTAACGCAAAACCATGCCACTCCACTTTGGCGCGGACGGCACTCCGCTCTGCGTCTTTATATTTCTGCCCAGGAGTCTTACCCCATGCGCCACTGGCTCACCGCCCTTAGTCTCTGCCTGCCCCTGGCCACAGCTCACGCTGGTATGCCTAGTCCGGCCGCCGCCCAACAACTGGCCGAAGAGGCCTATGTGTTTGCCTATGCCACCGCCGAGCACAACAAGGTGCTCAACGCCATCGCGGCCAAGCTGCCGTTTAACGTGCTCTATAACGAACCACGCCTGATGGGTCCGGAAGACAACAAGGTAGTGTCGCCGAACAACGACACCTTCTATTCCCGCGCCTTGCTCGACTTGCGCAGTGAGCCGCAAGTACTGCAAGTGCCAGCAGTGGAAAAACGCTACTACAGCTTTCAACTGATCGACGTACGCACCAATAACCTCGATTACATTGGCACCCGCGCTACCGGTACCGCGGCAGGCCGCTACCTGATCGTCGGGCCGGCCTGGAAAGGTGAATTACCGGCTGGCTTCAATGGCCTGATTCGCTCCACCAGCCAACTGGTCTTCCTCCTTGGTCGCACCGAAGTCAAAGGCCAAAGTGACCAGGCTGCCGCCGCCGAGATACTCAAAGGCTACCGCCTACAGGCCTTGTCCAGCGTGCTTGGGCAAACAGTCCCAGCCGCCTTGCCGAAGCTGAAACTGCCAACCTATCGCAACAGTAAGGATGGCCAGGCCAGCGATGTGTTCGTGACGTTCAATGCCTTGGCGCCACTGCAAGCCTGGACACCCGCTGAGCAGACACAACTGAGCCGCTTCGCAGAGATTGGTGTCGGCCCCGGCCTGGACTTCAACCCGCCTGCCGCCATCGCACAAGCCGTGGCCAGCGGCGCCGAGACGGGTCGGGAAAAGGTCAAAGCAGCCTCCCTCAGCATCTCCCCCAATCACAACGGCTGGTTCAGTTCACCCGCCAATGCAGGGCACTTCGGTAGCGATGATCTGACCCGCGCAGCGGCCGCCTGGCGCTATATCTATGTCAACGACCCTGTCGAGGCGCTCTACCCGATAGCCCTGCAAGACGCTAAAGGCAAGCCATTGAACGGCAACAAGGCCTATCGTCTGCACTTCGCGGCGGGGCAATTGCCACCGGTGGATTCATTCTGGTCGCTGACCCTCTACGACGCTGAAACACAGTTGTTCTCGGCGAATCCGCTCAAGCGCTATTCCCTCGGCGACCGCAGCCCCAGCCTGACCTATGACGCTGACGGTGGACTGACCCTGCTGATTCAGAACAGCGCTCCAGCCCAAGCGCTGCAGGGCAACTGGCTGCCAGCTCCGAAAGGCCCGTTTAACATGATCCTGCGCCTCTATCTGCCGCAGCAGAAAGCGCTTCAGGGCGCTTACCAACTTCCGGCTATCGAGTCGGTCGCCAGTCAGGAGTAAACGATGAATATCCCCTTCAGCCGTCGTCAATTCCTTGGTGGCCTGACAGTGCTCAGCGCCGGCCTGGCCTGCCCAAGCTGGCTGCTGGCTGCCGCCCAGCCGTTAACTACCGACCCGGCGGAGTTCCGTGCGATTGCCCGTGATGCCTGGATCTACGCCTACCCGATGCTGATGCACTACCAGACCATGCAGAAGCAGGCGCTGGACGCCAAGACCCGCGAATACGTCGGTGGCTTTGGCAAGTTCCGCCACTACAGCGAGCTATTCACCCCGAAGAACCGTGACATCGTCACGCCTAACAATGACACGCCCTACTCCTGGGCCTGGCTCGACCTGCGCGCGGAACCTTGGGTGCTCAGCGTGCCGGCCGTGGATAAAGACCGCTACTACGTGCACCAACTGGTCGATCAGTACACCCATAACTTCGGCTATGTCGGGGTACTCAGCACCGGCCGCGAGGCGGGCGATTATCTGATTGCCGGGCCGCACTGGCAGGGAGAAACCCCGGCGGGGATCAAGAGGGTACTGCGCAGCGAAACCGAGATCGTCATGATCCTCGGGCGTACCGGACTGAAAGATGCCAACGACCTACCCGCCGTGCGCGCTATCCAGCAGCAGTACCGGCTGCGCGCCCTACATGACTATCTCGGTAACCCCGCACCTGCTCCCGCCACTGCGATTGCCTGGCTGCCGTGGCAAGTGCCGCGCGATCTCGGCCCGGGCTTTATCGCCCACCTGAATCAAATACTGGAACTGTGCCCGGTCGATAAATCAGAAGTGGCGCTGCGCGAGCGCTTTGCTCGAATTGGCGTCGCACCCGGTTTGCCCTTCGATCCGGCAGCCCTCAGCGAGGCTCAGCGTCAAGCATTGATCGCCGGCATTCAGGAGGCGCAAGCCGACCTGAAAACCGCCAGCGGCCAGGTCCGCAACACCATAGGTCTGTTCGGCAACCGTGCGGCCATGCACAACGACTATCTAAAGCGCGCAGTTGCCGCAGCCGTTGGCATTTATGGCAATAGCGTCGAAGAAGCCTTCTATACCGGCAGCAAGCTGGATAGCAGTGGTCAGCAGCTCGTCGCGGGTCAGCGTTATCGCCTGCATTTCACGGCCGACCAATTACCGCCAGCCAGTGAGTTCTGGTCGCTGACCCTGTATGAGCTGCCAGATCGTCAATTGGTCGACAACCCGATCAACCGTTACTGCCTGAGTAGCCGCGACGCCCTGCAACGTGATGCCGATGGCGGTCTTACCTTGCTGGTGCAAACGGAGGCGCCGGTTCAGCAGGATAACTGGCTACCCGCCCCGGCCAACGGGCCTTTCAGCCTGACCCTGCGACTCTATGGGCCTAGCGCTGAAGTGATCGCCGGAAAGTGGCAGATGCCGAAGATTGAGCGGGTGTAGTCAGACAGGTCGCGGGGGATAACCCAAGCTGGTACCTGGCAAGTGCTAAAAAACAAAACGGGCACTCTAGAGTGCTGCCTTCGAATGTAGGAGCGAGCTTGAACTCGCGATTGGGCATGGCAGAAAAGCATCGCGAGCAGAAGCTCGCTCCTACAAGAACAAAGGCATCCTAGGAATAACCTAGGATGGCCGGTTACACCTCAAGGTGTGACGATATTGAACTGCGGGCTGAAGGCATCGAGCATGCCGAGCAGCTCGCCGAGCTTCTTGCCATCGCCTTCAAGCTTGATGTCGCCCTGCTTGATCGCAGTGGGGAAGTCCAACTGGCGCTGGCTGATCTTGTCCAAGGTGGCTTTGTTCATCTTCACGCTGACATCCGCCTGCGTATTAGTGCTGTCCTCGCGTGAGGTCAGCACGCCATTGCGCAGAGTCAGCGCGAACGGCTTGTCGATGTCTTCAAACTGCCAATTAAGGGTCATGTCGTGGCCCTGGGCTTTCTCCGAGTCCAGGCGAATCGCCAGGTAATCGAAGAACAACGCCGGTGACATGGCCTTGACCATATCCGACGACGCGGAGCTGCTTTGATACACCGGCACCCCGTTACGCAGCTCGAAGGCACCAGTCAGGTAGATGTTGCGCCACAGGGCGTTTTCACTCTGGTAGCCAAGCTGTTCGAAGGCCTGTGCCTGAAGTTCGAGAGCGTCTTTGTTCTGCGGCTCGGCAAATACCAGGTGGTTACCCAGTTGTGCCGCCCAACGATAGTCGCCCTTGTCCAATGCGCTGCGCATCAGTTTGAGCACGGCGGCGCCGCCGCCCATGGCCTCGACGTAGTGCTTGCCAGCATCGACTGGCTGCAAGGGGTTGAGGTTGGCCGGGTTGCCGTCGTAGAAACCAAGGTAGCGCTGATACACCGCTCGCGAGTTGTGGCTCAGCGAGCCGTAGTAGCTGCGGGTATACCATTTCTTTTCCAGTTCACCCGGCAGGGTTTTCATCTGCTCAGCCACTTCCATCGGCGTCAGCCCCTGGTTCATCAGGTGCAGGGTGCGGTCGTTGAGGAAGGCATACATATCGCGCTGATCCGCCAGCATGGTGCTGATCCGCTCACTGCCCCAGGTCGGCCAGTTGTGCTGGGCGAACATCACATCGCTCTTGTCGCCGTAGCGCGCCAGGCTCTCGTCGATGTACTGCGACCAGGCCTTGGCGTCGCGCACCAATGCGCCGCGCGGGGTGAGGATGTTGTGCATCATTTGCGTGGCATTCTCAGACATGCACAGCGCACGCAGTTGCGGCAGGTAGAGGTTCATTTCCGCCGGCGCTTCTGTACCAGGGGTGAGCTGGAACTCCACCTCGATGCCATCGATGTTGCGGGTCTCGTAGTGATCCTTGATCAGGTCGGTCGGCTCGATCAGGGTGATAGTGCCGCCCACCGGCAGGCTCTTACCCATCCCGGCATCGACTTGGCCTTTTTCTCCGCGCGGCAGCAGGGTGCCGAACTGGAACTGGGCGCGACGCGACATAGCGGTGCCGGCGAACACGTTCTCGCTCATCACATGCTCCATGAAGCCGGACGGAGCAAAGATCTTCACCTTGCCGGCTTTCACGTCGGCCTCATTCACCACCCCGCGCACGCCACCGAAATGGTCGGTATGGCTGTGGCTATAAGCCACGGCAATCACTGGCTTATGCGGGCGATTTTGGTAGTACAGGTCGAGGGCGGCCTTGGCTGTTTCGGCCATGGTCAAGGGGTCGATGATAAACAGACCGGTGTCGCCTTCGATGATGGTCATGTTCGACACATCCAGGCCGCGCACCTGATAAATACGCTCTTTAACTTCGAACAAGCCGGCATGGGTGCTGAGCTGAGCCAGACGCCAGAGACTCGGGTTGACCGAGTCCGGGGCCTTATCGGCATCCAGGAAGCTATAGGCCGGCATGCTCCAGATCACCTTACCTGCGGCATTCTTGATCTCGCCTTTGAAGGGCGCGATCAAGCCGCGGCTGACCGACTCGTAATCAGTGCGATCGGTGAACGGCAGCTTGTTAAGAACAGCGGCGTTACTCGCGGCGGTCAGCGCACTGGCTGGCTGGTTGGCCACCAGCTCGGCGGCCGACAGTGGCTGCGCGATGCTGGCCGAGATAAAAACAGCCAGCAGGCCGCGTTGCAGGCATGGTAGGGATAACAGCGGCATAGCGCCTCCACTAAGTGCTTATCGTTATTGGATTTTTGTAGGACAAGGCAGCTTAAGCCCTGCCATCCAACACAACCGCAAGCCTTAGCCGACAGAAAAGAATCACCCCCATCACCACGCACTTGAACCAGGCCATACTTCACCGCCACATCGGTAAACCATGGAGCGCATGTTATGGTCTGTCGCGACTTTGATTACTGACCGTAGGGAGACAACGAAGATGCTGGTGCGGATGCTGACTTCGACATTGCTGGCGCTGGTTTGCAGCGCGTCTTTCGCTCACGAATACACCGCTGGCGAGCTACATATCGCCCATCCGTGGGCCCGCGCATTGCCGCCAAATGCGCCAACGGGTGCCGCGTATTTCGTCATCCATAATCATGGTCAGACGGAAGATCGTTTGATTGGCGCAGCAACACCGAGGGCAGCGAAGGCCGAACTGCACACCATTGTTCAGCTGGGTGAAGTGATGAAGATGCAGCACCTGGACTCAGTCGGCATTCCCGTCGGCGGCGAGGTTAAATTCGCTCCAGGCGGTACTCACTTGATGTTGTTTGGCCTGAAGCAACCGCTAGTAGCCGGTGAGCGCTTCCCGCTGACTTTGCAGTTCGAGAAGGCCGGCAAGGTTGACGTCGAAGTGGCGATCGAAGCAGAAGCACCGGCAGCAGACGAACACGCAAACCACTGACACGGCATCCGTAGGCTGGGTAGAGGCCTTGGCCGAAACCCAGCTGTGAGCGCGCTGGGTTTCACGTTGTTCTACCCAGCCTACGGAGCCAGGCGCCAGTAGCGAAAGCCATGTTCTCAGTCCCTGTCCAGCAGATGGAAACGTGGCAGGGACAGGTGCCAGTGAATCGCCGCCAGCCGCGTCAGCAACACCACCAACATGGCGATACCCGTCGCGACCCAATGCGGCGTGGCCAACTGGATCAGCCCAATAAACACCAGCGAGCCGGCGATACAGGCGGTGGCGTAGACTTCTTTTTTGAAAATCAGTGGGATCTCGTTGCAGATCACATCGCGCATCACCCCACCCGCCACTCCCGTTATCGCGCCCATGATCACCGCCGTGCTCATCGGCACGCTGTGCCGCAGCGCCACCTCTGTGCCATAAACGGTGAAAAGCGCAAGGCCAAAGGCATCCGCGATCAACAGACCTTTTTCGTGAATGGGTTGGGTCAGGCGCACCCAGATCACCGTACCGACCGCTGCCAGTGAGGCCACCAGGATATAGGTGTCATCGCGAATCCAACTGACCGGGTGATTGTCCAGAATCACATCGCGCAGGGTGCCGCCACCCAACGCTGTGACGATGGCGATCACCAATACCCCAAACAGATCCATGGACTTGCGCCCGGCCATCAACGCACCGGTAACGGCAAATACCGCGACCCCGAACAGATCCGACAGATAGAAGAGTTGCTCCATGGCGGCCTCGGGTCAGGATGCAACGGGGCTGCGCATGGTCACAAACTCTTCGGCGGCCGTTGGATGAACCCCAATGGTCTCGTCGAACACCTGCTTGGTGGCCCCGGCCTTGAGTGCGACGGCCAGGCCCTGAACGATCTCCCCCGCTTCCGGACCGACCATATGGCAGCCCAATACGCGATCGGTCTTGGCATCCACCACCAGCTTCATCAAGGTACGCTCCTGGCACTCGGTGAGGGTCAGTTTCAGCGCCCGGAAACGACTCTCGAACACCTTGATTTCATGCCCGGCCTCGCGCGCCTGCTCTTCGCTCAGACCTACGGTGCCGATATTCGGCAAGCTGAACACAGCCGTCGGGATGTGCGTGTAATCCACTGGGCGGTACTCTTCTGGCTTGAACAAGCGACGCGCCACGGCCATGCCTTCGGCCAACGCCACCGGCGTCAACTGCACGCGCCCGATCACATCGCCAAGGGCGAGAATTGAGGGCTCAGTGGTCTGAAATTGCTCATCGACATGGATAAAGCCACGCTTGTCCAGTTCGACGCCGGTGTTCTCCAGGCCTAGGTTATCCAGCATGGGACGGCGGCCGGTGGCGTAGAACACGCAGTCGGTGTGCAGTGCACGGCCGTCCTTCAAGGTGGCCTGCAGGCTGCCATCCGCTTGCTTATCGATCCGCACAATCTCGGCGTTGAACTGCAGGTCCAAACCGCGCTTGCTCAGCTCTTCTTTCAGGTGG
This sequence comes from Pseudomonas cavernicola, assembly GCF_003596405.1. Classification (NCBI taxonomy): domain Bacteria; kingdom Pseudomonadati; phylum Pseudomonadota; class Gammaproteobacteria; order Pseudomonadales; family Pseudomonadaceae; genus Pseudomonas; species Pseudomonas cavernicola. The sequence goes on from NZ_QYUR01000003.1 coordinate 273,227, forward strand.
TTGCGCACCGCGCCATCGAAACCGCGGAGGAACAATTCGCCACGGTATAACAGCGCGGTTTTAGCCCCCAGGCCGTGGAAGATCGAGGCGAACTCGACGGCGATATAGCCGCCGCCCACCACCAGCACCCGCTTGGGCAGCGCTTTAAGGAAGAATGCCTGGTTGGAGTTGATGGCATGCTCATGGCCTGGGATCTTGGGGATCTGTGGCCAGCCGCCGGTGGCAATGAGGATATGTTTGGCGCTAAAACGCTGGCCGTCGACCTCCACATGATGTGCATCCAGCAGGCGCGCATGGCTTTCCAGCAAGGTGACGCCGCTGTTCACCAGCAAGTTGCGGTAGATACCGTTCAAACGCTGGATTTCGCGATCCTTGTTGCCGATCAGCGTGGCCCAGTCAAAACCCGCCGCGCCCAAAGACCAGCCAAAACCCGTCGCTTGCTCGAAGTCCTCGGCGAAATGCGCACCGTAGACCAATAACTTTTTCGGCACGCAACCCACATTCACGCAGGTACCGCCCAGATAGCGGCTTTCAGCTACCGCCACTCGCGCGCCGAAGCCAGCCGCGAAGCGTGCCGCGCGTACGCCGCCGGAACCGGCGCCAATCACGAAAAGGTCGAAGTCGTAAGTCATCGGGGGTCTCCTAAACAGGCCGCCAGCATACCCCAATCGTCCACCAGAGCAGCGCTTCAGCCTAAACTGACACTGAATACGCCAGGAGTAAAAAACATGCGCCGCACGCTTACCCATCTCGCCCTGCATGTCCCTGACCTAGATGCCTGCGTGCAGTTCTACAAAGAGTTCTGCGGGATGCAGGTGATTCATGAGCGCGCCGGCAAAGGCTCGCGCATTGTCTGGATGGCTGAGCCAGGCAAGGAACATGAGTTTATTTTCGTGATCATGCCCGGCGGTCATGCACGGCAGTTGGCCGAAGACGATTACAGCCATTTTGGCTTTGCCGTGGACAGCCGCGAGCAGGTCGAAGTGATCGCCGCGCAAGCGCAGGCTGCGGGCTGTTTGATCTGGGCGCCGCGCGAGGAGCCCTATCCGGTCGGCTATTACTGCGGCCTGCGCGACCCGGCCGGCAACTACGTCGAGTTCAGCTATGGCCAACCGCTAGGGCCAGGCTCCGAGGCGATGCCGATTCCGTGATACACAGCTGCAATGTTGTGCTTTTGTAGGGTGGGTTAGCCCTACGGGCGTAACCCACCAAGCCATGCTCCGCATGGCCTGCACGCGACTTCTACGCTTGCCAACGGTGGGTTACGGCTGCGCCTAACCCACCCTACGAAAACCACAGATGCAAAAACCCGCACAAACAAAAAAGCCACCCGAAGGTGGCTTTGTAGGGTGGGTTAGCCCTGCGGGCGTAACCCACCAAACCACGCACCGCGTGGTCAGCAAGAAGCTCGATCAGTAAGCCTTGCCGGTTTTGTAGAAGTTCTCGAAGCAGAAATTGGTCGCGTCGATATAACCCTCGGCACCACCACAGTCGAAACGCTTGCCTTTGAATTTGTAGGCCAGTACGCAACCATCCTGGGCCTGCTTCATCAGCGCATCGGTGATCTGAACTTCACCGCCTTTGCCCGGCGGGGTTTCTTCGATCAATTTGAAGATATCCGGGGTAAGGATGTAGCGCCCGATAATCGCCAGGTTGGACGGAGCATCCTCGGGTTTCGGCTTCTCGACCATGCTGTTCACACGGTAGATGTCGTCACGAATCATCTCGCCGGCGATCACGCCGTACTTGGAGACTTCTTCCATCGGTACTTCTTGAATCGCCACGATCGAGCAGCGGAACTGGTTGTACAGCTTGACCATCTGGGTCAGTACGCCATCACCGTCCAGGTTCACGCACAAGTCATCCGCCAGCACCACGGCAAAAGGCTCATCGCCGATCAGCGGGCGGCCTGAGAGAATCGCGTGACCGAGACCTTTCATTTCCACCTGACGGGTGTAGGAAAAGCTGCACTCGTCGATCAGACGACGAATACCTACCAGGTACTTCTCTTTATCCGTGCCTTTGATCTGATGCTCGAGTTCGTAGCTAATGTCGAAATGATCTTCCAGCGCGCGTTTGCCTCGGCCAGTCACAATAGAGATTTCCGACAAGCCCGCCTCAAGGGCTTCCTCGACGCCATACTGGATCAGCGGCTTGTTCACCACCGGCAGCATTTCCTTGGGCATGGCCTTTGTCGCTGGCAGGAAGCGAGTACCGTAACCAGCAGCCGGGAACAAGCATTTCTTGATCATGTGAGTCCTTGAAGGAGGGGTCGTACTTTTGTGCCGCGCAGTCTAATCACGCCGCACTCGCCTTACAATGGCCCGCCACTGGCCGACCAATGCCTCGATAGAGAAAACCTAGCGCAGATAGTTCCCGGGAATCATAGATATTGCGCCCATCGAACAGCACAGGCATGCGCATCAGGCCACGAACGCGCAAAAAGTCCGGCTGACGGAACTGTTTCCACTCCGTCACTAGCACCAGCGCATCGGCCCCCTCAGCAGCGGTATACGGCGATTCACTCAAACACAGCTGGCCACTTGCCAAAGCCTGCGGATAGCAGGCCGCAACACCGGCAGTAGCGACTGGATCACAGGCTTGCACCCGCGCTCCGGCGGCCAACAAAGCCTCTAGCAAAACCAGGCTGGGCGCCTCTCGCAAATCATCGGTCCCCGGCTTGAAGGCCAGCCCCCAAAGCGCCACCACCCGGCCCTGTAGATAACCCGCAAAGTGTTCGTGCAGAGACTGAAACAGCACGGTTTTTTGCAGGGTATTGCGTGCTTCTACTGCCCGCAGAATTGCTGGCTCGAAACCTTCCTGCTCGGCGCTACGAATCAGCGCGCGGACATCCTTGGGAAAACACGAGCCGCCATAGCCGCAACCGGCATAGATAAAGTGCGTACCAATGCGCTTGTCGCTGCCAATGCCACGGCGCACCTCCTCAATATCGACCTCCAGGCACGCGCAAAGCCCGGCCATCTCATTGATAAAGGAGATTTTCGTGGCAAGAAAAGCATTGGCCGCATACTTGCTGAACTCGGCAGCCCGCACGCCCATGCTCAGTACCCGTTCGTGGTTGCGCAGGAATGGCGCATAGAGCCGGCGCAGCAGTTCAGCGGTTTCGGCGTCATCACAGCCCAACACCACTCGGTCGGGGCGCATGAAGTCTTCGACCGCCGAACCCTCCTTCAGAAACTCGGGGTTACTCGCCACCTTCACCCTGCATCCCAGCCCGCGACCAGCCAGACGGGCATTGATGAGTTGCGCCACTCGCTCAGCCGTACCAACCGGCACCGTGGATTTATTCACCACCACGCAAGCCTGTTTTAGAGTCACACCCAGCTGATCGGCTACAGCCAGTACATACGACAGATCGGCCGAGCCATCCTCCCCACTCGGCGTACCGACAGCGATAAAAACGATTTCAGCCTGCCTCACGCCCTCTTCAAGGTGCTGACTGAAACTCAATTGACCACTAGCGAGATGGACCTTGAGCATGGCCTCCAGACCAGGTTCATAGATCGGCACTTCGCCATGCGAAAGGCGCGCAACACGGAAGGGATCACGCTCGACACAGACAACCCGATTGCCCATTTCGGCAAAACAGGCCGCGGTCACCAACCCAACATACCCTGCTCCGATTACACATAGCCGCATCGCTGCACCTCCAAATGAGTAGCAGTGATTGCAGCGAAAATGGGTGGCAAGTGTGTGACGGGGGTACGACATAGGTGTGACAAGAAGCCCCGGCCGTTCTGAACACGCCTCGGGGCGAGAGGCTATTACCGCCTATTGATCTCTATCGTGCGGCTGCCGGGCTGATCCTGGAATTCCCCGATGCCCAGGTACTCGATGCTCTGGATAACATTTCCCCTGGTTTGCGAGGAGCCGCTGCCCTGAAAGCTTCGCTCGTTCCTGTATCCGCCGCTGGGCACACGATAGCCGCCATAGTTGTCGTAGCGCTCATAGCGGCTCGAAGTGCCGATACTTCCGCTTGCGCCGGGGCTTATGTAGATCCGGGTGATTGGCGCAGGGCGCTGTTCATCGGCCGACTCATAAGCAAAGGCTGCAGAGGCTACGAACGCTGATAGCGCTAGAAGCACAGTAGTAAGTTTGCTCATCTCGTCACCTCGCTAAGAGCCGATCCACATCTTTACTCGCATTCCGCCTTGGGTCGGCATCATGGTCTTAGGCCAGCAACATGCCCATGAGGGTCATGAAAGCATGTGGAGCTTAAAGATGTAATCCGAGAAACGGAAAACCAGCCAGCTAGAGCCGAAGTCAGCGCACTTTCCTTCCCGCTGATGCGCAGCTCTTGGAGGCCAACAATGACGGCGACTGCGAGCGGTACCCATACCCAGACGGGGACGAGACTGAGGACTTTCAGGCGCTGAATAACGCGCTCGGCGTCATGCAGATCATCACGCAACAGACGCTCAGCCTGCGCGCGGTCGATGGTCAGGCCCTGCACCACGTCAGGGCCAGTATGATCCCAGCCGATGGTCAACACGCCCATGCTGGCACGGTAGGCGATCGGGCGCAGGCCCTCGAAGCCCTAGATCAGGGCGAGGCCAGCGTCACTGGTGTTCATACCTGCTCAACCTTCCGGCCAATCAACCGATCTGCGTAATCGCGCAGCTTCTCGACACCCATAAAGCCGACCGCACCACCCGCGAAGGTGGCCATTGAGTCAGGCAGGCCGAAGTACGCCAGCAGCGGAACCAGGATCAGTGTGGCCAGGCCGCACAAGGCGCCCTCCATGACCATCTGGCGCCAGCCGCCACGGCCGTGGGTCAGGCAATCAGCACGGACAAACCGAAGGCGTATAGCTGAGGGTGGTGTGCGGCCACCCAGGCGATAAATGCCGCCCACAGGTTTAGGTCGTGATCCATTTTCATGGCTCCGTTCCTGGCCGCATGGGCCGCTTGGTGAATAAAAAAGCCCGCAGTGAGGACGGGCAAAGGAACCAGCGAGAGGGAGTGCCAGCGTGAAGCACCAATGAAAAAGCCCGCACATGGCGGGCTTGGAATTCAAAGTAGGTGGCCGGCGCTGGTCTCCGGCTTACAAGGTTTATCAGGCATCTCGCAGAAGATTTATGAGTTCTTCTGCTTCACACGGCATAAGGGGTGGATCTCACACAGGAGATCTTTCTAACCGTGTACCCTTGGGAACGCGCCCCACGTCTCCTTGCTATCCTCTTGCGCATCAGTCTGCGTTCTCACCTACACCATAAGAATAACAAAAGCCCGACATGTGGGCCGGGCTTTTTAAGATCGTTTTCTTCAGAGGGAAGAACGACAGGATGGGAAAAACCATGAGCGAACCAGGCATTTCTGTCAATACATCATAACGTCTACCGTATGACGCGGTCCGGCGACCTTGCGCGGTACATACTTCTCCCGAACTCGTAACGATCTTCCTTCTTCAAGTAGATGCAGTGGAGGCGTAGCTGACCAGCAATTGCGGTAGCACCTACATCGGTGATCACCATGCCAGACACAAGAGCCACTCCCTGTGCATCGACGCTCTGCCTGACGTCCTCCTTCAATGCATCCAAGTGATTCACGCTGCCTCCTTCATTTCACCAATGACCGCCGCCACCGGGGCTAGCGCCAGCTTGTCCAGATCATTGCACCCGTCGAAGCATAGCTGGATGAAACCACCCCACTCCCTGCCCACTGTTCGGAAGATAACTTCAGGTCGTAGGTTTCCAGCAACGCGGCGCGGAATACCTCGGGGCCCGCTAGCGGGTCTTCGCATGCACTCTGCCCGCCCTGGTGCATGCGACGGTAGCGGTAGAGCACGCCCTTGGCCACACATACTCGGCCTTCTGCCACTTCGCCGTGGTCATGCGGCCGCCAGCCTGGACGAGAGCGTGATAGGCGCCATGGAAAATGATTTCCTCGGCGGTTTCTCGATCCTCTGCAGTCGGGACAGGGCTGTACAGCCAGTTTCCAAAAGCATGGATGTCAGAGCGGAGTGTGCCGATGGCCATCTGAACTCGCCCGGCGATAGCCGGGTGGGCGCAGCCGCCAGTCGATGTTGTGCTGTCAGGGCGAGTGCCTTTCACACCAGGAGCGAACACAAGGCGGCTGTAGGTGATCTTCCGTGGGCAGTTGGCTCATTCAGAACCCTCCCTGGCGACTTGGGCGTAGTGGAAGTTCGTCAGGTTCACCATGGTCAGCCGTCCACCGAACACGGCGCCGGTGTCGATGAATAGGTGATTGCCCAATTGGGCGGGTTTGCACAGGACGGTATGCCCGCAGAAGACGAAGGCGATGTTGTCGACGGTATCGGTCCGCCCGCTGCTGATCCGCGTGCGGCCCCAGATGGCCTGGGCTTCGATGTAGCGCAGTGGGTCACTCTCGTCCTGCAGGCGACTGGTGAAATCCTTCCAGTCGCTTAGCGGGCACTCGGCATGTACCAGGCCGATAAGGCCGTGCACGCTTTCCAGCTCGATGGCAACCGGCAACTCACGGAAGGCTACGGCGAACTCCTGCTGCTCGGATTTCGACAGGCCGAAGAACCACGCGCCGCCGCTGTAGAAGTACAAGTCGTTGTCGAGCATCTCTGCAACGGCATCGATGACCATTTGCTCGTGGTTGCCTAGTATGGCGTGGAACCAGGGCTTGGCCAGAAACTCCAGCGCCCGAGCGCTCTCTGGGCCACGGTCGACCATGTCGCCCACGCTGAACAACCGGTCTTGCTCGGGATCGAACCTCACCTTCGCCAGCAGTTGCTCCAGCAGCGGGAAGCATCCATGGATGTCGCCTACCACGAAGTCGCGGCCAATGATGTTGCGCGAAAACCTGATGAACCGGCTCATTCCGACACCGTCCTGAACGACCCGCAACGCTCACAGGTCTGCACGCGCAGGCGTTCGCCATGATTCATATAGCTTATGCCCATACCCCACCGGCAGCCCAGCAGCATGCATCGGATGGTCATGCGGCCAGCTTCCCTTCTTTGAGCAGGACTGCCTGGGTGCGAATAACGCCCTCCAGGTGAGCGAGCGAAGCACTGTCGGCGTCGATGTGGCGCGTGCGGCGATCGATCTCGTCATGACACGACGAGCAGGCCCAAGCAGTAAGCGTCCAGCAGCTCCGGATAAAGCCGAATCCAGTGGCGATATCATGCAAGCCAGGGATCAACTTGGGCATACCACCGTCGTCATGACCGAGTAGTACATCCGCGAGCTAAGGGCAAGAAAGTAACCCCGACGCGATGAATTGCGGCCCAAGTCATTAATTTCGGCCCATAAACTAACAAGGGCCTACATGCGAAATCGCCTGTAAGCCCTTGATTTCAAATGGTGCCCGGAGCCGGGGTCGAACCGGCACGTCCTTACGAACGAGGGATTTTAAGTCCCTTGCGTCTACCAATTTCGCCATCCGGGCGGTAGAGCGGTAAATCTTGGCTATGGGTGCTTGCAGCAGAATCGACATCCGCGCCCCATGGCGAGCGCAGGAATATATACAGCCCTACCCTGCGACGCAAGTTTCAACAGCTACAAATTGAGCGCGGAAGGGACATCCACCCCAATAGAAAAAGCCCCGTAGATCAAAGATCTACGGGGCTTATCTATAATGGAGGCCGAGGTCGGAATCGAACCGGCATAGACGGATTTGCAATCCGCAGCATAACCACTCTGCCACCCGGCCTCAAACGAAGACGCCGCAAACTGCGGCGTCAACGTCAACAAATTGGAGCGGGAAACGAGACTCGAACTCGCGACCCCGACCTTGGCAAGGTCGTGCTCTACCAACTGAGCTATTCCCGCGTCTTGGTGACGGGCGCCATTCTATAGAATCCAAACACCCCGTCAACCCCTTGATTCAAAAAAGCTTATTTATTTTCCACAGTTGGACTGAGGTGCGGCCAGGCGGCGATCAGGTACTGCACCATGGACCAAAGGGTTAGCGCTGCCGCGACAATCAGCAGTACAAAGCCAAGCACCACCCAGACAGTCTCTGATGGCGGGCTAGCCAACAAGATCACCAGCGCCACCATCTGCGCAGCAGTCTTCCATTTGCCCAGGTTGGACACCGATACATGCGCCCGCGCGCCTAGCTCGGCCATCCATTCGCGCAATGCCGAGATGACGATCTCTCTGCCAATGATGATGGCCGCCGGCAAGGTAAGCCAGAAAGTGGCGTGCTCCTCCACTAACAACACCAAGGCCACAGCCACCATCAGCTTGTCCGCCACCGGATCGAGAAAAGCACCAAACGGTGTGCTTTGCTCCAGCCGACGAGCCAGATAGCCGTCGAGCCAGTCAGTAATGGCGGCAAAACCAAACACCGCACTGGCGGCCAGATAGCTCCACGAGAACGGTAGATAGAACAGTAAAATAAAGATCGGGATCAGCAGGACGCGCAGTATGGTAATCAGGTTGGGGATATTCATCGGCACAACTAGGCTGCGAGGTGAGCCGGCATTCTACTCGCTGTGCAGGGCGGCATAAATCAGCTCAGCAAGCTTTTTACTGATTCCGGGCGCTTTGGCAATTTCTTCGGTGCTGGCGCGCGCCAGTTCTTGCAGGCCGCCGAAATGATTGAGCAGCTCTCGCCGACGCTTCGGCCCTACCCCAGCAACCTCTTCGAGACTGGAAGTACGGCGCGCCTTACCGCGCCGAGCACGGTGCCCAGTAATGGCAAAACGGTGCGACTCATCGCGAATCTGCTGGATCAGGTGCAACGCGGGTGAGTTGCCCGGCAAGGTGAATTCGTGGGCCGCATCGTTCAAGTAAAGGGTTTCCAGCCCGGGCTTGCGGGTTGCGCCCTTGGCCACCCCAAGCAAGATCAGATCCGGCACTGCCAACTCTTGCAGCACCTCCCGGGCCATTGCCAGCTGGCCTTTACCGCCATCTACCAGAAGGATATCCGGCAGTTTTCCCTCACCATCCTTAACCTTGCTGAAGCGACGAGTAAGCGCCTGGTGCATGGCCGCATAGTCATCACCCGCCGTGACGCCCTCGATGTTGTAGCGACGGTAATCGGATTTAAGGGGGCCTTCCGGGCCGAACACCACGCATGAGGCAACAGTCGCCTCACCGCTGGAGTGGCTGATATCGAAGCACTCCATTCGCTGCGGCGGCTCGTCCAGATCCAACGCCTCTGCCAAAGCCTCGAAACGAGCGGCGAGATGCTGACGATTGGCCAGGCGCGACGCGAGCGCCTGCTCTGCATTGGTCACAGCCAACTGCTGCCAACGTGCTCGAGTACCACGCACACGGTGAGTGATGCTCAGCTCCCGCCCTCGCAACGCTGAAATCGCCTCGATCAACGCGGGAAAATCGTCGTGGGCGGCATTAACGATGAGCTCGCTAGGCAGATCGCGCTCATGACTGCTCAGGTAGTACTGAGCCAGGAACGCTGCCAGCACTTCACTGACATCCTCTTCAATGGCCACCTGCGGGTAGAAATTCTTGCTCCCCAGCACACGCCCGCCACGCACACTGATCAGGTGAACACAAGCCCCTCCTGGGTTGACCATGGCCGCCACAACGTCCACATCGCCGGTACCGCCTTCCATGCTTTGTTGATCTTGCACGCGACGGAGCAGGGAAATTTGATCGCGCAACTCGGCTGCACGTTCAAACTCGAGATTCACGGCCGCCTGCTCCATGCCGCTGGACAGCTCGTCAGTCAACGCATTGCTGCGCCCTTCAAGGAACATGATCGAATGCCGCACATCCTCAGCGTACTCAGTGGGATCAACTAAGCCGACGCAAGGGCCTTTGCAGCGCTTGATTTGATATTGCAGACAAGGCCGGGTGCGGTTCTTGAAGTAGCTGTCTTCGCACTGGCGGACCAAAAAGGCCTTTTGCAATAAGCTCAGGCTTTCACGAATGGCCCCGGCGCTCGGGTAAGGTCCAAAGTAGCGCCCCTTCTGCTTTTTGGCGCCGCGATGAATGCTCAGACGCGGATAGTCACCGTCGGACAGAAACACGTACGGGTAGGACTTATCGTCCCGCAACAGGATGTTGTACGGCGGTCGCCATTCCTTTATCAGCGTCTGCTCAAGCAGCAGCGCCTCGGTCTCGTTGGCGGTGATGGTGGTTTCGATCTGAACGATCTTGACCACTAATGCGGCGGTCTTCGGCGCCAACCCCGTCTTGCGGAAATAGCTGGAGAGGCGCTTCTTCAGGTTTTTCGCTTTGCCAACATAGAGCAGCTTGGCGTCCGCATCGAACATGCGATACACGCCAGGCCGCCCACTGCAGGTGGCGAGGAAGGCGCTGGAATCGAACGGTTCAGCCATCTCAGCTGGAGGCATCGACCATGCCATGACGCACGGCCAACAAGGCCAACTCCACGTCACTGGTAATCGCGAGCTTCTCGAAAATGCGATAGCGATAGGTGTTTACCGTCTTCGGCGACAGGCAGAGCTTGTCGGAGATGCTCTGCACCTTCTGACAGCCGGCGATCATCAGGGCAATCTGGATTTCACGCTCAGACAGCAAATCGAAGGGCGAGCTATTGGTCTGCGGCTGAAAGGATTTCAGCGCCAACTGCTGTGCAATCTGCGGGCTGATGTAACGCTGGCCGGCAAACACCATGCGAATCGCCTGAACCATCTCTTCCAGCGCGGCCCCCTTGGTCAGGTAACCGGCTGCACCGGCCTGTAACAAGCGCGTGGGAAACGGATCGTCTTCACAGGCGGTCACGGCGACGACTTTTAGATCAGGGTGACTACGCAGAAGTTTGCGGGTGGCTTCGAGGCCGCCGATGCCGGGCATTTTGATGTCCATCAGGACGACGTCCGGCTTTAGCTCGCGGGCTTTTTTCAGCGACTCCTCACCGGAGTCGGCTTGCCCCACCACTTGTAGACCATCGATATCGGCCAACATGCGGGTGATGCCCGTTCGAACTAAATCGTGGTCATCGACCACTAGCACCCTAATCAAGCAACACCTCGTTGTGCGTCAAAAGCCGCTCGCTGCAGCGGTCTTATCGGATGCTGGCCACCTTAGCAAAAAAGCTTCGGCAAGACCTAGCTTGGCGCATAACCGTCAAATAGCAAACGCCAAAATTTTGGGTTTTGACGCTGCTGATTTGAACGAAGAGAAGATGGCGGAGGCGGTGTCCGCTATAACATGGTCCACTCCTTTCCACAGAACTCCACAAAGAAAACAATAAACCTAGTAATATCAAGGCCTCCAGCATAATATCGTCCAGAGATGACTATAAAACGCTGCTTACAGCCGCGCTCAAAAGCATGGTCTAAAGCATGGTCTGGATACTGGAGAAGAATGTGGAGAGCAACCTCTCAGCCCCAATACCCATGCACAAGCCCTTGACCGTAAAGTCCATAGGAATGCATGTCAAAGCAGGTACGCCCCGAATGGTCCTTGATGCCCGAGGGCTATATCTGAAGGTGACAGGGCCCGACAAAGGCCGATGGGTATACCGCTTTAAACTGAACGGAACGACTCGCGATATGGGGCTAGGAAGCCTTGAGGACGTGACGCTGGCTGAAGCGAGGGTGAAAGCTGATGATGCCCGCAAGCTAGCCAAAGCGGGCATAGACCCAGTGGAGGAGCGCACAGCAGCAATCGCGACCAAAACAGCAGCTCAAGCTCAGGCGCAGGCGAACAGGCGGCTGTTCATCGATGAGGCTCAGCATTACATCGAGTCAAAGCGCCCCGGCTGGAAGAATGCCAAACATGCACAGCAATGGGAGAACACTCTCAAGACTTACGCTTACCCGATAATCGGCCAAAAACCGGTAGCCGACATTTCAACCGACGACGTGATGAGAATTTTGACTCCGATTTGGAATTCAAAAGCTGAAACAGCAAGCCGGGTCAGAAGTCGGATCGAACTCATCTTGAACGCGGCCAAAGCGAGAAAATTTCGTACCGGCGAGAACCCGGCTCAATGGCGGGGACACCTCGACTCACTGCTGGCCAAACATAAATCCTCTGAAGTCGAGCATCAGCCTGCTCTCCCTTGGGAGCAGCTGCCAGCATTCATGAGGGCTGTGACTGCGGAGCCCGATCTCAGTGCTAAAGCGGTTCGCCTGACCATTCTCACTGCCCTGAGAACGAGCGAAGTGCTCCAAGGCACTTGGTCAGAAGTAAACCTGGAAGCCAAGATGTGGATAATACCTGCCAAGAGAATGAAACAGACGAGGCATCATCGAGTACCACTATCACAAGCTGCGATAGACCTGCTGAGTGAGCTTCCAAAAATAGACGGAAACCCTTTTTTGTTTCCTGGTGCGAAAGAGGAGCGCCCGATATCGAACATGGCGATGCTAATGAAAATTCGCAGGTTAGATGAGCGCTCTCGTGCGAATAATGGTCCGGGCTGGCGCGATGAACACGGTGAAGTAATAACGATGCATGGTTTTCGTTCATCTTTTAGCGACTGGGCAGCAGAGGCCACTCATTTCCCGACCATCGTTACCGAGCAGGCGCTTGCTCACAAGGTACCGAATGCTACCGAGGCCGCATATCGGCGCGGAGATCTGTTGAAAAAGCGAGAAGAGATGATGCAAGCATGGGCGGACTACATCACGGGCACCGATGATGGCAACACAGAAGCAAAGAATTGAACTAGCTTCCTTTGCCTGTGTGATATTTACACTTAAACGAGACTCGACATGGCCGACAATCACCTCTCGCAGCTAACTTGGCTCAGCGTTGATCAAGCACTGCGCTACTTAAAAGAGAAATACTCAGTCCAGCTTTCCGAGCTGGATTTGTTGAGCCACTGCGAAGATGGAAACTGCGTGGCTCAGCTGCCCACCAGAGGTGTTGCAGGGAAGAGCGCCACCTGGATTCAAGGTGAAGGCGACACCTTTTTCCAAGAAGTCTATGGCGCGGCACGATCTCATGTATTGAACCCGCTGGACATACTCAACTCCGTCAGCAAAAGCGCCATCACTGTCAATCTATCCGGGCAGGTATATGAACATGACGACGTGGAGTCTAGCCCGTATCAATGTGAAGAGTGGTCGGCTGAAATGCTCCCCGAGAATTGCCGTTTCATATTTGCAATCACTGACATCGAGTCGTTCGCAAAGCAAATCAGCGGTGGGCGAGTGACAGCCCCAGCTGAAGAAAAACCATCCCTCGTGCTTGCAATCGCTGCCTTGGTTGAACTGCTGACCGAAAACCCACCTCGTAGGTTCACCACCCAAGATGCCATTGCAAGCGAGATTGAAAGTCGTCATTCGAGCCGACGCGGCATGAGCGCCAGCAACCTGACAAAGATTTTCGCAGACTGCAACAAAGCCGCAAAAGACGCTGACAAGCGATAGCCGGGATTTCAACTGCAAATCTAAAAATTGCAGTTGAAATGACTCCTAGGCGCTCGCCGGATTGAATGCCCCCATCAATCCACACCGCGCCAGTGGGCGCCAAGGACGTCAGCAATGCATCAATCAGCAACCATTCAGACCCGCCAGATCGATGGCTCACTCCATGCTCGCCGAATCCTACGCCTACGGGACGTGGAGTTTCGGACAGGCTTCAAACGCGCCCACATCTACAACATGATTAGCCAAGGCCGGTTTCCGAGGGCAGTACAGCTCGGCCCGCGCGCCGTGGGTTGGGATTCAGTGGCTATCGATCAATGGATTGAAGAACTGATATCGGGCACATCGCTGCACTGAAGCATCAGCAGGCTGGCTCAGAGAGTGTACCTTTTGAGCCATCAAAAACAGCCAAGTCCAGCGGCGAGAAATGCGGCCCTCAGCATAGCTCAAATGTGTTGATTTAATTTGAGCTATCAAATATATTCTGAGCCATACTTTTGAGCCAGAATAGAGCGCCCCGACCATGACAACTCTTGCCTACGTCCGAGTCAGCACCGAAGACCAAAGCACTGAGGCTCAGCGCCACACCATTTCTCAACTGCACAACGTTGAGCATTGGTATGCCGACGAAGCCACCAGCGGAGCTACCAAGGCTTTACAGCGCCCCGGCTTTGCCGAGCTGTTCAAGTTCGCCAGGAAAGGCGACACCTTGATCGTCTCTGCTATCGACCGCCTGGGTCGAGACACGATCGATGTTCTCGAAACAGTTGAAGCTCTGAAAGCCAAAGGGGTGGCTGTTGTATCAATGCGAGAAGGCTTCGACCTGTCTAGCCCCATTGGAAAAGCAATGCTGACCATGCTGGCAGCTGTTGCCGAACTAGAGCGCTCCAATATCAAAGCCCGGCAGATGGCCGGTATTGCACGCGCTAGAGAGCAAGGGCAGAAGCTAGGCGCTCCAAAAAAAATCGATGATCAAGCTGTCGCCGCTTGGCGGACAGCAAATCAAGCAACGATCCAAGAGACTGCCACGGAATTCGGTATCTCTATCGCGGCAGTCAAAAGAGCCTGCGCGAAAAAATCCTTACATGTAGTTGAGGGCGAATAATCAAATGCCAGGCAAGCAAAAGACACCAGACCAAAGCGCTCAGGCGGTAATTCTCAGAGAGGCAGGCTACACACTGCCGGCCATCGCAGATCGCCTCAGCATCAGCCTAAGTACCACTCAGCGGCTATTAAAGCGAAACGGCGCGGTTGCTGGTGCTGCCACACAAGCGCTGATAGAAAAGGCCAGGGACGAGATGCTGAGCTCTGCCTTCGCTCTAGAAAGCGTGCAGCAAACAGCCGCATCACTCGTACTTGAAGACCTTGCTGTCTGTCGGCAGATCAGGATGACACTTTCCAGCGCTCTGGAGCAGCTCGATACGAGCAACCCCATAGTGTTCCGGGCGCTTGCTGCCAGCGCCACAGCACTCAAATTGACTCAGGATGTGGGGCGACGAGCATTGCCTCTCGACAAGCTAAATCAATCAATGGAAGTCGACGAACTGCCAGAGCTTCAAATCCACATCATGACTGAGGCCGATGTAGAGGAGGTGCGAGCACAGCAGCGCCTTGAAGAAGCGGAGATCAACGGAACGCTAGATGATGCGCTGGAGACCCAGCGATGGCTGGCGTACAGAGAAGAGGTAAAAGCTCAGCAGGCCGATGACGATGTCATCGAAGAATGCTGAAACGACCTTGACTCGATCGTGACCGGGTCAAGTGTCAAACCCTTAGAACCCCTGGAAAGGCTCCTACCCCCTGGCGATATCGAGCGCCGCCGATTTTTGAAAATCGACCAAAGGTGGTGGGGCCAGAGACCGACCATGACAGACAGCACCAGCACCAGCACCAGCACTCCAGTCGAACAGCCGGCCTTACCGGCACAACAGAGGCCAATTCGCCCGGAAGAGGTCGGACGGTTTGCCACTAACAAACCGGAGCAGCACGCCGGTGGTTGTGGAGTAGATGCAAAAACCAGCCGCCGCAAACTGCCTCGAAAAACCCTCTCAACTCCACAGCAGGCTGGGCTTATAGCTAGTTTCCACGCTAGCCATGAACAGCATGTAGTAGCTATTAGTGAACTACCCCCAGACCTAGACAGCGAACAAGTAACCAAGCTCCTTTCTATCAACAGCTTCATCAGTCAGTTAGCCAAGTCATACAAAGGCAAAGGCAAAGGCAAGCTTGCTGACTGGTCGAAGCATGTGCCTGCCCACATCAAGCAGTTCTTCCGGTTGCTTTGGTTAGCTCGGCAGCCAGACGCCAAGGCTTTTACTATCCGGCTGGATCACGTTACGGCGACAGCAGCGCTGGCAGCGAAGCGCAGCCCGGCCAATTACCTAGCCGGAATCATCCAGCGGACGCTGACCAAGCTCGGCATCACCTCCGAGCAAGCCTTCAATCTGGAGTTTGTCCACGGCACCAGCAAGGAAAACCACCCGCTGCATATCCACGGAGTTCTGTGCATCCCGGCTGATCGAATCGAAGAGGTCAGCAAGGCGATCAGAGCCGCGCTAGCGAAGGAGTACCGGCAGCGCTTCGATAACCTAGCCGTCCACATAGACAGCATCCAGAACGAGCGCTGGTGGGCTGCTTACTGCGTTAAAGAGCACGACATCACGGCAGGCCGGCTCAGGACCATCAGGGGCCACAAAACCGACCCGGACTATGCAGGCCATGCAGCTAGGCGAGGCGGTAAGGCGATTTATGAAAGCATGAGTGACTGGCTCGACTAGCCATTGTCGCGGCAAACCGTCTACGAGCTCGCTGGCGATGCGTGCGACTCAATCAGGATGCCGAAGGCAACCAAAACGTTCAAGCGCTCGCCTAGAGCGAATCTGGAGCTTCGTCGGATGAACTGTTCGACGAGTCAGGAGGGCTGGGTTCGCCGGGTATCGTCGGATGAGCCACCACCTAGTCCTAACCACAAAGGTCACTGGACATTAACGAGCTTTTGCATCTTATCTGACCACCTAATTGCATCCAGCGTGACAGGCTGAGATCGGCCACAAGCCGGCGATAGCCAAGCATTTCGTGCTGTAGTAGCGTTGTGCCCAGAATCTCTGCAAAAGCTGTAACACACGACCGGCGTCACGCATGATGTATAACTCCCTCATGCCGTCCCCGAGCCGCTGCAACGCCCTTTCTAGACAGGGAAATCAAGAGGACAAGGAATGTTATCCACCACGCCCGTAAAAGCTTTATCACACCATTTGGCGTCTATTTATAGTTATAAACCTTTGCCATCCAGCACCGGCGCGCCCCATGAAAGTCATTTATAAAATCACGTACCCAAATGGCAAAGTTTACGTCGGTAAAGATCTGACCGGAACGCTAAATTATTTTGGCAGCGCCGACAGCAAGCTAATTGAGCGTGACTTTACCGCTGAGCAAATGCGTGACTTTACAGTTCGCAAGCAAATCCTCTGGGAGTCAGAAACGGCAGCAGACAAGGAAGTAAACCTAAAAGAGGTCGAGCTCATCAAAGAGCTCCAATCAAACAATCCAAGCATCGGTTATAACCAGTGGCCAAAATTCAAGGCCGTCGCGCAGGCAGGCTTATAACTATGCGCTCAACCCCGTTCGCCTCGCTCACTGGACTCGCAAAAGCTACGCTTTGCTCGCCGGTTAGCACAAACGTTATGCACATTGCGTATTAGTCAGAACAGCTGAGAATTTTAGATGCTACGAGGATGGATCTACGTAATAACAAATCCGGCCATGCCTGCACTGGTGAAAATTGGGTATTCGACCAAAGATCCATCCTTTAGAGCCAAAGAATTAAATAATACAGGATCACCACATCCATACTCTGTAGCTTATGATGCCCTTTTACCCTCGCCAAGAGATATGGAACAAAGAGTTCATAAACTATTAATCGATAAAAGAGAAGGTAAAGAATGGTTTCGAATCACAGTAGCAGAAGCCATCTCAACAATCAGAACCACTGCAGGCGAACACATATTACTTGAAAGGGTTAATCATTCTGAACACGGGGAGCCTTTACCGCACTCAGAAACGTCAAATTCTATAAATTCATGCCAATTTCCAGGATGCACCTTGGATGCAGAACGTGCTTATAAAGAAATCTACTATTGCATTTGGCACTTCAGGGAAAAAACGAATCCACGTAACGTCGCTGCAATTCGCCTGCTGCGTGAAGAGCAACAAAAAACGAGCACTAAACCCGAGAAATGAGCATAACAAGGCGTTCACTTCGTTCGCTGGGACGGCGTTCCGCCGCCCCTTAGCTTAATCGTTATGCAATGAAGGAGGAAAAATGTTCGACCTCTCGAAAATTCAAGATATCGAAGTTAAGTATGAGTACAAAAAACTTGGTTTAACGAGCTACTACTCTGAAATCAATGACAAAAATAGCCGCACTATTGCACCGAACAAAGAAACAATACGACTTACAATTCAAGACGATAACCTGTCTGATGACAACGGAATTTACCAAGTAATAATAAAAAACAAAGGCGACCAGTACGAAATAAAAGGCGACTACTTTGTAAGCCCAGAGATATGGTACGAGGCATCGGCAATTATTAATGAGGACCATGTGTTAATTATTTCTGAAGATGCAGACGAAAAAATGACCATCATATGCCACATCGCATAACAATGCGCTCAAATCGTTCGCTTCGCTCACTGGGACCGGCTAAAGCCGGCCCCTTAGCTTAATCGTTAGGCATCATTAAGTAACCCATGAGCCATATCGAAAATTTTCGCAAGAAATTTCATATAGACCAAAAAGCCGATCTTCGGAATGCGCTGGTGGCTGTAGATGCCATTTATGAGGCGAATAGAATCGCCACCGAATATCTAAGTGAGATTGATCCTTCCGATGCAAAAACAGGCTTCCGCATTCATAGCCTGCTAAACCTACTTGGGCGTATTTTTGAACATTCAGAGGGCATGTTGGTGGCTATATCTACGGGTTCTCCAGCTAGCGCTGAAGCACTTTCGAGGATAGTTGTAGAGGGCTCTATAAATGTCATGTATCTAGCGACTATCGGAAATCCGAGCACTCTGATTCAGTTCTTTCGTTCGTGGCTTAATGAGCATGAGCGGAAGCTCGGCGAATGGAAAGAAACAATTAAAGGCGAGAGCTATGCAGATAAAGTTTCGGCAATGATCGATGAAAGAAGTGACTTTATCCAGAGTTTAGGCCTGTATGTAGATAAAATTGAAAGCCAATCTTTAATCGATCCTTGTGATAGAAATACAGAGTGGCCCAAGTCACTCTTTAAGCGCTTCGAGGCAATGGGCCGTAAGACTGACTACTACGAAAGCTACCATCGCCTAAGCGGTGCAAGCCATCTCACCGGTGAAGACACCCTTCTGTGGCTTATTTCACTTGAGATGCCCATCGAACAGAAGATCAAAATGGCCAAGGAAGCATGGGCATACTCCACAATGATGAGCCGTATCGCCTGTACCTTTTTCGTCGATGCAGCAGCAGCCTGCGTGATTGGGTATGGGAGGTCAAGCAATGAGGATTTACAAAAACTTAAGCAATCTCTTGGACGATCCGTACAAAGTATTGCTAAAGAGGCAGGTGTTCCACACTAATACCGAGAAATGATGCCTAACAAACGGTTCAAGCCGTTCGCTTCGCTCACTCGGGACTGGCTAAAGCCAGCCCCTTAACCTGAACGTTATTACTCATATAATCCACAACCGGAAAAAAAACAATGCTCAAAACATCATTATCTGTACTTTTACTCACTAGCCTTGCTGGGTGTGCAACCTCAAGCTACACATATGCGCCACCTAAAGAACACACAATAACGAAGCAAATAATAATCAACGAAGATTTTGATGCTGTTTGGGACAGGCTAGTAAGAAATCTCGCATCAGACTTTTTCGTTATAAATAACATAGAGAAAAACTCAAGAATAATAAATGTCTCTTTTTCGAGCACAACCCCGTCAAGCTATGTTGACTGCGGAATTACCACGCGAAAGTTTTCAAATGCACGCGGCGACAATACATACGCATACAACCCAGCAGACTCAAGCAAATACACGCTAACCAACGATCAAGGCGCATTATTCAATGCAATACGAACATCTAAACTAGATGGCAGATCAAATATATATTTAGCGCCTTCCGGCACTGGAACACTCCTAACTGTAAACACCAAGTACGTCGTGGACGTTAATGTTAAATATTTTGACGTTAACAACTTACCGGGCGGTAATGATAATTTCACATTTGATTTTTCAACCAAAGAAAAATATGAAAAAGACGGTATTTCTTGCACGGCAATAGGCAACCTAGAACAAAAAATCATTGATTACTCAAGGTAATATCTAACTAGCGGTTCAAATCGTTCGCTTCGCTCTCTGGGACTGCGTGCCGCAGCCCCTTAACCTAAACGTTAGGTGCAACATAGGATCATCACCGCATGAAAGCCCTTTTAATTGCAATCGCAGTCCTTTCGTCGTCAGCTTTATCGGCTGATGACACACTAATTGACGTATCCGGAATTATCGGCAAGTCAGAGGCGGCAGTAACTAAAGTCATAGGCCAACCCACAGAGTGCACAAGCACAAAACACGGCCGCAAGTGCACATACGAAAAAGCAGAAACTGAAATTGTCTTTATCAAAGGTAAAGCTGACTGGATTACGATTGAAGGCATCGACACACTTCCCTTCAACAAAAATACATTGAGTTCAATTGGCATAAAGGCTCAAATCCCATCCTTCACAAATGACTTCACCATGCGATGGGAGCCTTTACAAGGTATGCGTTCAATTTCACTATTTGGCGTCGGTAGCAACGCAGATTATTTCTATATAAAGGCCTATACCGAGTAGGTCAGCACCTAACAAACGGTTCAAATCGTTCGCTTCGCTCTCTGGGACGGGCTAAAGCCCGCCCCTTAACCTAAACGTTAGATGTCGAAGAAAATCGAATTACCGGAGAAAAATTATGAATTGTTATAGCTGCAGAGCAGAGCTAATTGACGGGGCTAAATTCTGCATATCATGTGGAACCAATCTTGAGAGCAAACCTGTATGCTCAACTTGCAAATCAGAGTTAAATCCAGGGGCAATATTTTGCGGTACATGTGGCAACGCAACAAAAACCAATAGAACCAGCGATTTTTACGAAGAATCCCTAGCCATAGTTAGAACAATTATTTACAAGCTATTTCCAAAAATGCAAGATTGCCCGCCAGTGCAACGGCCTACCTACTGGAATATGATGGCTGCTGGTTTGGCCGCATGCATCGTTACCTACCTCTTAATAGCGATAGCCCTTTTCGAAATCACAGCATCAAAAAATATTGCAAGCGCCATAGGGAACATTGCTGGATCATATGTTTTTCTAAAAATATGGGGGCACTTTTATAAAGGCCGGCTTATCGATGCCGGGGTTTATAGAAATAAAAAATACATAAACACCAGTATCGCGATCGCAGTGGTATTTATTTTTTCTGCATTTGTGAGCCCTCTGGTCTCATCAATTGCATCACTAGCTGGAACCATTATTTGCATAGTTGTAGGCTGCCTAAAATCAAAAAATCAAACTGATCTATCAGCACCTAAAGCCATATAACCTTGCTCACTTTGGGTCGGGCTAAAGCCCGCCCCTTAACTTAATTGCTTCAGAAATAACTCATATACCAGTATAGGAATCCCCATGTCCAAGTCAAAAATCGCTGAGGCTATTATTCAATTTCTTATTAAGACATTTTGGCCATGGTTTCTTGAAAATATATGGCCCCTGATTTTGAAGCACATAATATCTGTCGTTACAGATTCCCTGGATAGCTTAAGTAATCGTATAAATCGATTCTTCGCGGATCGCATGAAAAAACGTAGTCAAAATGCTGCAGAGCGGGCGCATGAAGCAACAGAAGCCGCAGCGGCAGCAACCACCGACAGCGAGCGGGAAAAACACGAAGCAGTTGCCAAGGTTTGGCGTGAGGTCGCAGAGCAGTTTCGTTCGGAAAATGAGGCTCTGCATGCTCAAGTTATAGAGCTAATCGCACGCACACAGCAGTCAGTGCAAGAAGACTTACGCCACACAAAACCTGCCATTGATGACCTAGCTGGTACTCCGTCGTTAATCATTGGCCAGTCAAAAGCAAAATTGCCAGCCTTGCCGTACGAGCAGGGTACGCTCTAACAAACGGTATATGGACTCTCCCCGCAAGCGGTGAGTAATGCTTTTCCAACCCTGTCGTCAGTGCGGTTGCATTCGTATATTCGGCCTGTAATGGGCGTCAGCGCCCTGGCCACTCTGTAGTTCGCGCAACGGGGGCCAAGCGTTCAAGGACGATGGCAGGTAGCTTCCTACGGTGAACGACCGTAAAGGGGTAGTTCTGAGCCCGTAGGGTGACTCGCTGACAGTGCCGTTTCTTCACCCATCTACAATGTATGGGCTGAGGTATGGGCTGGAGGTGCTTTGTTTGTAGAGGTCCCGTATTTATTGGCTTTCAGACATAAAAAAGCCGGCTTGTGGCCGGTTTCTTGAAATCGTACCCATCAAGCTAGATACAGGAAGCAGCATGGTCTAAAGGATGGTTTGCAAACCTCAGAAACGAAAAAACCCTGAATAATCAGGGCTTTAACGTACAAATATGGCGGAGGCGGTGGGATTCGAACTGTTATACAAGGTAACTGCACACCTCACCGAAAAAAAGAGTCGTACTCACTCACCTAAACCCCATTCTATAAGGCCTGTAGGCCCATAGCTACTCCCCATTCTACAGGCCTTAAGATGCAACTCGTTGCAGCTTATCATCATCGAGAGGATGAAAATACCGTCCATAGCTTCCTCTATAACGCCCCAACCCCTTTCGAGCTACCGTCATCAGACGAGCCAGGGCTTCTTGATTGGCCATCATCAGTTCAAACCAACGACGCAATTTGACTGCCCTTTCCTTAGCTGTCAGCGATCGCCAGGCTGGCAGTGCTCTGTTCGCGGCCTCGATAGCGCGACAAGTTTCAGTAGCCCCCATACGAGGCACAGTGCCAACCGTCTCTCCGGTGGCAGGGTTGGACACCGTAATTACCTGACCACTATCGGCATGAACCCACTCGCCATCGATGAACGCTTGTTGGCGGAAAAGAACAGTGTTTTGAACGGGCATCTCGAACTCCATTACAGCTTGATCCAGGTAGCTTTCAGTTCGGTGTACTTATCAAACGCATGGAGCGATTTGTCGCGACCGTTCCCCGACTGCTTGAATCCACCAAAGGGGGCAGTCATGTCGCCGCCATCGTATTGATTGATCCAGACACTGCCCGCCCGCAGGGCTTTAGCAGTGAGGTGTGCTTTGGAAATATCTGCTGTCCAAATTGCAGCGGCCAAACCGTATGGGGAGTCGTTCGCAATCGAGATAGCTTCCTCGACCGAATCGAAAGTGATGACCGATAGAACCGGCCCAAAAATTTCTTCCTGAGCAATTCTCATCGCGTTGCTGACACCATCGAAAATGGTGGGCTGCACATACGTCCCACCCGTTTCCTGAAGGACGCGCTCGCCACCTATTACCAACTTGGCGCCGTCCTTGTGACCAGCCTCAATGTAGGACAGCACGTTGTTCATCTGCTGAGTGTCGACCAGGGCTCCCACGTTTGTTTCAGGATCAAGCGGGTTGCCGGGCTTCCAACCTTTCAGCGCTTCGATGACCAACGGAAGGAATTTGTCTTTTATCGAGCGCTCGACGAGAAGACGGGAACCTGCGGTACAAACCTCTCCCTGATTGAAGGCGATCGCACCTGCAGCAGATTCCGCTGCGGCTTGAAGATCAGCAGCGTCGGCGAAAACGATGTTGGGGCTTTTGCCACCAGCCTCCAGCCATACGCGCTTCATGTTGGATTCGCCGGAGTAGATCAAGAGTTGCTTGGCGATCTTGGTCGAACCCGTGAAGACAATGGTATCGACGTCCATATGCAGGGCGAGCGCCTTACCTACGGTGTGTCCATAGCCCGGCAGTACGTTCAAAACGCCTGGAGGAATGCCAGCATCAATTGCCAATTGGGCAACACGAATTGCGGTAAGAGGCGACTTCTCCGATGGTTTAAGAATCACGGAGTTACCCGTTGCGAGTGCAGGGCCCAACTTCCAGCAAGCCATCATCAACGGGAAGTTCCACGGCACGATCGCGGCGACAACGCCGATCGGCTCACGAGTGACTAGGCCTAATTGGTCGTGAGGCGTCGCGGCAACTTCGTCGTAAATCTTGTCAATCGCCTCAACACTCCAACGGATGGCTGCAGACGCGCAAGGAACATCGACATTCAGTGCATCCGAGATAGGCTTACCCATGTCGAGTGTTTCCAGAAGAGCTAGCTCCTCTGCGTTCTGATCCAACAGATCAGCAAAACGGAGCATCGCCTGCTTCCTAGAAACTGGCGAAGAACGCGACCAAACACCGGAGTCAAAAGTGGCGCGGGCTACTTTTACTGCGAAATCCGCATCTGCAGTTTCGCAACTGGCAACGTTGGCGAGAAAGCGTCCGTCAACCGGACTGATGCACTCAAAAACACCTTCTGCTACTGCGTTCACATACGCGCCACTAACGAACGCGCGCCCTTCAATCTTCAGCTGTGCAGATTTGGTTTCCCAATCGCTCAAAGTTAACTTTTGCATGATCGTCCTCACGTTTCACGATTGATGGCCCAGATCGAGCAAGCTGAATTCGTATGCTGGGTCACGGTTGAATGGGTGCTTCAGATACCGGCTAAAAAATCCTGAAGCAGCAAGCGACAGTTGGTTCGATTGCCGGCCTCCTTCACCTGAATCTCCGCGCGCATACGCTCTGGCAGATCTCCGGCGGTGGCTAGAAACCGCTTCCCTTCCTCGGTATTGCTCCAGTAGTCAGTCCATGTATCGAACATCTGTGCGTCAATTTCTGGATGGAACTGCACGCCCATAGACTTGCCTTTGCGGTAAGCCTGGGGAGCTAGATCAGTCTTCGCCAACAAGGTTGAGCCGGGTGGAGGCGTGAAGGCATCAAAGTGGAAATTGAGCCAAGGGCCCTTGTGTGCCCACTCCTCCTGAAGTGTTTGAACTTCAGTCCAACCGATCTCTGCAGTGGAGTTGCGATAGACCTGACCGCCTAGTGCGCGTGCGAGCAACTGGCTACCAAAGCAAATTCCGAGCGTCGGCACGCCTCGCTCTTGAACAGACTTCAGCCATTTGAGCTCGGAGTCCAACCAAGACAATCGATGGTCATAGGCTGATTCAGGGCTGCCCATCACTACAACGATGTCGAGCGCTTCAGGTGCAGGTAGGGCTTGGCTGATCGATACGATTTCCAAATCAATACCCTGCTCGTTGAAGAGCTCAGGCAGGCTGCCAGGGACATCAGTATCGGAATGAACAATTGCAATGGCGCGCGACAACTTCATAAGCAAATCCTGATCAAAACTTAATACTTATGAAACCATATCTTAAAGTTAATTAGATGCCAAGCAGCTTTTTTACACCATTCGAAGGAGGATTTTCGTTCTAAATAGCCAAATTTTTATGCGATTTATGCCATGCAAGAGCAAAAACAAGCCGAATCACGCCCCACAAAACGAAAATTCTACTTGAAAGATATGAAACCATATTTTAAATTGAATTCGTAATGCGGCTCCGGCGAGATACCAAACCATGCAGGTCATGACCCGCACCACCCGTCAACCTTCGCAGTTGGCTCGTGAGCAGCTCGCTTCTTCTAATAACGATCGAAGGTGTCCAAATGTCTTCCAGTCTCCCTACTACGCTCGAAGCTGCGCCATACCTGGATGTGGCCAACCCTTCCTTTTCAATGCGCTCGAAGGAAGTGATTGATGCGCGAGAAAAAAGCTGGTTTGCACGGACGCCTTATGGCATCGCAGTGCTTCGCTACGACGAAGTCAACGCGCTGATTCGAGATCAACGTCTTCGTCAAGGGAGCTACGCATGGCCTGCGCACAACAAGGCCACAGGTAGTTTTGCCGACTGGTGGATTCGGATGCTGTTAAGTCGCGAAGGCGCTGATCACTCCCGCCTTCGCCGCCTTGCGAACCCTGCCTTTGCACCGAAGCTCGTACGCAAGCTCACCCCTGAATTTCAGGAAATGGCTAACGAAATCATTGATGGATTCTCGAAGAAAGGCACCTGCGAGTTCGTAGCGGACTTTTCTGAGCCATACGCAACTCAAGTCATCTGTGCCCTACTCGGCTTACCGCGTAGTGAGTGGCGAGGCCTGGCTCAGCTGGCGGTAGACATGGGCTTGGCGCTGGGCGTGACGTTTAAGCAGGACGAAGAGAAGATCAACGCAGCGACCGACAAGCTTTTTGGTTATGCCGCCATGGCGGTTGAAGCCCTGAAAAAGAACGGCCTGGGTGATGACTTTCTCAGCATGCTGGTTAAAGCCAACGAAGAAGACAAAACCGCGCTTAGCGATCAAGAACTATACGACATGATCGTTCTTGCAATTTTCGGCGGTATCGACACCACACGTAACCAGATCGCATTGGCCATGGACATGTTCGTCCAGCACCCAGACCAGTGGAAACTGCTGGGTGAAGATCCTGAACTGGCAAGAGCTGCTGTCGAAGAAGTCATGCGCGTGCGCCCGACCGTGACATGGGTGACCCGCGAAGCGTTGGTGGATTTCAACTATCAAGGACTGGATATCAAGAAGGGAACGACTGTTCACCTGTTCAGCCAAGCTGCCGGTACCGACCCGAACGTATTCGAAAATCCTGGATTCGATATCACAGCTAAACGCCAGGCGCACTTCGGTTTTGGCGCAGGCGCTCACCACTGCATCGGTCACTTCATTGCGCGCGGCGACATGACAGAAGCCTTGGCGCTTCTTGCACAACGAATCAAAAATCCTCGCTTCAATGGCGAAGTGGAATGGCTGCCGGATAGCGGAAACACCGGCCCTATTGCGATGCCTATGGCGTTCGATCCAGAGGTGTAATCATGAGCACTCCAACCATTGCGATAATCGGGTCGGGCCCATCTGGCTGCTACATAGCTCAAGCACTTCGACGCGAATGGCAGGACGCAGAGATCACGCTGATTGAACGACTGCCAGTTCCATACGGCTTAGTCCGGTACGGTGTTGCGCCTGACCACCCAGGCACGAAGGCAGTTACTCGGCAATTCGAAAGGATGTTTGAACGCGAAAAAATCCAGTTCCTGGGCAACGTTCATATCGGCTCCGAACTACCGCTCGCAGATCTTCGAGCTGCATACGACATCGTGGTGGTTGCAACGGGCCTGTATGGAGATCGGAAACTAGGCGTTCCGGGTGATGCGTTGAATCACATCTACGGTGCGGGGCAAATAACTCGATTCCTGAACGATCACCCAGACGAAGAAGAGTTTTTGCCAAGCTTTGGTACTCGTCCAATTATCGTGGGCAACGGCAACGTTGCCGTCGATGTGCTGCGATTGCTGGTCAAAAAGGGCGAGGAGTTTCATGGCTCGGACTTGTCCCACGAAGCACTGACACATCTCGTAAGCAGCCCAATAGAACACATCGATGTCGTAGGTAGATCTCCAGCCGCGCTCGCAAAATTCGACACGGTGATGATCAAAGAGCTCGCCAAACTTGCCAATGTCCGATTCGAGTTTAACGACGAGCTCGATCTCGAATCGATTGATGATCCACTTGCCAAGGCCAAGGTAGATGCGCTGCTCGCGCTTGCTAAATCGGGCAGCGAATCTGATTCGAGCAAAAGATCAGTCACGTTCCATTTTGGCTGGGCGTCTGTTCGCGTGGCCGGTGTCGACCATGTTGCAGGCCTGGTGCTTAAAGACACGCAAAACCCTGACCGCCAGCAAAGCATTCCCGCGACTTGCATTATCACTGCGATTGGATTCGAAGAGCGTCCAGAACTCGATCTCTGCCGCACTGATTTGTCACGCCCGGGCTCCGATTTAGCAAACGGATTTCTGGATGACGGACTGTATTGCACGGGCTGGTTCCGCCGGGGGCCCACCGGCACGATCCCGGACAATCGAGCGGATGCCAAACACGTAGCCGACAACATCGTCCAGGCAGTGAAGGCAGGCTCCCTAGCTCTTGGGAAACCAGGTTACTCAGCGATCGCAGAGGCAATCAAAAGCCCGACTGTTTGCTATGAAGACTGGAAGCGCATCGATACGGCTGAACTCAAAAATGCCCCTGATGACCGCGCGCGCCGAAAATTTCGCAACAAAGTTGCCATGTTGGGCGCAGCCCAGTCCCATCAAGCAGGAGAAAACAACAAATGAACATTCATGTCCTCTACGGCACAGAAACTGGCAATGCTGAAATGGTCGCCGACGATATCGTCGATGCGCTCAGCGGAGACGTGAGCATCGAAAGCACCGACATGTCTAAATTCTCAGCCTCCGATCTGTCGCCTGACGTGTTCTATTTCATCGTGTGCTCGACCTATGGTGACGGCGAACTCCCGCACTCAGCTCAGCCTTTCTTCGAAGCGCTAAACAGTGAGCAGCCCAACCTGTCCGGGCTCAAGTTCGCAGTATTCGGCCTGGGCGACAGCTTCTACGAAACCTTCAATCGGGGTAGCGAGATCATTGCACAGACACTGACTCAGCTGGGAGCCGAGCAGGTAGGAGAACGAGGGATGCATGACGCCAGTGCAGGACAGCTTCCAGGTGACATTGCAATGCCATGGGCTAAAGCAGTTCTATCAGGGCTGTGAACGCCATGAATAGCACAACGACGATTTCGTAAACCATCGCCTTCTGGCGCTGTTTGAACAAGCATCGTTACGTGCGGCACTACGATCTATGAGGTGAAAGATGTCTCAGCAGCCATTCCGGATTTGTATTCTGGAAAACGGACGAACCCCGGATGACTTGATCGATGAGTTTGGGTCGTACCCGAAGATGATCGACAAGTGGCTATCCCCTTTTCTTCCCGAAGCCACGTTTACCTACATATCGCCAGTGCGTGGAGAAAAGCTTCCTGCCCCTGGTGACTTCGATGGTTTTATCCTGACTGGCTCGAAACACAGTACCTATGAGCGCAGTCCATGGATGTTTGGCTTGATCGCACTCCTTCAACAGCTAAGACAGGAACACATACCCGTCTTCGGGATTTGCTTCGGCCATCAGATCATGGCAGATGCGTACGGCGGACTAAACGCAAAATCAACCAAGGGATGGGGTGTCGGCTCTCAGCAATACAAATATGAGACGCCTGACCTCCCAGGATGCAATGCCTCATTCGTTTTCCATCAAGATCAAGTTCAAACAATTCCGCCTGAAGCTACGCGCGTGGGCGGATCAACTCACTGCGAAAACGGGGTATTCGTCTATTCATTCCCAGCCATTTCCGTTCAGTACCACCCTGAGTTTTCCTCGGAATACACACAGGCACTGGCGAAAAAATTTCGAGGCGATCTTCTCAGCGACTACGTGTCAGCTAACGCCCTGGACTCCATCGCTCACCTCCCGGTCGATGCGACCCCAGTAGCGAAATGGGTTTCTCAGTTCTTCCGCACCTACTGCGTTACGTAAGCAACACTATATTGATTAACATATTGGCCTGCATGTATAGGCCATTTTTTTGCTCTGCGCTCTATAAAAAGCCTCGTCACTTTCTGAAAAAGCGCTAAATCTCTCATTTTATCTTCTTAAAAATAAAAATATCCGCACAAATCAGCCTTAAAAATCAGCTATTTTGAAATTTAAAGCTTGAAAGATATAAAACCATATCTTAGATTTAATGCTTCCCTGCCAGGTGCCATGTGCTAGCCGTCAGAGCAGGAATACAAAAAGAATGTGCTGCTGCTATGCCTTGTCCATGCAGCGCCAGGAGAACTCGAATGACTGCGTTAGACCTGCACAGAGAATTCAACACCAGCTCCCAAGCTTCCCAGGAGCTGGCTAAACGCATCAAAGATGCCGGCGTCGAATATCTCTACTACCAAGTTGTCACCCTCTCCGGTCGCGTCATCGCCAAGGTCGTGCCGGCGAAGCACCTGCTGCGCAACCTTGAAAAAGGCGTGCAATTCCATCGCACCGCTGTTTCAGACCTTCAAACCTCTCGTACCGGCGAACTGTTGGGCGGGGGCGCACAAGCAGCCGAGTTCACCGCAATCCCTGACGTGGATAGTTTCAATGTGCTTCCTTGGGATAAATCCATCGGCTCGTTCTTCTGCCGTATGTACGAGCCGGATCACCGCCTCGAAAACGGTGGCGCTCCGATGGGCACCGATGCTCGCGGGCACTTGATCCGTACGCACGAAGCCTTCATCAAAGAAACTGGCTTCCGTATGAAATCTGGCTGCGAACCAGAAATGACCTGGTTCGGTGACAAGCTGGAAGTACAAGTCCGCCCAGGTGCAAGCCCGGCTTATCACATGGGCAACCTTGAGCTCATGCGCCCGATCTACAAGCGCGTCATGGAATATGCGATCTCCATGGGCCTGGACATGATCGAAGGCGACTACGAGGATCCGGGTCAGCTCGAACTGAACTGGATGTTTGACTCTTGTGAACTCACTGCAGACCGACTGATGACTTATCGCTTGATCTGTCGCCAGGTCGCGAGCGAGTTCGGCGTTAAAGCGAGCTTCATGCCTAAGCCGAGCACCGGCAGCATGGGGAACGGTTGCCACCACAACGTCAGCTTGTGGAAAGACGACCGTAACGTTCTGGCTGAACCAGGTCGCCGCGACCTGCACTTGACTGAAGTAGGCATGCACGCCTTGGGCGGCATGCTCGCTCACGCTCCTGGCTCCATGATGATCATGGCGTCCACCGTGAACTCCTACAAACGCTTCTGGGATATCGGTCAGTTCGCTCCAACTCGCATCAACTGGGGCATGGACAACAAAACTTGCACCGTGCGCCTGTCTGCAAACGGTCGCCTGGAGTACAAGCTCCCCGATGCAAGCGTGAACCCGTACCTTTCGCACACCCTGCTTCTCGCCGGCATGCTGGACGGTATTCGCAACAAAACCAGCCCAGGCCCTTCCGAGACAAAAGACAGCTATGTCGACGGCGGCGAGTCGGTAGGCATCCCTCTTACCTTGGGTGATGCGGTTGCAGCATTTGACCGTGATGAAGTCGTACGCAGCGCCTTCCCTGCAGAGCTGACCAATCTCTACCGCAAATTGAAGGCTGATGAATGGGCTCGCTCTTGCGGCGTAGTGACCGACTGGGAACGCAAAATGTATCTGGACTACCTGCCATGATCGACAAGGTTCATCAAACAGCTGAATTCCGAGTTATTTGTGCAGATCTCCCTGCTCCACCGCTTTTCTGGAGAGACGACAAAGGATTCCGTCACGGCTACGAGTCTGATCTAGGCAGGTTGCTGGCCCATACACTTGTCCTGCCTTTTCAGTTCGCTTATCAAAACTGGGCTGATTTTTATCCAGCGCTACAGGCCGGGAAAGGCGAAGTAATTTTGTGCGGTCAGGGTATTTCTGATCATCGCAAAACACTTGCCGACTTCACTGAGCCTTACGCGGTATTCGATGAAGCAGTGATGATTCGACGCGGTTCAAATCTTCGATCCCCGTCTGACCTGATAGGTAAGAAAGTAGGCGCTATTGCCGATAGCTTGAACATGGCACTGGCTGAAACTTTCACCGGATGCATTTGCGTGCCTTTCGGTGGCAACAGCGATGATGTCTTGGGCGACATGGTAAGCGCGCTTCGCGACGGAAAAATCGATGCCTTCGTAGATGATGACGTTGCATTGGTTCCGCTGGCCGAAGAAGCAGATCTGGAAATTGGCTTCAGCGTTCCCACTCAAAACAAATGGGGCATTGCAGTCAAAAAGGGAAATGAGGCTTGGCTCGCGGAAGTGAATGAGGCCCTTGCGATCATCAAATCGAACGGCCAACTGGAGCAGCTTTGGCGCAAATGGATGCCATCGCTGAGCTACCCCTTCGGGATTAGTTGAGAAACAGCACTCACCCTGCCTCTCAGCTTGTCTGCTCGGCCTTACCACCCGAGCTGTTGGCCGCACCTGTCGAGGGAGCGGCCTTTTTTTAAAATTTTATTTGAGAGGTTTTAGCGCGAAGTGTCGACCGAGTCTGGTAAATTGAGATTATGAGACACAACCATTTGGGAGGATTGGCGAGTAGGTTTAGCTCGTTTGAGCAAGAATTTACTGCCGATGGATTATGAACAACAACTCCAGTGCAAGAACAGCCTCGTTCATGAGGTTGCGCCAGGAAGGCCGGACAGAAGAAGTCGTTCGCAGATTGATTGAAGTGATCGACCTTGGTCTTTTCGCTGAAGGCGAGCAATTGCCAAGCGAAAACGAGCTGGCGATGCAGTTTGGGGTGGCTACCGTAACCCTGCGCGAAGCCCTGGCCTACCTGCGCGAACGCCGTGTCATCGAGACAAGGAGAGGTCGTAACGGCGGCAGTTTTGTGTGCCCGGCTATAGAATTACCAGAAGTACATTTGCGTGCTCGCCTTGCCGATATGAGCGCTCTAGAACTACGAGACCTCTGCGACGAACACGTTGCCATCTCAGGGGCGGCTGCGCGGCTCGCAGCTAAACGCTCTTCATCAGAGCATCATGCCAAGCTACAGCATTACATTGATGCGCTAGGCGATGCGACTACCCGAACAGAACGTCGACGAGCAGATGCTCGATTCCACATCGAGATCGCAGTTGCCGCGCAGTCTGTAAGACTTACCCACGCAGAAATGAGCCTGCAGGCAGAAATTGGCGAGCTGATGTGGATCCCGGAAGAAGGCTCTATAACGCCAGAAGCAGCCCAATCAGAACATCGCGCTATCGCAGAAGCGATCATGGCTAATGATCCCAACCTTGCAGGCGCATTAGCAGAAGCGCACGTAACTCGAGGTATCAAAAGGCTTATAGATCTAAGATTAGATCTTTTAGCTGAGGTAGCCTAAAAGTGGCATGCGCCTTGCTCCTTCTCATGCAAGCGGCTTTTTGATGCTGAGTGAGTCGAAGATACTCACAGCACCAAGCTGAAACTGCGTCACGAGCATGCAACAGAGGCCCTACATCATGCCATTACCACTTTTTCGAACCGACGCGGACGACTGCGCGGACAGTATCAATGCTTCGATCGGTAACGTTTTTGACCAGTTGACGATCTTAGCAAACGAAGTCGTGGAGATTTGGCGACGTGAGGCTGCGCTAGGTAAAAAGCCATCATCTAAAGACCTGGCTGTGCTCAAACCGAAAATCGATGCGCAGCTTCAAGGCCCGAAATCTTGCATCCATGGAACAGGAGTTGTCCTGGAGCCAGGCGAGCTAGAAGACTGCGAGATGTATCTTGAATGGTGGAGAATGGGTTCTGCGGGTAAGGTTGTCCCAATGACGCTCAACTTTAACCGGCGCAGTGAAAGCTTTTACAACTATCAGAGCATGCAGTGGTTTGCTCGTCCTAAGGCCACAGGAAGCAATGTAGTCGTAGGCCCTTATGTCGATCTTTACGGGGCCGACATGTACATCATGACCTTCTCTCTACCCATTCACGTTGACGGTCGCTTCGTGGGCATTGCCGGCGCAGATATAGCCCTGCACCGCTTCGAGCGAATCCTGCTTTCCAGCCTGATAAAAATGGAAAATGAAGCTCTGATCGTATCGGAGGAAGGTCGTGTAATTGCAGCCAACACCGCCAATTGGACAGTTGGCGATATGGCCCATCACGCAATGAATCGCCAAGAAACAGGCTGTCGGGTTATTGAACTTGGAGAGGCAGCGGCTCACTGGTCGCTTGTTCAACGACCTTGCAAACGTAAACATCAAGGCGCTGCGTAACGTCACCAGTCTTGGTCTAGAGAGGCTCCTAGCCTCTCTAGACATCCTCACACCACGCTTCCCCTATTCCGTCTACAAACCCCACCTAGCGCCCAGTGATCTATTCTCCGCACGATGCCTGCCTCTTCGAGCCACATCAATCAAGTGGATGGTTGGCGCCGTTGCTCACTGAAACGACGTCCAGTCTCGTCGGATCGACACCCTCCAAACAGCCGATGTTGTAACCACACTGCAATGGATCAGAGCGCCTGACGTTGTGCGTATAAATTCCACATTGGGAACAGAAGTAATGACAAGCCACTCCTGTATTAAACCGGTAGGCCCTTAGAACATCTGCCCCCTTGAGGATCCGTATGCCCGATAGTGCCACCGTCCCCATCACTGCACCCTTGCGCTTGCAGAGTGAACAGTTGCAACGCTTGGGATCGACGACCCCATTAGGAAGATCCAGCTCGAACACCACAGCACCGCAATGGCAGGATGCAATGTGGGTAGGCTGGATATTGTTTCCCCAATGCGCTTTATCATTGAGCACCTCCGCCTGAAGCTAGCTGGTCACCTGGGCTCATTCGCTGCTCACCGAGACACTCGAGAGCATTGAATGGATCTGCTGAGTAGCCTCCTGCGTCCTTGAAGCGAGCTTTTTGACTTCGTCAGCGACAACAGAAAAACCACGTCCCGAATCACCCGCCCTCGCTGCTTCGATTGCAGCGTTGAGAGCGAGCATGGTTGTTTGATCTGCAATCGCCTTTATCACACCAAGAGCCGTGGAAATCTGAGCATACGTTGCTCTCATAGCGGACTGCTCACGCAGGCGTAGCTCCACGGCATGTCGCTCCGAAGATATGTCTCGGACAGCACCGACGAGTCTGCATACTTTTCCATCAGCGCCGGTCATTGCTCGACCTCGCTCTCGAAACCAAACCATACCCCGCTGCTTATGCCTCATCCGGTACTCAACAACGTAGTGGTCAGCGATATGCGGGGCCCGTACGTACTCTTCTATGATCTTAAGCATCCTGGGGAGGTCGTCGGGGTCAACGATTTGGTTGTACGTCTCCCATCCATCAAGAAACTCGTGATCTGAATATCCAACCAACTCTTTGAACTGACGAGACCATCGAAGCTCATTGGAAGGATGCTCCAGACCTCCGTCAAAAATTTTCAGATCCCAGCAACCTTCTGTAAGAGTCTGCTTGGCAAGCTCCCAAACCTCGGACTCCCCACGAAGCACGTTCAGCTCACTACCGATTGAGTCGAAAGCTATGAGCTTCTCAGCTAAACATCCATTGAGAGTAGCCACCTCGCCTTCCAGAGCACTGATTTTATCCGTGCTGACGACTGCGTTCCGCGCCCAGCCCTCCTCCGCAGACCGCCGATTCTCAACCTGGCCCTCCAACGCACTTATCCGTTCAGCTAGAGCGAT
The DNA here is from genome assembly GCF_003596405.1 of Pseudomonas cavernicola. Lineage (NCBI taxonomy): Bacteria > Pseudomonadati > Pseudomonadota > Gammaproteobacteria > Pseudomonadales > Pseudomonadaceae > Pseudomonas > Pseudomonas cavernicola. The sequence goes on from NZ_QYUR01000003.1 coordinate 307,694, forward strand.
TACATTTGAGTGAGCGGAAGCATGTGCCCTCTCCAATAACTGCAAGTTGCCGGGAGTGAGAGGCTCTCGGCATAGCAATGCGCGCAGGGCGCCATCCAGCTCGTTAAATTCCGCACTCAATGAACCTTTGAACCACATCACCTTGCTCCCCTACTGCGGTAGTAACCCATAGCCTCCTGGAGCTCCGACACCAACGCTGGAATCGGCGCTCTAGACGCAGCCATTAATTTGGAATGCCCCCTCAGAAACTAAAAAACGCCCTTCTTCAAGGGCGTTTTTTGAGCACATCGGGAAACTATGCAGTGGTGGTTCTTCGAACCCCACCGTTTACGACTGCACCAGCTGCAGGAATCGCATCGCCGTATGTAGCAGTGCTACGCAAGTGAGGACGAGCAATCCACATGTAAAGGAAGCCAACCGCGATGACAGCGAAAGACGACAGCACAACAATCCAGTTGTCGTACCAAAGAGCGTCTGGTGTGCGCGGCCAGCTGATGTTCACCATGGCGGCGACACCGTAGACGAGCGCTCCAATGTTGGTGATCAAGCCAAGCGATCCAAGCTGGTACTCGCCGCTTGGCTTCCAGCCTTTCAACCGAGCTCGCAGAGCAGCAAGGATAACCATTTGGAACGCGATATAGATGCCTACCGCAGAGAAGGAAATGATCTTCAACAGTGCATCAGCCGAGATCATCGAGCCGATAACAATCACACCTGGCAGAAGCGCCGAGAGCAACAAGGCGTAGGGAGGAACGTGACGCTCATGAGAGAACTTGGATAGCAGGCCGCTGGCGAAAATCATCTTGTCACGAGCGTAGGCATAGATCAGTCGACTGGCTGCAGCTTGCAAGCTCATGACGCAAGAAAGGAAGGAAATCAGCACTACGCAAAGCACCGCTGTCGATCCCACTGGCCCAAAGGCTTTTGCCAAAATTGCAGATACTGGATCAGCAAGGGTGCCGTCGATAACTGCACCGATATCTACCACCGCCATGATCAAAGCAAAACAGACGAAGGTTGCTGCAACACCGCCAATGTAAATCGTGCGACGCATGGATTTCGGGATACGCAGCCCGGGTTCCGGAACCTCCTCAGCAACATCACCACATGCCTCGAATCCGTAGTATTGAAAGACGCCGATCAAGCTTGCGACCAGGAATGCTGCCGTGTAAGAGCCCGTCTTCTCCGAACCGAACGTGTTGAAGAAAATACTCATATCGTGGTGACGCTCAAACACCAGCAGGTACACGCCTACAACCAACGCCCCCATAATTTCGGCAAAGAATCCGATCAGCGCTGCCTGCGCTAACACCTTCGTCCCCATCAGGTTGATTGCTGTGGCAATCGCCAGGATCACCAGCGCACAGATCACATTTGCACCTGTCGTAGGCTCGAAACCAACGACTGAGGCTGTATACGGCGCTGCACCATAGGCAACCCCGGCAATGGTCGAGAACATCGCCATCACATAAACCCAGCCGGTCATCCACGCCCACTTACGACCCCAAAGACGACGCGCCCATGGGTACACACCTCCGGCGAGAGGGAATTGAGAGACGATTTCGCCAAAGACGATCGCCACCAAGAGTTGGCCAACGCCCGCGATGAGCAATGCCCAGATCATCGGTGGCCCGCCCAGCATCAGCGATGACGCAAAAAGCGTGTAAATGCCGACCACCGGCGAGAGGTAGGTAAAACCCAAAGCAAAATTCGCCCAAAGGCTCATGTCACGTTTGAATTCCGATTTGTATCCAAGGGACGCAAGACGCTCGGCGTCGGCGTCAACCGGAGGGTTCACTGGATGATTCGTCATGATGCAACCTCGTATTTTTGTGTTCTCGGCAGCGACGTAGCAGGGAGGGCCATCTAGCATTTTTTTGCTCTTGTAAACGCGAACGCTCATCGCAGGTCTAGAAATACCGCCAAATACATGTGAAGTCAAAGGAAAATGTTTTATCTCTCACGGATCAGCACAAAACCCCGTAAACACTGGCTTAAAACCGAATAAACACGCTAAAAACACAACAAAAAGACTCAAGAAACCGCTAATGCCGATCAAAAAAACGGCAGATATCGTTGACAATACATATGGATTAGAATCTTAATGCTTGCACAGAGCCTGGCATGCAGCCGGCCTTAATCGACTTGGAGGCTTCTCATGCGTGAAATAATCGGTGCATTCGAGATCGGAGTGATGCCGGCTCCGGAGGCAGTGGAGCCTTCTATTGAGACGAAAGTGGATCAACGCGACGTATGGCCACTGTTTGCAGCACTGCTCGTTCAGGTTTTTGCCTGTTTCAGCCAAGCTCATTGATGCCATGAGCTTGCCTGCGTCATCAATCCGCCAACATGCGTTAGCCGGGCTTATAGGATGATCAGAGACATTTCTTAGCTCATCGAGTAGGGAGCGGGATTACTCCCGCCGCCCTCTCACACCACCGTACGTGCGGTTCCGCATACGGCGGTTCATGGGTGACGCTGGAGGTGCCGCTGGGTATCCAGCAGCGAGATCAAGCCCAAGGCGTCGAAGAAGCGTTTCGGGAAGGCCGCATTCATGTGTGATGCACCCGAATTCCACCACGGACCTTGTCCGTTTCGGGCCGAGCGCCATGCACGATCTTCCGTCAGGCGCTGTCGACGCAGCATTGTGGTTCGGCCTTGACGGTGCTTTGCTTGCCGCCAGAGCAGGCAGCGCAGTCTTCGTCTCAGCCAACCGTCCAGACTCTCCAGTGCATTCTTGGTCTGCGTGAACTGGAAGTAGCCGATCCACCCTCGAAGCACCGGATTCAGTGTCTCGATGGTATGAGTCAGGCTTCTTCCCCGTCCTTGACGTAACAACTCCTTCACGCGGGCCATTAGCCTTTGCAGGCTTTGCGGTGCGATACGCAGCCGAGCCTGGCGATGGGCCGTCAGGCTATATCCCAAGAACTTGCGCGTTGACGGCTTGGCGCAGGCACTTTTCGCTTCGTTGATTTGCAGCTTCAGGCGCTCCGTAAGGAACCCCTTCATCTGCTTCAACAGTTGCTCGCCTGCCGCCTTGCTTCGCACGTAGATGTTGCAGTCGTCCGCGTAGCGGCAGAACGCATGGCCACGTCGCTCAAGTTCGCGATCCCAATCGGTGAGCAGGATGTTCGACAGCAGCGGCGAGAGCGGTCCATGCGTGACGGGCTGGTCGCACAACGCCGAGAGCCGGATCAGCTTGAGCACTCGCGCATCCGTCACCCGCCGGGCGAGCCGTGACATCAGGATGTCGTGGTTCACCCGGTCGAAGAATTTCTCCAAATCGATATCCACCACCCAGCGGCGGCCTTCTTGCACATACTGCTGTGCCGCTAGTACTGCCTGCTGGGCGCTGCGCCCCGGCCGGAAGCCGTAGCTGGAGTCGGAGAAAACCGGCTCGAAGATCGGTTGGAGGGTCTGGAGCAGCGCCTGCTGGATCAGACGGTCCAGTACCGTCGGGATACCCAGTGTGCGTATCCCGCCCGCAGGCTTGGAAATGTCCACTGCGCGTACCGCCTGCGGCATGTACTGTCCGTTTATCAGCACTGCTTTTATGCTTGGCCAGTGCATCTTCAGCCAGCCGGCGAACCGCTCGACCGGGAGTCCATCGACCCCCGGCGCGCCACGGTTGCCGACCACTTTTCGATACGCCAGCCACAGGTTGTCTCGATCAACCACCGCCTCCATTAGCGATGGCTCCCCCGCTTTCGTTTGCTCGGTAGCCGCCGTGCCCGCCTCAACGCCATGCACATCGCCCCCGGAGTTCCGCCCCGGCTCTGACGTCATGGCTGCGTTTTCGCGCACTTGTGTCTCATCGGCTGCATCGAGTCTCTACCGTCCTAATCGCGGTCACTCATGTTCGGCCCTTCGGTCAAACCGCACCTACTATGGCTTCTGCTGACTTCTGTACGGCCATCCTCACGCCTCGCGACGCCAGTAGCACAATGGCAGCCATACAGATCTCCCCGGGTATGACGCACCCACCTTCACGCTTATGCCTGTCGGATATACGCCGCATCGTTCTGTGCAAGTACCGGGCTTTGGCCTTTTTTGCTGCCTTACCCCGATGCGTCGCCTCGTATCCGCTTCCTGTTCGTCAGGCCAGCGCTTTGCCTCGGGCTTCCTTCGGATTCGCAGTCACCCGCGACACCCTTGCCTCTGGCTAACACTTCCCCTTGCCGGGTGTGTAGAGGACTTTCACCTCCGAGTGAGTGCGCCCTGCCGGGCGCACAAAAAAAAGGCCTAGATTTTCATCTAAGCCTTTGATTTTATTCAGTTTTTTTCGAATTTGGTGGAAGGCCAGGGATTCGAACCCTGGGAACGCTACTAACGTTCGACGGTTTTCAAGACCGTTGCATTCAACCGCTCTGCCAACCTTCCAGATTGTATGTGCATCTTACTTCGGGGTTCCAGCCATAAGGCGCAACGAAAAGCTACCTTAGATAAGAACTCACGGACCTGTTACAGTCGACGGTTTTCAAGACCGTTGCCTTAAACCACTCGGCCACACCTCCGCAAAAGTGCGGGCGGCAATAATACCGGAACGAAACACACTGTCAAACTCTCGAGATTGGCAGTAACGATGTCTCTGCTATGATCCGTTTCGACCTTGGTCACGGAACCCTTAGCCCTTTTCAGGAGTGTTGCCATGCACGAACAAGATTACGCACTCAACCACGCGCAGGTTGAGCAGCAAGAAGTCAGCCGCGTCCTGCGCAACACCTATGGCCTGCTGGCCATGACGCTCGCCTTCAGTGGCCTGGTCGCTTACGTGGCACAGCAGATGCGCGTTCCTTACCCAAGTTTCTTTGTGGTCCTGATTGGCTTTTACGGCCTGTTCTTTCTGGCGGCCAAGCTGCGCAACTCGCCCTGGGGTTTAGTTGCGACATTCGCCTTGACTGGCTTTATGGGGTACACCCTTGGGCCGATCCTCAATCGCTACTTGGGCATGCCCAATGGCGGCGAGGTGGTGAGTTCGGCATTCGCCATGACCGCGCTGGTGTTCTGCGGCCTGTCGGCCTACGTGTTGACCACACGCAAGGACATGAGCTTCCTGGCTGGCTTTATCACTGCCGGCTTCTTTGTACTGATCGGCGCTACGCTGGCGAGCATTTTCTTCCAGATCAGCGGCCTTCAATTGGCGATCAGCGCGGGTTTCGTACTGTTCTCCTCGGTCTGCATCTTGTTCCAGACCAGCGCCATCATTCATGGCGGCGAGCGTAACTACATCATGGCCACCATCAGTTTGTACGTGTCCATCTACAACCTGTTCGTCAGCTTGTTGCAGTTGCTGGGCATCGCCAGCAGTAACGATTGATAGATTTCATGTTGTAGAAAAGCCCGCTTCGGCGGGCTTTTTCATGTCCGCGGCGAGCAACTTACGTGCTCAGGCCGTATCATTCCGACAAGAATCTCCCTTGTCGGGTATGCCATGAAGTTTGCCATCGCCCTCTTCTCCCCACCGCACGCACCCTCCTCACGCCGCGCCTTGCGCTTTGCCCAAGCCGCATTGGCTGACGGGCATGAAATCGTGCGGCTGTTTTTCTATCAGGATGGCGTGTACAGCGCCTCGAGCAATGTCGTGACGCCACAGGATGAGCTGGACTTATCTGGCGAATGGGCTGCTTTCGTCCGCGAACAACAACTCGATGGGGTAGTTTGTATCGCCGCGGCTCTGCGGCGTGGCGTATTGAATGAGGAAGAGGCACAACGTTACCAACGTAACGCCGCCAACCTGGCTAAGCCCTGGGAGCTCTCCGGACTAGGGCAACTGCATGAAGCGGCGCAGTTGGCCGATCGCCTCGTTTGTTTCGGAGGCCCTTGAAATGGCTAAATCGCTTTTGATCATGTGCCGCCAGGCACCCTGGTCCGGCCCTGCTGCCCGCGAGGCACTTGATATTGCCCTGGCTGGCGGTGCTTTCGACCTACCTATCGGCCTGCTGTTTCTCGACGATGGTGTCTTCCAACTAGCCCAAGCCCAGCAGCCCAGCGCATTGCAGCAGAAAGACCTGACGGCCAACCTCCAGGCGCTGCCACTGTTCGGCGTGGAGTCGCTCTACGCCTCCTTGCGCAGCCTGCAAGAACGCGGCCTGGATACCCAGGCGCTCAACTTGCCGGTGGAAAGTCTGGATGATGCTGCGCTGACCACTCTTATCAACCACTACGACCAGGTGATCACCCTCTGATGGCCACCCTGCATATCCTTTCGCATTCGCCTTTCAGCGACAGCCGCCTGAGCAGCTGCTTGCGTCTTCTCGGTCCCGATGATGGCCTGCTGCTGACTGGCGATGCGGCATATGCCTTGCAACCTGGTAGCGCACAACGCCAAGCGCTGGAGCTGATGCCCGCATGCATTGAGCTGTTTGCCCTCCATGAAGACCTACAAGCCCGCGCCTTAAGTGCCCCAGTCCGCCTGCAAGTGATCGACTACCACGGCTTTGTCGACATCTGTACGCGCTATGCCAAGGTCAATAGCTGGCTATGAGCGCGCTGATCGTCGATGAGCGCAGCATTGCGCTGGATAAAGACGGCTACCTGCTGGAGTTAAGTGACTGGTCGCCCGCCGTCGCCGAGGCCCTAGCCCTGCAAGAAGAGCTGCCACTTAGTGCTGAGCATTGGGAAATCCTTCAACTACTGCGGGCTTTCTATAGCGAGTTTCAGCTTTCTCCAGCCACTCGTCCGCTAATCAGATATGCCGCGCTGAAACTCGGACCGGAGAAAGGCAATAGCCTGCACCTTAACCGCCTGTTCAAAGGCACCCCCGCCAAACTCGCCGCCAAACTGGCGGGCCTGCCGAAGCCGACCAATTGCCTATGAATCCGCAGCCTCTAACTCTGACCACCCCAGCCGAGCACCCTTTCGCCCATTACGTGCGCATTCTCGGTAAAGGCAAGCGGGGTGCCCGTAACATGACCCAGGACGAAGCCCGCGAGGCCATGGGCATGCTGCTCGACGGCAAAGTCGAAGACACCCAACTCGGTGCCTTTCTGATGCTGATGCGGTACAAGGAAGAAAGCCCGGAGGAGCTGGCCGGATTTACGCAGGCCGTCCGCGCACGGCTAGGCGCACCGGTCATTGCGGTGGATCTCGACTGGCCGACCTATGCCGGCAAAAAGCGCCATCTGCCGTGGTATCTCTTGGCCGCCAAATGTCTGGCCAACAACGGTGTACGCATCCTCATGCACGGCGGTGGCGCGCACACTGCCGGCCGCCTGTACAGCGAGCAGCTGCTGGAGCTGCTGGACATTCCGCTCTGCCGTGACTGGACCTCTGCCGGCCAAACACTTGAACGGCAGAACCTCGCCTTCGTTCCGCTGGGAGACTGGATGCCGCAGCTGCAACGGATGATCGACCTGCGCAACACCCTGGGGCTGCGTTCGCCGATCCATTCCCTGGCGCGGATTCTCAACCCGCTCAACGCGCGCTGCGGCCTACAAAGCATCTTCCATCCGGGCTATCAGGCGGCGCACCGCGAGGCCAGCCAGTTACTAGGTGACAACTCCATCGTGATCAAAGGCGATGGCGGCGAGATTGAAATCAACCCGGATGTCAGCTCGCACCTGTATGGCACTGCCGACGGCAGTAACTGGGACGAGGAATGGCCGGCGCTCTCGGCGCAGCGCCACGTCAAACCGGAAAGGCTTGAGCCGGATCATCTGCTCGCCTTCTGGAATGGCGAAGTCGAAGACGACTATGGTCGCCTGGCAGTGCAGGCCACGATGGCGCTGGCTCTACGCGGTCTAGGAATGCCGCGCGAAGAGGCCTTCGCGCAATCTCAACAATTCTGGGATGCACGAAACAAATCGATTTGATCGATACGTAAGGCGCAGAGTTTGCGTCATTCGTTCGAGTTCTTAGCATTAGACTGAGCTCCTACGCAGCAGGCAGAGGAATCGGGACAATGGGTTTACTGATCGATGGCCACTGGCATGACCAGTGGTACGCAGCCTCCGAAGGCGGTCGTTTCCAGCGCGAGAAAGCGCAGCGGCGTAACTGGATCACTCGCGATGGCGAGCCAGGCCCCAGCGGGGGTGGTGGCTTTCGCGCAGAGGCTGGCCGTTATCACCTGTATGTTTCCCTGGCCTGCCCCTGGGCTCACCGCACGTTGATCCTGCGCAAGCTCAAAGGCCTGGAAAGCCTGATCGACGTCTCCGTAGTCAGCTGGTTGATGGCCGAGCATGGCTGGACCTTCGAGCAAAGCCACGGCTCCACGGGCGACGCCCTAGATGGGTTGAGTTATCTGCATCAACGCTACACCGCTGATGACACCAACTACACCGGCCGGGTGACCGTGCCCTTGCTGTGGGACAAGCAGCTCAAGCGCATCGTCAGCAACGAGTCAGCCGAAATCATCCGCATGTTCAATTCCGCGTTCGATGGCTTGACCGCCCCCCAGGGTCAAGATAGTAGCCGCCTGGACTTTTACCCGGCACCACTGCAACGCGAGATCGACTCGCTCAACGAGCAGATCTATCCGGCGGTCAATAACGGTGTCTACCGTGCCGGCTTCGCGACCTCACAAGAGGCTTATGCGGAGGCCTTCGATGAGCTCTTTAGCGAACTGGATTATCTGGAAGAACTGCTGGACCAGAAGCGCTATCTGGCGGGCGAATACCTGACCGAAGCCGACTGGCGCCTGTTCACCACACTGATTCGTTTCGACGCGGTCTATTACAGCCACTTCAAATGCAACCAGCGGCGGATCGAGGATTATCCGAACCTGTCGAATTGGCTGCGAGAGCTGTATCAGTGGCCAGGCATCGCGCCGACTGTGGACTTTAGCCACATCAAAGGGCATTACTACGCGAGCCACCGCACCATCAATCCGACCGGCATCGTGCCCAAGGGCCCGGCTCTGGACTTCAGCCGCCCGCACGATCGCGAACGACTACCCGGTCGGGGTATCTGGCACAACAGCGGGATTTGACTGCCAGCGGTATCCGTAGGCTGGGTAGAGGCTTCAGCCGAAACCCAGCGTTGACTCAGCATTGTGAGCGAGTTGGGTTTCACGGTGTTCTACCCAGCCTACAGGTGTAGGGCGGGTGAAACCCGCCAAATAAAAGTAACGCAACAATCTCGGCCGGTCATTGGTTTCTACCGCGCGGGTTTCACCCGCCCTACAAGACCAGCCCCCTCCCTACACCTGCTCTTGAGCGCCTTCGAACCAGGCCAGTTTGTCACGCAGGGTCACCACTTCACCGACGATTACCAGCGTCGGTGCATGCACTTCATGCTGCGCCACCAGTTCCGGCAGATTGGCCAAGGTACCGGTGAACACGCGTTGTTTGGCAGTGGTGCCCTGCTGAATCAATGCGGCCGGAGTCGTACTGGCGCGGCCGTGCTTGATCAGTTGTTCGCAGATAACCGGCAATCCCACTAAACCCATGTAAAACACCAGGGTTTGCCCCGGCGCAACGAGGTCGCTCCAAGGCAGATCGCAACTGCCATCCTTCAAATGACCGGTGACAAAACGCACTGACTGGGCATAGTCGCGATGGGTCAGTGGAATGCCGGCATAGGCCGCGCAACCGCTGGCGGCGGTGATGCCCGGCACCACCTGGAAAGGGATGCCGTTGGCGGCCAACTCTTCAATCTCTTCGCCACCACGGCCAAAAATAAATGGGTCGCCGCCCTTCAAGCGCAATACGCGCTTGCCTTGCTTCGCCAGTTCGACCAACTGCTGGTTGAGCTGCTCTTGCGGCAGGGCATGCTCGGCGCGCTGCTTACCGACATAGACACGCTCGGCATCCCGTCGGCACAGCTCAATGATCGCCGGCGCGACCAATCGGTCGTACAGCACCACATCAGCCTGCTGCATCAGGCGCAAGGCGCGGAAGGTCAGGAGATCAGGATCGCCAGGACCGGCACCGACCAGATAGACCTCACCGAGCACTTTGGGTGCGGCGCCACTGAGTTTGGCTTGCAGCAGTTTCTCGGCTTCGGCGCCCTGCCCGGCCAACATGCGCTCGGCGATTGGGCCCTGGAACACATCTTCCCAGAACACCCGGCGCTGCTGCAGATTGGGAAACAGGTCTTTCGCCTGGCTACGGAAACGCTTGGCCAACCCTGCCAGTTGGCCATAGCTGGCGGGAACCCAGGTTTCCAGCTTGGCGCGAATCAAGCGCGCCAGCACCGGCGCATCGCCACCGCTGGAAACCGCCATCAGCAACGGCGAGCGGTCGACAATGGCCGGGAATATCACGCTGCACAGGGCTGGCGCATCGACCACATTGACCGGCAGACCACGCCCGCGAGCATCGTGCGACACCCTGGCATTCAATGGCTCGTCATCGGTGGCGGCGATAATCAGCACGCAGCCATCCAGATCACTTTCAACATAGCCGCGCACATGCAGCTCACCACCGCCCTGCTCGACCAGATCGGCCAGTTGCGCCTCGATCTGCGGCGCCACAACTCGCAAAACAGCGCCGGTGTCAGCTAGCAGGCGCGATTTGCGCAAGGCGATTTCGCCGCCACCAACCACCAACACGCGCTGTCCGCGCAGGTTATGAAACAGCGGCAAAAAATCCATTTAACCGATTACCTCGATGCCACCCATATAGGGCTTGAGCACTTCCGGCACGCGGATCGAGCCATCGGCTTGCTGGTAGTTTTCCAGCACGGCGACCAACGTCCGACCAACCGCCAGACCCGAGCCGTTCAGTGTGTGTACCAGCTCCGGCTTGCCGGTTTCCGGGTTACGCCAGCGCGCCTGCATGCGCCGGGCCTGGAAGTCGCCACAGTTGGAGCAGGAGGAAATCTCGCGATACTTGTCCTGGCTCGGCACCCAGACTTCCAGGTCATAGGTTTTGGTCGCACTGAAGCCCATGTCACCGGTGCACAGAGCCAGCACACGGTACGGCAGCTCGAGCAGCTGCAAGACTTTCTCGGCGTTACCGGTCAGGCTTTCCAGTGCTTCATAGGATTTGCTCGGCTCAACGATCTGCACCATCTCGACCTTGTCGAACTGGTGCTGACGGATCATGCCACGGGTATCGCGGCCAGAAGCACCCGCCTCACTGCGGAAGCACGGGGTGTGCGCGACGAATTTCAGCGGCAGCTGTTTAACGTCGAGAATCTCGTCGCTGACGATATTGGTCAGCGAAACCTCGGCCGTCGGGATCAGGTACAGGTCGGCTTCGCCGTCGCGGCTGATCTTGAACAGGTCTTCTTCGAACTTTGGCAGCTGACCCGTACCCTGTAGCGCAGGCGCCTGCACCAGGTAAGGCGTGTAAGCCTCTTCGTAACCATGCTCGCCGGTGTGCAGATTGATCATGAACTGCGACAGCGCACGGTGCATACGGGCGATGGGGCCGCGCAGCAGTGCGAAACGCGCGCCCGAGAGTTTGGCCGCGCGCTCAAAGTCCAACCAACCGTGCAGCTCACCCAGGGCCACATGGTCTTTGATCTCGAAATCGAAAACCTTCGGCGTGCCCCAGCTACGCACTTCGACGTTAGCTTCTTCATCGTCGCCAACCGGTACCGACTCGTGCGGCAGGTTGGGCATGCCTAGCAGAATGGAGTCGAGCTCGGCCTGGATCGCATCCAGCTCGTGCTTGCCGCTGCTGAGCTCGTTGGCCATGCGATCGACATCAGCCATCAGCGGGCCGATATCTTCACCACGGGCCTTGGCCTGACCGATGGATTTGGAACGCGCATTGCGCTCGGCCTGCAGTTGCTCGGTGCGGCTCTGCACGGTTTTGCGCTGGGCTTCCAGCCCTTCGATACGCGCCACATCCAGTTGATAACCGCGGGCAGCCAGGCGTTCAGCGATTGCCTGCAGTTCGGTACGTATCAGTTTGGGATCAAGCATGTTCGTCTCTCAGTCATCAGAGTTTGGTCAGGGACAAGCCCACCCAAGTGGCGAGCAGGCCGCCGAGCACGCTGAGTGCCACATAGCCGAGAGCTAGCGGCAACTGCCCGCTTTCCAGCAAGCGCAGCGTGTCGAGGGTAAAGGAGGAAAAGGTCGTCAGCCCACCGAGAAAGCCAACCACCAAACCGGCGCGCAACTCCAGCGGTATCTCCGGGCGAAGCAAGAATAGGCCGTAGAGATAGCCAATCAGCAGGCAGCCAACAATATTGACCAGCAGCGTACCGACATTGAAGTGCTGCGGCCAATGGGCACTGATCCAGTTGGTGGTCGCAAAGCGCAATAAGGTGCCCGCTGTACCGCCCACAGCAACCGCAAGAACCACTCGAATCATGGTTTTCTCCGTTGCCTAGGGCTAGCGCGATCCTGCGCCGCGAGATGATTCAGCTTGTCACGGATTTTCAACTCTAGGCCGCGCGGCACCGGCTGGTAGTAGTTGCGCGGTTCGAGGCTGTCCGGGAAGTAATCCTCGCCAGCGGCATAGGCTTCCGGCTCATCGTGGGCATAGCGGTATTCGTCGCCATAGCCCAGCTCTTTCATCAATTTGGTCGGGGCATTACGCAGATGCAGCGGCACTTCCAGCGAGCCATGCTCCGCGGCATCCCGCATCGCGGCGTTGAATGCGTTGTAGACCGCGTTGCTCTTTGGTGCGCAAGCCAAATACACGATGGCTTGCGCCACCGCCAACTCACCTTCTGGACTACCCAGGCGCTCCTGCACGTCCCAGGCGGACAGGCATAAGCTCAGCGCGCGCGGATCGGCGTTGCCAATGTCTTCACTGGCCATACGCACCACACGGCGGGCGATATACAGCGGATCGCAGCCACCGTCGAGCATGCGCGCGAACCAATACAACGCGCCGTCCGGGCTGGAGCCGCGGACTGACTTATGCAGTGCAGAAATCTGGTCATAGAACGCTTCGCCGCCCTTATCGAAACGACGACGGCTGTCACCCAGCAGGTTTTGCAACAGCCCGACACTGATCTCACTATCGTCTTCGGCCAGATCGGCGGCGTTCTCAAGGAAGTTCAGCAACCGCCGACCATCACCATCGGCGGCCGCCAGGAGAATCTTGAAACTGTCTTCCGGCAAGCTTAAGTGACGATCGCCCAAGCCTTTCGGCTCATTCAGGGCGCGCGCTACCAGTTTGCGTAACGCCGACTCATCCAGGCTTTTCAGCACATAGACGCGGGCACGGGAAAGCAGCGCGTTGTTCAGCTCGAACGAGGGGTTCTCGGTGGTCGCACCGATGAAGATCAGCGTGCCGTCTTCCACGTAAGGCAGAAAGGCATCCTGCTGCGACTTGTTGAAACGATGCACTTCATCGACGAAGAGAATCGTTCGCCGGCCGTACTGCGCAGCATGCTGCTGGGCAATCTCCACCGCCTGGCGAATCTCCTTCACCCCGGACAACACCGCCGAGAGCGTTTCGAAATGTGCATCGGAAACCTGCGCCAGCAGCCTCGCCAGGGTGGTTTTGCCGACACCCGGCGGGCCCCAGAAGATCATCGAGTGCAGCGCGCCCTGCTCCAGCGCCTCGCGTAGCGGCTTGCCACGGGCCAGCAGGTGTTCCTGACCGACGTACTCGTCCAAGCTGGCTGCACGCAGGCGGGCGGCCAGGGGTTGAGCGACGGGGGTGTTACGGAACAGGTCCATGGGCTGGGGTCAGCACCTCTTACACTTGAGCATTTACTCTTGAATCACGTCAGCGCCGGCCGGGATATCGAAAGTGAACTGGCCGGCGTCCAGCGCCGCGTTCATCTTCACTCCGAGGAACAGAATGTTGGTGCGCTGGCCGACACTGTCGATCAACTGCATGTCGTTGATCACCCCTTTGCGGAAGGACAGACGCAGGTTATCGAACAGCGTGTCCTTGGCTTTCGGCTTGAGGGTGAAGTCCACCACATCGCCAGCTTCTTTGAAGGTGATGTCGAAGTTCTGGCGAATCTGCGAAACATCCCCGGAAAGCAGCAAAGCCGGCGTATGAGTCAAACGCTGGTCGAGCTTCTGAATCGTCACTTGTTGCAGATCCGGGTCGTACAACCAAACTTTCTGGCCATTGGAGACCAGTAACTGCTCTTGTGGCGCGTCGGTATGCCAGCGGAACAAACCCGGACGCTTCAAGGACAGCTCACCAGCCGTTTCCTGCAACTGCGTGCCAGTACCGTCCAGGGTCAGCTGGGAGAAACGCGCAGTGATGGTCTGCGCCTGGCTGAGCAGTTGGGTCAGGCGCTGAACGGCGGCCTCGTCGTCGGCCTGGGCTGGGATGACGGCAAAAGCCATAGCTGCCAGCAACAGCATGCGGATCAGGCGCATGTAAATCCTCATTGAATCCATGGGTAGGCGTTAATCGCGAATCGGGCCCGGCGCAATCACTTCACGGGAGCCGTTGGTGTTCATAGACGTCACTACGCCGGCCATTTCCATGGCTTCGACCATCCGCGCGGCGCGGTTGTAGCCAATTTTCAGCTTGCGCTGTACAGCGGAAATCGAAGCGCGGCGGCTCTCGGTAACGAAACGCACGGCTTCGTCGTACAACGGATCGTCCTCACTGCCTTCGCCGCCACCTTCGCCACTGCCACCGTCGAAGCCGCTGCCAGCCTCTTCCACGCCGGCGAGAATGTCCTCGATGTAGTCGGGCGCACCACGCAGTTTCCAGGCTTCGACTACACGATGAACCTCTTCGTCGGAAACGAAGGCGCCGTGAACGCGGATCGGCAGGCCAGTGCCCGGCGGCAGATAAAGCATGTCACCGTGGCCGAGCAGTTGCTCCGCGCCGCCCTGGTCGAGGATGGTCCGCGAGTCGATCTTGCTGGAGACCTGGAACGCCATACGCGTTGGGATGTTGGCCTTGATCAAGCCGGTGATTACATCCACCGACGGCCGCTGAGTGGCAAGGATCAAGTGAATACCCGCAGCCCGCGCCTTCTGTGCGATACGCGCGATCAGCTCCTCAACCTTCTTGCCGACGATCATCATCATGTCGGCGAATTCGTCGACCACCACCACGATGGTTGGCAGGGTCTTCAGCAGTGGCGCTTCGTCGTGGATGCTTTCGCGCTTATACAGCGGATCGACCAGCGGCTCTCCCGCCTCTTCTGCATCCTTCACCTTGCGATTGAAGCCGGCAAGGTTTCGCACCCCCATTTTCGACATCAGCTTATAGCGCCGCTCCATTTCGGCAACGCTCCAACGCAGGGCGTTGGCAGCCTCTTTCATGTCGGTCACGACTGGGCAGAGCAAGTGCGGAATACCTTCGTAGATCGATAGCTCAAGCATTTTGGGGTCGATCATGATCAGCCGGGCATCTTCTGGTCCGGACTTGAACAGAATCGACAGGATCATGGCATTCACGCCCACCGACTTACCCGAACCGGTGGTACCGGCGACCAGCAGGTGTGGCATCCGCGCCAGGTCGGTAATCACCGGACGGCCACCGATGTCATGCCCCAGCGCCAGGGTTACCGGCGACTTGGCCTCGTCGTACTCGGGCGAGGACAACACTTCAGAGAAGCGCACGATCTGGCGGTCCTCGTTAGGTATCTCAATACCCACAGTGGTCTTGCCTGGGATAACTTCCACCACGCGCACGCTGATCACCGCCAACGAGCGCGCCAAGTCCTTGGCCAAACCTGAGATGCGGCTGACTTTGATCCCGGCAGCTGGCTGGATTTCGAAACGGGTAATCACCGGCCCGGATGCACGGACTCGACGATGACCTCGACACCGAACTCTTTGAGCTTGATCTCCAGCAGACGCGACATGGCCTCTAGGGACTCAGGGGAATATTTCTTCTGCTTCTTCTCGGCCGCATCGAGGATGGAAATCGGTGGCAAGGTGCCCTCGACCGCGCTATCGACGAACAGCGGCGCTTGCTTCTCTTTCTGTACGCGCTTGCTCGGCTCAACGGCTTTAGGTGCAGCAGGCGGAGTAATCACCGGTGCGGGGCGCTTCTCGCGCTCGCTCATGTGCTTGCTCAGGGCTTCTTCACGCTCGATCAGGCGCTCTTTGACCTTCGCCTGCTCACGCCGGTCATGCACCATCGGTGCGGCTACTTCGTTGACGCGATCATCGACTTCGCGCAACTGGGCTACCAATTGCTTGCGCTCGACCCGCGCACTCCACCAATTGTTGGTGGCGTTTTGGATCAGCTCGAACAGGTCTAGGGTGATCTTGCCGGTCAAATCCATGACCTTGAACCAGGACAGGTCGCTAAACACCGTCAGGCCAAACAGGAACAACGCGATAAACAGCAACGTGCTGCCCTGCACATTCAGCGCAGCAACGGCCAACTGCCCCAGGCTTTCACCTAGCGCACCGCCAGCCGAAGCGGGCAAGCTGGAACCGGAATGGAAATGGATATAGGCCAAGGCCGCGCCGGACAACACCAGAAACACCAAACCAATCAGCCGCCAGGAAAACAACCAGCCGCTCCACTGCCAGGGCTGGTGACGGCCGCGGAAGACCTGGAATGTCTTCACCGCCAAAAGCAGTGGAAACAGGTAGGCGAAATAACCGAGGGCCATGAATAAGATATCGGCAAACCACGCACCGGCACGGCCAGCGGCATTCTGAACCTGCACGACATTGCTGGTATGGGTCCAACCCGGATCATTCTGATCATAGGTCAGCAGCGCCATCCAAAGATAAAGGCAAAGCGCACCCAGCGCGATCAGCGCACCTTCCTTGAGCCGGTAGTGCAATTGCTGACGCCAAACTGGTGCTTGAGCGGTAGTGGTGGAGTTCTTCAAAACGCGTCTTTTCCTGCGCCTACGGCGCGCCCAACAATCGATTGACGGCGAAAACTTGGCCTATTGTACGGGTTTGCCTGCCTGATGCCACGTCACGCGACATGCCTATGGCGCGTTTTGCCGGCCTCTCCCGCTTCGGTGTAGCATAGCCAACAGCATCTTCCGTGCGGCTCAATTGGAGCACGCATTCTCTTTTGTGACAAAGGCTTATGAGGTGTTTTTATGAGCGAAGTCAAGCATTCACGCCTGATCATCTTGGGCTCCGGCCCTGCCGGCTATAGCGCTGCTGTATACGCCGCCCGCGCCAACCTCAAGCCCCTGATGATCACCGGCATCCAGCCCGGCGGCCAGCTCACCACCACCATCGAGGTGGACAACTGGCCAGGTGACATCGAAGGCCTGACCGGCCCGGTACTAATGGACCGCATGCAGAAGCATGCCGAGCGCTTCGACACCGAGATCGTTTACGACCACATTCATACCGCCGAGTTGCAGCAGCGCCCCTTCATCCTCAAGGGCGACAGCGGCACCTACAGCTGCGACGCACTGATTATCGCCACCGGCGCCTCTGCCCAGTACCTCGGCCTGCCATCGGAAGAAGCCTTTGCCGGCAAGGGCGTGTCCGCCTGCGCCACCTGTGACGGCTTCTTCTATCGCAACCAAGTGGTCGCAGTGATCGGCGGCGGCAACACAGCCGTGGAAGAGGCCCTGTATCTGGCCAATATCGCCAAGGAAGTGCACTTGGTGCATCGTCGCGACAAGCTGCGCTCGGAGAAAATCCTGCAGGACAAGTTGTTCGAAAAAGCCGCCAACGGCAATATCCGCCTGCACTGGAACCAAACCTTGGACGAAGTGCTGGGCGACGCCTCCGGTGTCACCGGCGTGCGCCTGAAAGACACCAACAACGGCGCGACCGAAGAATTGCCGCTGACCGGCGTGTTTATCGCCATCGGCCACAAACCCAACACCGACCTATTCCAGGGCCAACTGGAGATGCGTAATGGCTACCTGCTGATTCAGGGCGGCAGCGAAGGCAATGCCACCGCTACCAGCATCGAGGGCGTCTTCGCCGCCGGCGATGTCGCCGACCATGTCTACCGCCAGGCCATCACCTCGGCAGGCGCGGGCTGCATGGCCGCACTGGATGTCGAAAAGTTCCTCGATATCGGCAACTGAGCCCTACAGGTGGGCGCCCAGCGCCCACCTTCGCCCTACCCTCTCGGTCATAGCCCATCATGCTGACCTGGCTACAGCGCGACTCCCTGGACTTCCCCTCTCTCGAGAAAGCCTTGCGCGAACCTAACGGCCTGCTCGCGGCCGGCGGCGACCTGAGCGCTGACCGCCTGATCCAGGCTTACCGTCACGGTTGCTTTCCCTGGTATCAGGACGACCAGCCGATTCTCTGGTGGTCACCGGATCCACGCACCGTGCTATTTCCGGGCGAAATTCACATCTCACGCAGCCTGAACAAGACCCTGCGTCAAGCCCGCTACCAGGTAACCTTTGATCGGGATTTCGCTGCCGTAATCCACGCCTGCGCTGCTCCGCGCACTTATTCCGAGGGCACCTGGATCACCTCCAGCATGCAAGCCGCGTATCTGGAATTGCATCGGCGCGGCATTGCCCACTCGGTCGAAGTCTGGCTCAACGGGGAGCTAGTTGGCGGGCTTTATGGGCTGGCGATGGGGCAGCTGTTTTTCGGTGAGTCCATGTTCAGTCGAACCGATAACGCCTCCAAAGTGGGATTTATCACGCTGGTCGAACACCTCAAGGCCTGGGGCTTCGTGCTGGTCGACTGCCAAATGCCCACTCCGCACCTGCAGAGCTTTGGCGCCCGCGCCATTCCTCGCACGGAGTTCGCAGGCTACCTGGCTCGTCACCTGAATCAAGCAAATACGGCGGACTGGCTTGCCTAGGCGAGTTCGGCAGGCTGGCATACACTTACTCTAAGCCTCTCTTGAGGGTTAATCATGACCGAGCTGGCTCGCCTTAAGTTCTACGCCACTCAGCCGCATCCCTGCAGCTATCTGCCCGAGGAACAGGCCACGACGCTGTTTCTTGACCCCAGCCAGCCAATGGATATGGAGGTCTACGCCGAGCTTTCGGAAATGGGTTTTCGCCGCAGCGGTGATCACCTATATCGCCCACATTGCCAGCGCTGCACAGCCTGCGTGCCGGCGCGCATTCCTGCGGCGCAATTCACACCCAACCGCCAGCAACGACGAATCCTCAAACGCAACGAAGAGCTTCAGGTTCACGCCGTACGCCCAACCTTCAGTGAAGAGTATTACGCTCTCTACGCGCGCTATATCGAACAGCGCCACGCCGATGGCGACATGTATCCACCCAATCGCGATCAATTCGCCACCTTTTTGGTGCGTGACCTGCCTTTTTCCCGCTTTTACGAGTTCCGGCTGTCCGGTCGCTTGCTCGCCGTCGCAGTTACCGACGTACTGCCCAATGGTCTTTCCGCGGTTTACACCTTCTACGATCCTGACGAGGAGCGCCGCAGCTTGGGCCGTTATGCCATCCTCTGGCAGATTGGCGAAACCGTTCGCCTAGGCTTAGAAGCTGTCTATCTTGGTTACTGGATCAAGAGCTGCCGGAAGATGAACTACAAGACCCAATACCGCCCCATTGAGCTGTTCGTCAATCAGCGCTGGATAACCCTCTCCTAGGCTCTGTTGATGTTTAATGACGGCCGCGCGGACCCTTCGGGTTGTGCCTGAAAACGTGCCATGCTGTGTTGCAGTCCTTGGCAAGGAATAACCATTGCCTGCGGCCTGCGCCTTGCCTGGCGCGCTTTCAGGCGACAACGCGGCTCGTCATTAAACTTCGACAGAGCCTAATTACCTTGGCGGGCAGACCTATTTTCGGGCACAATGCACGCCGCTTTTGCCTGGCGCCAGTTGCACCGGGCCATTCATTGGATACCGAGGGCTTTACTGCATGTCGAAAGAAGACAGCTTCGAAATGGAAGGCACTGTCGTCGACACCCTGCCAACACCATGTTCCGTGTGGAGTTGGAAAATGGGCACGTCGTAACCGCGCACATTTCCGGCAAGATGCGCAAGAACTACATTCGCATCCTGACCGGTGACAAAGTACGTGTTGAATTGACGCCCTACGACTTGAGCAAGGCCGCATTACTTACCGCGCGCGCTAAGCCAGTCCCAATGAAAACGCCCGGCAATTGCCGGGCGTTTTCATTTCTCGACAGTTGATGACTACGCCATTTCAGCCGTGGTCTCGAAGTCAAAGCTCAGCTCACCATCCTTCACATCGATGTGCACGACACCGCCATGCTCAGCCAATTCGCCGAAGAGAATTTCCTCAGCTAGTGGCGCTTGATCTTATCCTGAATCAGGCGAGCCATTGGTCGAGCACCCATCTGTGAATCATAGCCACCAGCAGCCAGCCAACCGCGCGCCGCGTCACTAACTTCAAGCGTGACGTGCTTATCCTCCAGTTGCGCCTGCAACTCGGTGAGAACTTGTCCACCACGCTCTTAATCACTTCGTGACTCAGGCGACCAAACTGGATAATGGTGTCCAGACGTTACGGAACTCTGGCGAAAAGCTCTTCTTGATCACTTCCATGGCATCCGTGGAGTGATCCTGATGGGTGAAGCCGATAGAAGCCCGCGCCGCGGTTTCCGCGCCAGCATTGGTAGTCATGATCAGGATGACGTTGCGGAAATCCGCCTTGCGTCCGTTGTTGTCGGTCAGAGTGCCGTGATCCATCACTTGCAACAGCAGGTTAAAGACCTCCGGATGCGCCTTCTCGATTTCATCCAAGAGCAGCACGCAATGCGGCATCTTGGTGATGGCTTCGGTCAGCAAGCCGCCTTGATCGAAACCGACATAGCCCGCGGCGCACCGATCAGCCGCGAAACCGTATGGCGCTCCATGTACTCGGACATGTCGAAACGCACCAACTCGATACCCATCGCCTTGGCCAACTGCCGTGCAGCTTCAGTCTTGCCGACGCCCGTAGGCCCGGCGAAAGAAGGAACCCCCGGCTTATCCGGTGACTTCAACCCAGCGCGGGACAACTTGATAGCCGTGGATAGAGAGTCGATCGCAGCATCCTGGCCAAACACCGTCAACTTGAGGTCGCGCTCCAGATTACGCAGCAACTCCTTATCCGAAGTGTTGACATGCTTAGGCGGAATACGCGCGATTTCGCGACGATGTCCTCAACATGCACCACTTCTATGCGCTTAACACGCTTGTCTAACGGCTGTAGACGCTGGTAAGCGCCAGCCTCATCGATCACGTCGATAGCCTTGTCCGGCATATGACGATCGTTGATATAGCGCGACGCCAGTTCGGCCGCAGCTCGCAGCGATTCATCGCTGTACTCGATACTGTGATGCTGCTCGAAACGCGCCTTGAGACCGCGAAGGATGCCAATGGTGTCTTCCACCGATGGCTCACTCACATCCAC
The DNA here is from genome assembly GCF_003596405.1 of Pseudomonas cavernicola. Taxonomy (NCBI): domain Bacteria; kingdom Pseudomonadati; phylum Pseudomonadota; class Gammaproteobacteria; order Pseudomonadales; family Pseudomonadaceae; genus Pseudomonas; species Pseudomonas cavernicola. The sequence continues at coordinate 328,763 of NZ_QYUR01000003.1, forward strand.
TTTCTGGAAGCGCCGCGCCAGCGCGCGATCCTTCTCAAAGATTCCGCGAAACTCTTGGAACGTAGTCGAGCCGATGCAACGGATTTCCCCGGAAGACAACATCGGCTTGAGCAGATTGGACGCATCCATCACGCCCCCAGACGCCGCGCCAGCACGATGATGGTGTGAATCTCATCGATGAACAGGATCGCATGCGGCCGCTTGCGCAATTCGTTGAGCAAGGCCTTGAAACGCTTCTCGAAGTCGCCACGGTACTTAGTGCCGGCCAATAAAGCGCCGAGATCAAGGAATACACCACGCTATCCGCGAGCAAATCCGGCACCTGATTATCGACGATACGCTTAGCCAGACCTTCGGCGATGGCCGTCTTGCCAACACCAGCCTCACCCACCAACAGTGGATTATTCTTACGCCGCCGCGCGAGGATCTGCGCAACGCGCTCGACCTCCAACTCACGCCCACCAGAGGATCAATACGACCCAGGCGCGCCAACTCATTCAGGTTGCTGGCATAGGCATCCAGCGGATTGCCCGAGGAGGAAGACTCACCACCCTCGTCATCCTGCATTTCCTGGTCACTTTCCGAATGATCGGCATGCCCTGGAACCTTGGAGATACCGTGAGCAATGAAGTTGACCACATCGATACGGGCAACACTTTGCTGCTTGAGCAGGAATACGGCCTGACTCTCTTGCTCGCTAAAGATCGCCACCAACACATTGGCACCGGTTACTTCACGCTTACCTGAACTCTG